>JBCBVN010000143.1:0-10473 GCA_039817625.1 Bacteroidota bacterium
ACCCACAGAAGAAAAGATCATCGAGGTACTGCGAAAGCTCTCTGCCGAGGGCAAAACACTTCTGGTTGTTCACCACGACTTGCAGGCGGTGCCTGACTATTTTGATCAGGTCGTCTTACTCAATCAAAGACTTGTAGCTGCCGGGCCAACAGCGTCTACTTTTACTCCTGAGCTCATTGCCAAAGCCTTTGGCGGGCAGCTGCACATACTGCAGCAGATTGGTTTGAAATGATTGATAGCGCTTCGCCTCCGTTTTGGCAGGAAGCATTATTCATTTTCAGTCTGTCAGCAAGAAAGGGCTCATGACTGAAGGGGTCTTTCAGGAAAATAGCGGAGCTATTCCACTTCATTGATTGCTCGGTGTAACACCTTTACATGGCAAAACATAAAGTATTAGGATTCTTTCATCCCAAAATACTTTAGTCATGAAACAAGCTTTCCTACTTTTCTTTCTTTTTTGCACGCTACTGGGTTTGAACGCTCAGTCACCTTCCGCTTTTAAATTCCAGGCAGTTGCCCGCGACGCTGGTGGAGAGGCGATTGCCAATACCAACGTTGCTTTGCGCATTAGCGTACGCAGAGGCTTCTCGAATGGGCAGCTGGTTTTTCAAGAGCGGCATACCGCCACTACTACTGATGTAGGCGTATTTGATCTGGCTGTTGGCAATGGCACGCCTTTGTTTGGTGATTTAGGCTCTGTAAACTGGGGTGGAGACGACCACTGGTTGCAGGTGGAGATGGATCCCAACGGTGGGACCAGCTATACCAATTTCGGAACTAGCCAGCTCATGAGTGTGCCTTACGCCATGTATGCAACGGAGAGTGCCAACTCCGACCCGACTGACGAGCTTCAGTTTCTCAACCTGAGTGGTACTACACTTTCCTTAACCAATGGCGGCAGCGTTAACCTCTCTTCCATTCAGGATGGAACAGAAGACGCAGATGCTGATCCTAATAACGAAATTCAGAACCTATCATTAAGTGGTTCTACTTTGTCACTTTCCGATGGTGGTGGCAGTGTAAACCTATCTGGTCTGGGCGGTGATTCGCCATGGACGCAGAGTGGAAATGATATATTCTATCAACAAGGCGATGTTGCCATTGGGACAACCACTCCTCAGGCCCAGCTCCACACTCGGTCTAACTCTACAATTTTCGATCCGCAAATCAAGCTCGAAGAAGTTGGCAATGACTTCGCCCGACTGGAGTTCACCAATTCTGCAGCCAATAGCTTCTGGCATATCGCAGGGCTTCCCGCGAGTAGCCCAGCTAATGCCAGATTGAATTTATTTTATAGCCCATCAGGTGGAACGGGCTTTGATCGGATGACACTAACCGGCGACGGTGAATTGGGTGTAAACGGAACACCGACAGCCAGACTAGAGCTGTATCAGCAAGGTCAGGCAGTAGGTTTAGGCCTTCGTTTCGACGATGGTACCGCCAACCAGGATTGGGACATCACCCACGGATTCTCACTTCGCTTTCACTATGGCGGTGACCTTCGGGGGTTCATCAATGCCAACACAGGTGCCTATACTCAGAGCTCGGATCGCCGCCTGAAGGATAATATTCAGGGACTGGGCTCGGTCATTGACCGGGTGAATGAGTTACGACCCTCTACCTACCACTATTTAAGCGACGAGGATAAGACGCGAGTCATTGGTTTTGTCGCTCAGGACGCCAAGGAAGTATTCCCAGAGTTTGTGCACTATTCAGAGGCCGACGAGCTGTATGGTATAGATTATGCTGGCTTCAGTGTGGTGGCCATTCGGGCCATCCAAGAGCAGCAAGAGATCATTGATGAGCAGGCCGTGACCATCGAGGCACAAGGGCAGGAGCTATCCGAATTGCGACAGCGATTAGAGCGACTAGAGGCCCTGCTAGAGGAGTAATTGTTTATTTAGACTTGTCTGCCTTGTGCAATCAATTAGACTTACGCAGGTCGAAGCATTCCCGAGTGCTGAGATCCTCGCACAATATCTTGTAGATCGAGTCCCGAAATGGAGCTATTACCATTGTTACAAGAGAGCTCTCGCTTGCGCGAGAGCTCTCTTGTAACATATACCCTTTTGTACCCATAAAGAGGCATACATAACCTAAATACCATGTGTGTCATGAAACAACTTTTGACCTTCTTTTTATTGCTCTGCGCATTCGGCCTTTATGCCCAGGCGCCTTCCGGATTTAAATTTCAAGCGGTAGCCCGCGACGCTATGAATGAGGCCTATGCCAACGACAACATTGCTGTTCGGGTGAGTCTCGTACGCGGCTCTGCCAGTGGGGTGGTAGCCTATAGCGAACGCCACGAGGTGACGACTACTGATCTTGGCGTTTTTGACTTATTCATCGGAAATGGTGTAGGACTCAGCGGAGACTTCAATACCATAGATTGGGGTGCTGATAGCTATTGGATCAAGATCGACCTAGATCCAAATGGGGGAACCAGTTATATAAATATGGGCGCCAGTCAACTATTAAGTGTGCCTTATGCACTCTATGCTACCGAAAGCGGTAATGGAGGCGGAGGCGACCCAAGTGATGAACTACAAAACCTAATTTACGATCCCAATACTGGGGTGCTGACCATTACAGATGGCAACAGTGTGACCCTGAATACTGGTGGTGGTGGAATGCCCCAAACACTAGACTACGATCCCAATACTGGCACTTTGACAATAAGTAATGGCAATACAGTAAATATTCCTCCAGGCGCACAAGGTCCTCAAGGAGAGCAGGGTCCAGCAGGCCCTCAAGGGCAAACTGGTCCCCAGGGCCCTCAGGGCGATATTGGTCCAGCCGGCCCCCAGGGTCCGCAAGGTGATCCTGGCACGGGCATCAATTTACTAGGTACTGTACCTACTGTAGGCGATCTTCCAGCTGCTGGTAATCCTGGCGATTTATATATCGTATCAGCAGATGGCAACGGCTATGCCTGGGACGGCAGCATGTGGAATAACGTTGGCCCCATTCAGGGACCAGCTGGCCCTCAAGGCGATCCCGGTATGCCAGGTGCTCAGGGTCCGCAGGGAGAAACCGGACCACAAGGTGTAGCTGGCCCTCAGGGTCCTCAAGGGCAAACTGGTCCCCAGGGCCCTCAGGGCGATATTGGTCCGGCCGGCCCACAGGGTCCGCAAGGTGATCCTGGCACGGGTATTAACTTACTAGGTACTGTACCTACTGTAGGCGATCTTCCAGCTACGGGTAATCCTGGCGATTTATATATCGTATCGGCAGACGGTGATGGTTATGCCTGGGATGGTAGTATGTGGAATAACGTAGGCCCTATACAAGGACCGGAAGGACCGCAGGGTGATCCCGGTACTGTAGGTCCACAGGGTCCACAAGGTGAGCAAGGCCCCCAAGGACAAACGGGTCCCCAAGGTCCTCAGGGTGATCCTGGTGCTGCTGGTCCTCAGGGGCTCCAAGGTGAACAAGGTCCTCAAGGCATTTCAGGTCCTCAGGGGCAGGTCGGTCCAGCCGGTCCCCAAGGACCGCAAGGTGAGCAAGGTCCAGCAGGCCCTGCTGGCACTTATACTGCAGGGGTAGGAATCAATATAGTTGCAGATGAAATTTCTGCGGTAGACCCAAGCGCCACCAATGAAATCCAGACCCTAACCCTCAACGGCGATAACCTGGAGTTGTCCAATGGTGGCGGTACAGTTGACCTGAGTGGGTTGAGTAGCAGCGGTGTATGGACAGAAACTGTGCTTGGTGCAGAATATGCTGATGAGGTAGGCATTGGTTCGTCTCCCGAGACAGGGACCAACAAGCTATACATTTTAGCAGAGCCCAACCAGGGAGTCGGAGGCCTGCATGTGGATGCAGATAATGCGGATAAATATGCTGTAGAAATCCACAATGCGAATGGCCCGGCAATAGAGACTATTGGTGGCATTGATGTCAAGCCGTCTGACGATCTTCCTGCCTTTATCAATATTGATCCACAGGGAGCGGATAGTACAGCCCGGGTTACCATGATTCAAGAGGAAAATAATGGTAGCTACGGCTATGGGTTTGAAGCTGACCTAAATTTTGGCGACCAAGACCCTGCCGAGTTTGCTTTGTACAACTACAATTTGGGTGGAGCCCGATTCGGCCTTTCAGGTCGTACGCCTGTCTGGTCGATTAACAACTCTACACAATTCGTTGGAGGTGGATTTAATCAGTCTTTCCTCGGGAATATTGAATTCGAGGATGGTGATGTACGTCTTCGTCCAGGTCTTGCAGGGAGCTTGTTGGAGTTAGATGCGGCCAGACTTATAGTAGGAGGTGGTGCCGAAACGGTGATAGGCCATCGTATGTACAGCAATCAAAACCTGGCTGGTGGAACTGATTTTGCGATGACCTATACGGAGTATTCTCCAGGCTTTCCCGGGGATATCATTTCAGTACAGGATACCATTTTTACTTCAGACTACAATTTTGGTTTAGGCATTTTCAACCGCTTCTACGGTACAACTCAGATAGACAACTTGCGCTTAGGTGCCTGCCTTCGCTTGAATGGAGAGGATAACAATGGAGTCAGCAAGCTATCCTTTGAGCAATTTCAGGGAATAGATAGCTACCAGGGCTGGATGTGGGAATCTGACATCAGCGATCTGACTAGCCCAAAACTACGCTTAATGGATTTTGACTATCTGATTGCCAGCCCCGGAAGCGGTAGCCGTACCGAGCTTTACAGCTTGCGTAGAGAATTGGGCATTCTGGGTGACTTCTACACCCACCGGTGGACAGGGATTGCCGAGATGGACAATCTGGTGAAAATTCAGGGTCGTCAAGGAACGGCACCTTCCATGTATTTTGAAAACTACGATGGCAATACGGCCGAGACCAACGTCTTGCTCAGCTCTTACAACAGCGTCGGGGAGGTAACCGAGTTTGGCATCTACGCCTATGATTTTGATACGACTCAAGCCATTAATATTTACGACCCGGCTACGATGTACGAAAACCGCTTCTTTGAGACCAGTGGCATTAAGCAGCACGATATGTACGGTAGGCTGAAGGTAGACGGTACCGAACCTGAATTCTCTAATGGTTCGATACTACAGCTGGAAATTGAGGCAACCGATGCAGAATACTACATGGGCCTTACCGCAGATCTGGATTCTGTAGGTCAAGGGCGCTTTTCCATTGGCGAGACGTTCATTGCAGATGGAGGAGGCGGTGCTTTCTTCAATCCGCTATATGAAGTGACCTCTAACGAGTTGGTATTCGGACCTGCGTTCACGGCCAATCACATCATGGAGGGCAATTTGCAGACTCGCGCGATAAATTTGACTCAGCAGTCATTTACAGCGTATCCTGATTTAGTTTCAGCTATGCTTTCCATTACCCCAGATGAAGATGCCGGACTGTTTGGTCTGCAGGTCAATGCTAATGATGATGTGAATGCAGGAGCTCAGTTTGTAAATGATGGCACCGCACCAGCGCTAGAGGCTGTCGGCTCAGTCGAATTATTGAATGAGGTTGGTATAAATTTAGGTTTGAATGACGGATTCGGAAATGGATCTATCCGATATGGTAATGAAAGTGGAGCCCACTGGCAATCTGTAGGAGGAGGGAATTCAGACCCTGAAAACTCCTTCTTTGACTTCAACTATGTAGGAGATGCCATTCTAAACACGCCTTTATCTCTATTGGGTAATGGTCATGTGGGGATAAATAATCTCAATCCTGACGAGGAACTGGTTGTTGGCAATAATTTTGGAAGAGGTGCGGCTGTTCCTGCGGTTAGTATAGGCGAAGATGGAGGTGGCGGTCTACTTTATATTGGCGATTCTGACGGTGGGGCACAGCTAGCTATAGGAGTTGGTAGTACTTTTGGTTACACCCGCATGCGCTTACAAGAAGATGGAGGCTCTGCAGGCAGCGGTGATATGGCCATCATCGCCGATAATGTAACTGTTGGCCCCAATGCTGTTCCCTCCAACGCAACTTTTGAGGTAAGACACGACTTCAACGGTTTTTTCATTAATCATGAAAGTAATCCGACATCAGAGTGGGAGTTCTGGCAGAGCCCTTCTAGTAACGATCTACAGTTATATACGGACAATGGAGTCGTGGGAAGTTTTGATGATGTATCAGGCAACTATACCGCCCTTTCCGATGCGCGCCTGAAGACCAATATCAGCATACTTGCCGGCACTCTGCCTCTGTTGACCCAGCTCCAGCCAAGACGTTACAATTACCGCAGCAACACCAAGCGCGAGTATGTTGGGTTCCTAGCCCAGGATATTCAAGAGTTGTTTCCCAATGTTGTGACCGAGGTGGCAAGTCGCGAAGGAGGAGAGTCCACTCTGCTCGTTGACTACAACCAACTTACTGTTCTTGCCATTAGCTCGCTCCAAGAGCAGCAAGAAATCATCGAGACACAAGAAGAACGCATCGATGATCTGGAAGCTCGCCTCGCTAGATTGGAAGCACTGCTGGATGACTAAATGAATATTGCTCATTCTAATTCAGTGAAGTGGATTGAGCATTCAAATCTTTTCTGAAAAAACCTTCTCGCCACCGGCGAAAAGGTTTTTTCATTTAAGACATTGATTATCAATTTGTTGAGGATTATATTATCCATTTTTAAACGTTTAAAAACATTTAAAAACGAATATATGCGTTTAAAATACGACTAATCGATTTTGGTGCCTTCACCTTTGCCTTGTCGCTGGTTGAGAGTGAAAAGTTACTTGCTCGACCACAGACATAGTCAATCGCTGCCTTTTATCGCCCCTGTTCTTGCGAAGGTGTGGGCGGTCCTGCCGGGCAGTGCAATATCATAAGCCGGAGCAATTGCGCTCCATTAAAACCAAAATCATGCAGATTCGCAATTCCGTACAGCTCATTGGCAATTTAGGCAACGACCCTCAGCAGTACAACAGCAAGGATGGAACACCATTTGTCAAGTTTAGCCTAGCTACCAACGACTATTACAAAGACAAGGAAGGCAATCGCCAAACCCGGACTGAGTGGCATACCATTGTCGCCTTTGGAAAGAAGGGGGAATACGTGATGGACTCTCTCAAAAAGGGAAGCAAGATCGCCATCAACGGAGTGCTGCGCTATCGCAGCTGGACCGATAAGCACGAGCAGAAGCGCACAGACGCAACCATACACCTCGAGCAATACACCAAACTGAATAGTGACAACAGCTCTCAGTCTGAATAATGACTAACGTTATTCGCTTACGTGTCTAACTACGGGAAGGCGTCTACAACGGTAGGACTTTCCGGCTTCCAAACAGTGGGATAGACTCAATCTGCCGACGATTGGATAATACATTATTAACCATCGGCGTCTTTCTCTAATATCCCCAAGTCGTGAAGGGGCGGTCTTCAAACAGAAGGTCGGCCCTTCTTTTATTTTGTGTGTAGCTCGTGCTGATGCTTGACGATCAGCGGCATCAATCGACGCATGCAAGGCTCAACCTTAGCAACGGTAGCAATGACATCTTCTACAGTTGTCACTTGAATTTCGTCTATTGGATAGCATTTATTACTCACGACAGAGATAACCAAGACGGGCAGATTCATATGCCGGGCTACAAGGACCTCTGGAACAGTAGACATGCCGATCAGGTCCGCTCCGATAATATGAGCAAAGTTGTATTCGGCGGGGGTTTCCAAATTTGGACCAGCGATGGCCAGGTAAACGCCCTCATGTGCTTTTAAGCCACAACTTTCTGCTATTTCTAATCCGTAGGCATTGCTCTCCCGGTCATAGGTGTGCAGCATGTCTGGGAATCTAGGACCAAGTCTTTCGTCGTTGTCTCCCCGCAGGGGGTTTTCGGGATGCAGATTGATGTGATCTCTTACAAAGACTACGTCACCGGCTTCGATATTTTCGTTGACGCTTCCAGCCGCATTACTGATGATGAGATTCTTAATTCCAAGACCGTGCATGACACGAACGGGAAAAGTGACCTGTCTCATACTATAGCCTTCATAGTAGTGAAACCGGCCGGCCATAGCCACAATGGGAACACCATCCAGATAGCCAAGAATTAGCTTGCCAGCATGGCTGGTAACAGTAGCAGCTGGGAAGTAGGGCAGAAGTCCGTAATTGAACTCGCGAACAACATCGATATCTTCGGCCAGGCCACTGAGACCTGTACCTAGTATGATGCCAACTTCTGGCTTAAAGTCTGTGCGCTTAGAAATAAAGGTGACACAATCTTGTATTTGATCGTAGAGGGACATAGGGTGAAATTTAATCTACAATCAACGCTTCCTTGTCCAATTCTTGCTGGCGCATGTGTTCGGGCAGCTCTCGGAATTCGTATTGCTGATTGCGCAAACGAGGTTCGAAACCAGCTTCGCGTATGGCATCCTGGATACCATCTGCTGTAAATCGCCATCGAGCACCAGCAGCGCTTACCACGTTTTCTTCTATCATAATAGAGCCAAAGTCATTAGCACCTGCGTGTAGGCACATCTGAGCGACTTTCTTGCCAACAGTCAGCCAGCTGGCCTGAATGTTGACCACATTGGGTAGCATGATCCGGCTCATGGCAATCATGCGCAAATACTCATCTCCAGTGACGGTATTTCTTGCCCGTTTGATTCTTTTGAGGATGGTGTCCTCGTCCTGGAATGGCCAGGGTATAAACGCCAAAAAGCCTTTGGCGCCATCCGGCTTTTCGCTTTGCACTTGTCGGAGGCGAACAAAGTGATCCATACGCTCCAGGTTGGTCTCGATGTGGCCAAACATCATGGTCGCACTGGTTGTCATGTGTAGCTGGTGAGCCGCCCGCATAACATTAAGCCATTCTTCCCCACCGCATTTACCACGAGAAATGAGCCTTCTTACGCGATCACTCAAAATCTCTGCACCTGCTCCGGGCAAGCTGTCTAAGCCTGCAGCCTGTAGCTCCTTGAGAACATCGTAGTGACTCATGCCTTCGAGCTTGGCTACGTGAGCAATCTCTGGTGGCCCCAGGGCATGTAGCTTGAGGTTGGGGTAGAGCTCCTTTAATTCGCTAAACAGATCAGCATAAAACTTCAGGCCCAGATCTGGGTGGTGACCACCTTGCAATAGCAATTGCTCGCCACCAAAGGCAAAGGTCTCTTCAATCTTCTGTTTGTACTCGTCGATTGAAGTTATGTAGGATTCATCGTGGCCAGGCCGTCTGAAAAAGTTGCAGAACTTGCAGTTGGCTACACAGACGTTGGTCGTATTGCTGTTTCTGTCTATGATCCAGGTGACATGGTTGCCTGCCACGCGTTGTTCTCGCATGCGCAAGCCCACATACATCAGTTCGGCGGTATCTGCATTTTCAAACAGGAATACCCCTTCCTCGGCGCTAAGCCAGTCTCCATCTAGGGCCCTATCAAGAAGCTCGGGTACATGCATGAGCAATGGTAAGTTTTGTTTTCGGTAGCTTCTTGATCATAGTATATCAATCGACTCCGGCTATAAAACAAAGGAACAATCACCAAGTTGCAAAATAACAAGCCTTTTGCGGTTGGCCTTACACCTTTTTACGCTCCCAGTAATTTTGACTTTCGACCTCTTCCAATAAGGTCAGGTAAGATTGGTATCTGAGCTCACTGACTTGCCCGTCTTCTGCCATTACAGATTCTTTAATGGCGCAGCCAGGCTCTGTTCGGTGAAGACAACTGCCTCCGAACTTACAATCGGGTGAAAGCTCAAAAATTTCTCTGAAATTATGAGCTACGTCTATCGGTTCGAGATAGTTGAATGATAGCGTTTTGATGCCAGGTGTATCGATCAATTCTCCGCCGAAATCGAGTTCGAAAAGTTCGGCGAATGTGGTCGTATGCTGGCCTTTTCCGCTATAGTCACTGAGCTCGCCCGTGCGAAGAGATAAGTCTGGCTGAACGGCATTGATCAAACTGGATTTGCCCACTCCGCTTTGCCCACTGAGCAAACTTCTTTTGTCTTTTAGCAATTCCCGGAATTCATCGATTCCTGTTCCGGTTTCGGCGCTGACCAGCATGACGGTATAGCCAATGCTCTCATACAGCCCCGCGAAGCCCTCGTACATCTCCATAGCATCTTCGTTGAGCAGGTCCTCCTTGTTGATCACCAAAGCTGTTGGAATACTGAAGGGTTCGGTCATGAGTAAAAATCGATCGACAAATCCGAGCTTGAGTTCAGGTTCTTTAATGGTTGTTATTAAGATAGCCTGATCGATATTGCTGGCTAGTAGGTGCAAATCATGCTTGCGCCTTGGGCTTTGCCTCACCACATAGTTGGTGCGCGGGTCTATGATTTTGATGGCGGCAGTTTGCTCATCTCCAGAAGTTTCTAAAGCGACGCCCACTCTGTCTCCTACGGCAATCGGGTTGGTCAAGGGCAAATCGTCTTGCCTAAACCTACCACTCATTCGCGCATTGACAAGCTGATTGTCTTGCGTTTCGAGGCGTACCTGATACCAGCTTCCCGTTGACTTGATTACAGTACCGTATTGCATACTGCTTCTATTAACTACTCACAGCGAAGGATAGTTCCTAA
>JBCBVN010000144.1:0-10416 GCA_039817625.1 Bacteroidota bacterium
GTGCAAAAGTTACAGACATTGCCATCATCATCATCGCGGCCAGTTCCGTCTTGATCCTGTCGGGATTGGCACCGGGTTTATCTACCTTGTTTATAGCGAAGACGATAGGGACACCAGCAGCTTCAGCGTGGCTGATGGCCTCCTTCGTCTGTGGCATGATGCTATCATCGGCCGCGATGATGATGATGGCAATGTCTGTAACTTTTGCACCTCTGGCACGCATGGCGGTAAAGGCCTCGTGACCAGGTGTGTCAAGGAAGGTAATCTCTCGACCACTGTCCAGGGTTACTTCATAGGCACCGATGTGCTGAGTAATACCACCAGCTTCGCCGGCAATTACATTGGCATTTCTGATGTAGTCGAGCAGAGACGTCTTACCGTGGTCTACGTGACCCATGACGGTCACGATAGGAGAGCGAGGCTTCAGATCTTCCGGATCATCTACCCAATCTTCTTCCTCTTCCAGTTCCAAACTTTCCTCAGCAGACACGAACTCAATTTCGTGGCCCAACTCTTCAGCGACCAACTCGATGACTTCGGCATCCATTCGCTGGTTGATCGATACGATGACACCAGCATTCATGGCCGTCATTACGACTTCTGAGACATTGACGTCCATCATATTAGCGAGTTCCTGCGCAGTGATAAACTCAGTCACCTGCAGTTTGTCGCTAATCATGCTCATTTCTCTCTCTTCCTGCTTTTCACGCAGGCGCTCGCGATTCTCGCGGCGGAGGCGTTGGCGTTTTTTCTTTCTGCCACCCCGGCCCTGTAGGCGAGCCATTGTGGCCTTAATCTTATCTTCGATCTCTTTTTTAGAGACTTCGCGTGGCTCGTCTTTACTATTAGAGCGGTTGCGACCACCACCAGAACGCTGACCTGCTCTTGAGGTATTGGGGCCGGTGGTTATTTTCTTGCGCTTGCGACGACGGCGCTTGTTGTCGTCTTTTTGGGCATCTTTTGAACCTGAAGAAGATGAGGTCTTCTTCTCTGGCTTTTTAATTTCGATTTTGCCCAGAATCTTAAGTCCGCGCAGCTCAGGGGCATCTGCCTGTATATCAGGGCCTCCTTTTTTAGTCGTAGTTGTCGTTTCAGACTTAGACTCTCCACCTGCATTGTCTTCCGTGTCGGTTTTTGCCTCAGCAGCAGGCTGCGGTTCTTCCACGGGTTCTGGCTCTTTTTCTACTACGGGCTCCGGAGTTACTTCGGCCACAGGCTTTACCTCTTCCTTAGGCTCTTCTTTTGGTGGCGCCTCCTTTTTTGGCTTAGGTTTTGGCGCGCTTGGTTTCTTATCCAGATCCACTTTACCCAGCACTTTTAGTCCAGGTACTTTTGGAGCTTCCTGAGCAGGCTGCTCTTCAGCGGCTGGTGCTTCTACAGCTTCCTCGATCTTAGGCTCTTCCTTTGCGACGGGCTCTGGCTCGGGAGCAGGAGCGGGCTCTGGCTTTGGCTTTGGCGCTTCTACCTTAGCTGCCGGCGGCGGTGTAGGAATGCTCGGCGGCGGTGGAATAGTCGGTTTGGGAGGTGCTGGTATAGCGGGTTCGTCTGGCTGTCCAGATGGACGATTGCCAATCACAAGAGCATCGGCTTCCTTTTTGACAGAAGCTGATTTAGAAAACTCTTCTTGTAGTACCGCTTGCATCTGGTCGTCCACTTTAGCAGTGGGCTTATTCTCAATATCGAATCCCTTTGCCGTCAGGAAATCGACAATCGTGCTCGTGCCTACATTGAGCTCTTTAGCTATTTTAACTAGTCGTTTACTCATTCAAATGCTTATGAGGCTGATCGATAAGACACCATGCCTTAGTCGTCAGGCTCAATTATATCTTTAAAGGATGGTTTTGCGACGCAAAGGGCCAAGGGGCCAAAAACGTAACAAAGATAAGGTGTTCAGAGGTTTTATTATGGTGTAGTTTTGTTTGGTCTTTTTAGACTTTCGCAGGTGGCTACCTCAGATCAGGACCGGTATTCCACAATTTCTTCGATTAGTGGGTGGTCATAATTCTGAGAATAATATACGGCCGGTTTGAAAAAGGGTATTCAAACCGGCCGTGTTTTATTAATTCTCTTCAAATTCAGCGGCGAGAATTTGCAGCACTGCGGCTACGGTTTCTTCCTCTAAATCTGTACGGCGAACCAGAACTTCCGGAGTCAGCTCCAATACCGAACGAGCGGTATCACAACCGATGGCCTTCAGCTCGTCGAGTACCCAGCTTTCGATCTCGTCGGCAAACTCTTCTAGGTCTACGTCGTCGATTTCGATCTCATTATTGCGGAATACATCGATCTCGTATTGCGTCATTCGGCTGGCCAGTTTAATGTTGGTGCCGCCCTTACCGATAGCTAGTGAGACCTGATCTGGTTCCAGATATACTTTAGCCCGACGCTGCTCCTGGTCGAGGTCTATATTAGCGACCTTGGCCGGTGTGAGCGCACGCTGTATATACAGGCTAATGTTGTTAGTGAATGGAATCACGTCAATATTCTCGTTCTGCAACTCGCGAACGATACCGTGAATACGAGATCCTTTCATGCCTACACAAGCACCTACGGGGTCGATGCGATCGTCGTAGCTTTCTACAGAGACCTTTGCCCGCTCGCCAGGTAGGCGTACAATGTCTTTGATGGTGATAAGTCCATCTTCAATCTCGGGCACCTCTTGCTCCATGAGCTTGGCCAGGAAACGCTCATCAGTACGCGAGACAATAACCACCGGGTTGTTGTTGCGCATCTGTACCTCTTTGATGATGCCGCGAACCATATCCCCTTTGCGGAAAAAGTCGCCGCGTACGGTCTCTGTTCTCGGCATCACCAGCTCTATGCCAGTGACATCATCGAGTACCAGGATTTCGCGCTTGAGGATCTGCTGAACCTCACCCAAGACGAGCTCACCTACACGCTCGGTGTACTGGCGATAAATTTCGTCCTTCTCCAGTTCCATGATACGGCTGATCAGGGTCTGGCGGGCAGCCATGATGGAGCGGCGACCAAAATCTTCCAGTTGTAGTCTTTCGTAACACTCCTCTCCGATCTCATAGTCGTCGTCTATGGCTTCTGCTTCTGAGATAGAAATCTGGCTCAACTCGTCAGTTACCTCGCCGTCTTGTACGATCTCGCGTACACGCCAAAGTTCAAGGTCACCCTTCTGGGTATTGACAATGATATCAAAGTTTTCGTCTGTTCCGTACTTTTTACGGATCAGTGTTCGAAATACATCTTCCAGTACACGCACCATGGTTGGGCGGTCGATGGCCTTACCGGCACTGAATTCGCTGAACGTCTCGACTAGATTCATCATAACTAGAACGTCACTTTTACAATGGTTTTTTTGATGGCATCGAATGGTATCTCTACTTCTTCGACACGGGTCACTTTTCGCTTACCTTCTTTTCGGCGCACCTTGGCCTCCAACTCTATATGGCTGGGTTCTACTGTTTTTAGTTGGCCGCTATACTTATCTCCCTCTTTCAGCTGTACCTCAACAGTGCGTCCAATATTTTTGACATACTGCCTCCACAGCTTTAAAGGTCTGCTCACGCCAGGGCTACTTACTTCCAGGATGTACTTTTCACCCAGCGGTTGTTCGACATCCATGTAGTCTTTTTCCAGCTTGCGGCTTATGCGTCTGCACTTGTCGAAAGTCATGGCTGAATCGCTGTCTACAAAAACCTCCAGCTTGTTGCTGCTGTGGTTGATGTCGACCAGAAAGCAATCTTGGAAGTTGGGTTCTTCCGCGAAATATTGTTCCAGTATGTCAGTGATTCTCTCTTCCAAAAGGTGGAATACTTTGAATGGTATGAGCCATAAAAAAGAGGGAACCGAGTGGTTCCCTCTCTGAGATGGTAAGTCTTGTTGCTGCAAAAGTAACGCTTTTATGGGAAAAGGGTTGAAAGTCTCTACGCTCGATACAATGGAGTATGCGCTACCGGGGTGCAAAGGCCTCTGATGAGCCTGCTACTCGAGACGTATTATCGACCAGTGCACCTGAACTTGTGGATCACCATCACGGTGAGTGCCTACTTTGCTATCGTCTTGTCTTTGGCCTACTTGAAGCCCTCTCAGAAATGGGTTGGAGTAACTAGAGTCTATGTTTATGAAATCGTTACTCCCGTTAAATCCACCATCAACTTCCACGATGCTGGCATCGAAGTTTATAGTACCTGAATCTATGGGCAGACTAACGGTGTACTCTCGGTTAAAGTTTTTTACATCTTCATTGCCTAGATTAAATTCGCTACTGCGACTTTCGATGACCTGGCCATTTACTCTAAATGACCAAGTAAAGTCTCCATCATCAAGGCTGTCACCATCTTTAATGACTTCGAGCTGCCTGAGCACGAACTTAACTTTCATGGTGGTAGGTGGAGGTGGATTTCTATTGTTGTAGTCAGCGATGGAGTCCTGGCGACGCTCTAAGGATAAATTGTATTGATCAATGGAATCTTGATTAATCTCTGATACTTGACCAGTATCCTTCTGGGGATCGTCTTTATTTTCCTTTATTTGCTCATCAGATTGATTCCCACCGGCTGCGACCCAATAAATACCAACAAGGAAAACGGGAATAAGTAATAGCGGCCACCACTTTTGAAAGCTTGATTTTTCGCCAGCGCGTTTAGCTAATACTGAGGCCAGGTCATTATCTCCCTTTTGAATGCGCTCGGATAGTTCCAGCAATGACTTATTTATCGTATTGATCTTCCGATCCGCCTCGTCTCTGGAGATGAGGTTCATTCTTATTTCTTCCTGGACCCGGTTATATTGACTGTTGAGTATGATCAGCTCCTTGTCTACCTGGCTAAACTGTGCATTGGACAAACGCTCTATAGCCTGCTCTGTACGATTCTTGCTGATCAGGTCTCGTATCTCCTGCTTTAGATCCTCGTTACTCATGTTTTAATCTATGGGCTTAATGGGCCTAAAGATATAAAAGCAGAGAAGAGAGTGTTGAGACGCCCACTTGGTATAGAAAAGACCTTAGGAATGGATCATTTAGACTCCCTTCCTGGAATTTGCTCAATTGTGGGTGTAGGAACAAATGCTTAGAATCGCAAATCTGTCTCGTAATACCCATCGTAATTGGCCTTGTTGTAGGTAAAACGATCTGCGGGAATACTTCCGTTGGCTTTGGTGTTGTCGAGATAGAAGGTGAAGCGACTACCATCGCGGCCGAAAGCAAGGACTTTGACCACTTCCTTTCGGTTTTTATCTACCAGCATGCGCATTTTAGTGAAGTCGCTATTGTCCCGGTCGACAGGCTTAAGCTCTAGTACTTGTACTACACGACCGCTTTGGGTTTCTTCACCCTGAAGCGAGATGACAAAGCTGCCGGAATCGTAAAAACTGAATATAGATTGTGGAGTGAGCAAACCGTCGGTTTCCCCTTCTTCGGGAAGGTCGCTAATCTGTATTTCCTTGCTACCATGAAGAATGAAGTAAATGGCCTCGCCATCGGAAATACCTTCTTGTGGACCGAGTTGAAAGTGGAATTTATCGCCTTGACGAGCCAACGAACCATTTTGAGTTTCTACTTCACTGCCAGGGATGTCGATCTCCAGACGGAAGTCGGCTTCGATGGTGGTATAACCTTCGTACTTGGCACGAAGAGACTCGACTAATCGTAGTGCTGCAGGATCAGAGTCGGCAGCAGTTAGATAGCTGTTTGCTCCCCCGCCGGGTTGGGCATAGAGACCTGCGGAAGTACAAATCAAAACAATGGCGAATAGGGAACTCAGTCGTTTGATCATGGTTGATTTTAGATTTACAAAGGACTAACGCTGGTTGAGACGCAAAGGGTGTGCCCGTGGGGGTTAATGCGTTGTTAAGGATTTATAATTCTTTTCTAAGTCGAGCTACAGGCAGATTTAGCTGCTCCCTGTATTTGGCTACTGTTCTGCGGGCTATAGGATAGCCTTTTTCCTCTAGTGCTTCCTGAAGCTTGCCATCGCTCATTGGTTTGCGCTTGTCTTCGGCGGCGATAATTTCGGCCAGGACCTTTTTAATTTCAATGGTGCTGATTTCCTCGCCATCAGACTTGGTCATACCCTCACTAAAGAACTTTTTGAGCGCGAAAGTTCCGTAAGGGGTTTGTACATATTTGCTATTGGCAACCCGGCTGATCGTACTGATGTCGAGGCCTGTTGGTTCTGCTATATCCTTGAGGATCATGGGCCTGAGCTGCTTTTCGTCACCGCTGCGAAAGAAGGGCTCTTGATAGCGTAAAATTTGGTGCATCACACTATACAAAGTCTGGAATCTCTGCTGTAGAGCATCTATAAACCAGCGGGCATTTTCGGATTTTTCCTGAATAAATTTTGCGGCCTCGCGCTCTGACTTTGTGGCTTTTGCCGCTTCTTTTCGATCTCTTCGCAGTTGGGCCAGCATATCTTGATACTGGTCGTTTAGCTTAAGCTGAGGAGCATTTCTAGCCGTGAGGCGCAGTTCCAGTTGGTCTTCATTCTTGTTGATGATGAAATCTGGAATGACCGTTTGGCTCGTACCTGCGCCAGAAGGTGTTGTGTATGCGCTAGCGGGCTTGGGATTGAGGCGCAAAATTTCTGCCATGGCATCGCGCAACTCGTCTTCGTCGGCATCGAGCGAATGGATAAGCTTCTCGTAGTGTTTTTTGCTGAATGCTTCGAAATGCTTTTCGAGAATCCTCTGCGCAAGGGTCAAATCAGCGATGCGGGCACTGGGCAAGTTTTCGTCGCGGTCTAGTTTTTGATTGATTTGTATGAGCAGGCATTCTCTGAGGTCGCGTGCACCTACTCCCGGGGGGTCAAAGGACTGTATGCGTTTTAGCATGTCCAATACTTGCTCGCGTCTGATGTCGAGGTCGTGATACAGTAGAAGATCGTCAGAGATGGCGTCTATTCTTCTCCTGAGATATCCATCCTCTCCTATGCTACCAACAATTTGCTCGGCCAGGGTTCGCTCGTCTTCATTCTGGAAATCCAGGTTGGCGAGCTGCTCTTCGAGGTATTCAAAGAATGAGCGTTCCTCTATGGCCAGGGCTCGTGCCGCATCAGGCTCTGATCGCTCATTGGATTGATTATAGCTCGATGGGTCATCTTCGATATACGACTCGAGGTACTCATCCAACTCATAGTTGCGTTCCTCAGCATCTCCGTATTCGTCTTCTCTACTGGTGCGGTCGGCTTCAGCCGGGCTAATTTCTTCCAGAGCGGGGTTGGCCTCCAATTCCTCTTTGAGTCGCTGCTCGAGCTCTACAACCGAGAGCTGTACCAAATTCATCAGCTGAATCTGTCGGGGTGACAGTTTCTGCTGTTGGGCGAGCTTAGTGGTTTGTCCGAGCATAAAAAGGTTGTGCTAAAGATACAGCTAGAACAGGCTTAAGGTTTGGACGAGAGAAGTGACTATTTGGTCGAAAGTAAATTGGTCGCACAGCTTTAATCGTCCTACTTTAGAATTATGAAAAGTACGGTTCGCCTTCAAACAATAACAACGATTGCTGTCACTATAATTTCACTGTGTGCTTTGGTTGTATCAATTTACCAGACAAAGCTGCTGGCTGAGCAACAGGAGCTGGCAACTAAGGCGGAAAAGGCTCAGTTGTGGCCCAATTTAGATTTTCAGTGCAAGATGAAAGTCCGGCCAGCCGGCTTTTATAGCATTGCGCTTATTGCGACCAATGTCGGAGTTGGGCCAGCCATAATTGAAGATTTTAAGGTAATCTGCCAAGGAGAGGAGATCGGCATATGGCTAGATGCTCTTGAACTGTCACTTGGTCAGGAAGTCGCTGACCAAATGATAAATGAGCTAGCGAATATTACCAGCGATATATTGTTGCCAAATCAAGTTATTCCAGCTGGGGAGGAGGTAGAATTGTTTAACCTTACGGCCTATGAGGCCGGAGGCTTTAAGGAAGGTTTTGAATTCTACACAGGAGAAGAGCAACCGCAATTCGAGGTCATCTACAAATCTGTATTTGATGACCGTTGGAGAGTCCGCTCGAAACTGGTTGCGATAAGTCCGCCTGCCGAGGCACTAGATAATTCCTGATTAGCACTCGGATTAACTCAACTCTTCACGAATCTTATTCAAAGCGCTACCCGATCTGACCCAATCAATCTGAGCCTGATTGTAGGTATGTTTGACTTCGAAGCTATCCTGTGTGCCGTCAGCATGATCCAGGCGGATAGTCAGATTTTTCTTGGGCTCCATGTCTTCAAACCCAAGAATACTGATTAAATCATCCTGGCGAATTTTATCATAGTCTGCTGGATCTGCAAAAGTCAAGGCGAGCATGCCTTGTTTCTTGAGGTTGGTCTCGTGTATCCGAGCAAAGCTTTTTACAATAACTGCTTTCACACCCAACCAGCGAGGTTCCATAGCGGCATGCTCACGACTACTCCCTTCACCGTAATTTTCTTCCCCAAAGACTACAGTTCCTATACCGTTTTCCCGATAGAGTTTAGCCGATTCAGGAACCGCCATATACTCATTGCTGAGATAATTCAGAACGTTATTGGTATCCTCATTGTAGTAGTTGACCGCTCCGATCAGGCAGTTGTTGGAGATGTTCTCCAAGTGGCCTCTGAACTTGAGCCATGGTCCAGCCATAGAAATGTGATCGGTGGTGCACTTACCTTTGGTTTTTATCAGGATCCGCATATTTGTCACCTGGTCTGCGGTAATAATTTTGAAGGGGTCGAGTAACTGTAGGCGGTCACTATCCGGATTTACTTTAACGACAATACTACTGCCGTCTTCAGCTGGTTTTTGATAGCCCGGATCTTCCACATCGAAGCCTTTTGGTGGGAGTTCATCACCATGTGGAGGCTCTAATTTGACTTCTTGCCCTTCTTCGTTGATCAGGGTATCGGTCACGGGGTTGAACTTCATAGAGCCCGAAATGGCCATGGCGGTCACAATTTCGGGACTGGCGACAAAGCTTCTGGTTTGTGGGTTACCATCATTTCGCTTGGAAAAATTCCTGTTGAAGCTTGTGATGATGGAGTTGGCCTTATCTGGGTCGTCTGTATGTCTTGCCCATTGGCCGATACATGGTCCACAAGCGTTGGCTAGCACGACCCCACCAATGTCTTCGAATGCCTGGAGAATACCGTCGCGCTCGACGGTATACCGAATCTGCTCAGATCCTGGCGTGATGGTGAACTCACTTTTTGCGATTAGTTTCTTGTCGGCGGCATCTTTGGCGATGTTCGCTGCCCGATCTAGATCTTCGTAGCTGGAGTTGGTACAGCTTCCGATAAGTCCGACTTCCAGGACTGGAGGGAAGCCATGCTCGTCAACTGCGGCTGCGAACTCGCTAATAGGAAAGGCACGGTCGGGGGTATATGGGCCGTTGATATGTGGCTCTAGGGTGTCCAGATCGATCTCAATAACCTGGTCGAAGTACTTTTCCGGTTCGGCATAAACTTCTGGATCACCGGTCAGGTGCTCAGCTATTTGATCGGCCAGATCGGCAATTTCGGCGCGTCCTGTAGCTCGAAGATATCGGCTCATGCTCTCGTCGTAACCGAAGGTAGAGGTTGTGGCTCCGATTTCAGCGCCCATGTTGCAGATGGTCCCTTTTCCTGTACAACTCAGGTTTTGGGCGCCATCTCCAAAGTATTCAACAATGGCTCCGGTTCCACCCTTTACCGTCAGTATTCCGGCCACCTTTAGTATGACATCCTTTGAGCTGGTCCAACCGCTCAATTTACCCGTCAGCTTGACTCCGATAAGCTTTGGCTGTTTTAATTCCCAGGGCATGCCTGCCATCACATCGACAGCATCTGCACCACCTACTCCAATAGCAATCATGCCAAGGCCTCCGGCATTAGGTGTATGAGAATCTGTACCAATCATCATGGCGCCGGGAAAGGCATAATTTTCCAGTACGATCTGATGAATGATGCCTGCACCAGGTTTCCAAAAGCCTATTCCATACTTGTCCGATACAGAGGCCAGGAAATCGTACACTTCCGCATTGACATCGTTGGCTCGCTTCAGATCTGAGTCTGCGCCATGTTCAGCTAAGATGAGGTGGTCGCAATGGACGGTGGTAGGTACGGCTACCTTGTCTCGACCGGCCATCATAAACTGCAAGAGAGCCATCTGGGCTGTTGCATCTTGCATGGCAACCCGGTCTGGAGCAAAAAATACATATTCTTCTCCACGGGCATAGTTGCGTATTGGGCTCTCCGGATGTAAGTGAGAGTAGAGTATTTTTTCTGTTAGCGTGAGTGGGCGATTTAGCGCTCTCCGAGCGGTTGCTATCTTGTTAGGAAGGTCGTTGTAAACGTTCCTGACCAGGTCGAGATCGAAGGCCATAATGCATGTTTTATCTAGACTCAAAAAAAGGCATCTTAAAATGCAGCTATGTTCACAACAACATCTTGAACTTAAAAGATGACCACACGGCTGTTTTTAGACAGGCTCTATGCCATA
>JBCBVN010000145.1:0-10414 GCA_039817625.1 Bacteroidota bacterium
CATCCCCGGCACCCAGCGGGTTTCAGATGCCAGCTACCTGGAAAACATGCAGCAAATTAACCGGGCCATTCTCAATCCGGCCTTCTTTGCCATTTTCTTTGGTCCGTTGATTGCTCTGGGCATGAGCACCATTCAGTTCTCCCCCGCTCATCTCGCATTTTGGCTTTTTCTGGCAGCCACAGTCTGCTATCTCATCGGCACCTTCGGCATCACGGCCTTTGGTAATGTCCCTTTAAATGACCAGCTCGAGATTCTGGAACTGGTAGATATGGAGCCGAGCAAAGCCAAAAATTTCCGTGCTCTTTACGAACATAAATGGAATCGATTTCACTGGCTGCGTACACTAGCTGCTGTAGCATCCTTTGTACTCGCCATACTGGCTGCCTTTCTGAAGTAGTCGTAAAAATCAACTGGTCTTCTTTATTCGACCAGTTTATCAACATCATCATTATCAACTCCAATTAAATTCAATATATCATGACTGATCACATTCTCGTCACCGGCGGAACCGGAAAAACAGGTCGCCGAGTCGTCACACTTCTTCAACAACTAGGCCACCAGGTCCGCATCGGCAGCCGCAGGCAGCAACCCGGCTTCGACTGGACGGATTACAGCACCTTCGCTCCGGCCCTCAGAGGCATTGACAAAGCTTATATCGTTTACTCCCCCGACCTGGCCGTTCCAGGCGCTAAAGAAGCCATACTGGCTTTCACTCAGGCCGCTGCAGATGAAGGCGTAAAAAAGTTGGTGCTGCTTTCCGGCAAGGGCGAACAAGAAGCCGAAGCCTGCGAGCAGATCGTAGCGCAATCCGGATTGCGATATACGCTGGTCAGAGCCTCCTGGTTTAGTCAGAATTTCAGCGAAAGCTTCCTCATGGAACCGATTATGACCGGCCAGGTAGCACTGCCTTTGCCCCATGTCCAGATTCCTTTCGTCGATGTGAACGACATAGCCGAAGTGGTAGTCCAGGCACTTATCCAGGACGACTATGATGGCCAGACCTTTGAGATCACAGGCCCTCGCGCACTGACTTTCCCACAAGTAGTAGAAGAAATTGCTTCTGCCACTGGAAGGTCAATTACCTACCATCCGATTACGATGGAAGAATACCGCAACGGTCTGGAGAAAGCAGGACTGCCCGATGGCTACGCCTGGTTACTGGGATACTTATTTGAGGAAGTGCTCGCCAATCCCGACAACCAAGCCATATCTCAAGATGTACAAAAAGTTCTCGGCCGACCGGCTACCGACTTCAGTGAATATGCCCGGCAAACCGCTGAATCCGGAGTTTGGAGCCATCCTATGGTGAGCTATATTTAATCCTCTCGACCCTAATGGCGAACTAGGTTTCATCCTGGTTCGCCATTGTTTTTATTTCGGACTTCCGCAGGCCAACTCAGCTATCATCGGACCGGAAACCTCACCCTCAATGCGCCAATAACACCACATTCCCCCGCTTGCGGCCACTATCGACATACCGATGGGCAGCCACGGCTTCTTCCAGTGGATATCTCTTGTCGATGACCACTTCCAATTGGCCTTGTTCAACCAGTTCGACTATGTCCGCCAGATATCCTCTCAGCATTTCTGGAGAGCGCATACCCGTCGCATCAAAACGCGCCTTTTGCCTGGAGAAAAATCGGGTGAATAGCAAATCCAGCAAGAGAGAAAACCCCAATCTGGGAGACATATAAATACCTCGTTCGCTCAGAGAAGATCGGCATTTTCTGAAGGAAGAAATACCGATGGTATCGTAGATAATATCATACTTCTCTCCATTCTGCCTAAAGTCGGTGGTCGTGTAATCGATCACTGATTGTGCGCCAAGCGACCTGACCAGTTCTGCATTTCGACCACTGCAAACACCAGTCACTTTTGCGCCCAGCGCTTTGGCTATCTGAACAGCGGCCGTTCCCAGACTGCCAGAGGCTCCAATGATGAGCACCGATTGGCCGGCCTTTACCTGGCCCAACGTCTTTAGAAAATGGTAAGAGGTCATAGGCCCATCACCAATGGTGGCAGCTTCTTCGTCTGAGAGGGTATTTGGTGCCAATTCAATGACTCCATCTTCATCTACGCAGACGTATTCGGCATTGGCTGAGAACCCGATGCCACTTTCGCCAAAGACGCGGTCGCCAATTTCAAAATTGCTGACTTCAGCACCCAGACCAACGACCTCTCCCGCAAAACCGGTACCCATGATGTTGTTGCGCGGTCTGGAGAATCCTAAAAACAGCCTCGATATGGGCGGAATCGCCTGCCGCATCATCGTATCGGCTGCCGTTACGGGTGTGGCATTCACCTTGACCAATACCTGATTGGCTTTGGGGCTAGGTACAGACAGAGTTGCAATTTTGATATTTTCAGGTGCGCCATAGCGAGTCAGTACAGCGGCAATCATCTTTTTGGTGGTCATGTTTATGTGGTTTTGTTGATACCACAAAAGAGCACCCAATCAGATGGCCAGTCGTTCGGATTTAGAAATCCGAACTTATTCCTGCATCATTTTCTTTCGATAAGCAGCCGGCGTCACACCTTCAGCCTTTTTAAAGTAGGTATTGAAGACCGTTTTGGAATTGAACCCACTTTCATAGGCCAAACCCAACAGAGTCAGGTGGCTATATTGACGGTCAACAACCTTAGACTTAAAATCTGCCAGGCGGTAGCCATTTACAAACTCCGAAAAATTTTGCCCGAAGCCTTCATTGAGTAGCTGCGATAAATAGTTTGAAGGCATGTCTAGTTTGGCCGCCAGATCCCGAAGAGATAATCCCGCATCCAGGTACGGCTCTTCTTGTTCCATGTACCGACTTAGTTTCTGTTGTTGAATGGTCAGCTCCTCGGCATTAAAGAGCGATTTCTTGTACTTCCTTTTGGGAATGTCTACCAATGGATAACTACCAAAAATCTGCTCGCTCAGTTTTTGAAATCGCTCTAGTCCTCTTAATGGCTTGAGTATCGGACTTATCTGGGTATACACCATCATGGGCAACCGCATTTGAATACACCGCTCCAATAGATCGAGTGCTTTTTCGGTATTGCCCAGTAAGGTCTGACACATCAGTAAGGCGTTAAGTGCCCGATCCAGTTGAGGGCCATCCAGCTCTTTCTCGAGGGTCCGAATACCCATCCTTGCTCGCTCAGGATCAATAACTTCATATGCCATAGTAATGCCGCCAAGTTTTAGCAAATCGTTATCTGCCAGAGATAAATTCTGGTAGAAATCGAGGGCCTTTTCAGCTTCTCCCATTAAGATATAGGACTGTCCAATTTCGGGAATTGAAACCTGGGAATCGGGCTTGAGCTCGAGACTCTTTTCATATTGTTCGATGGCTCGTTCGTACTGCTCCTCAACGAAGTATAAAAACCCTTTCAGGTTGTAATTGATCGGCGAAAACGGATCGATTTGCACAGCCATATCTATGTAGTGATGTGCTGCTTTCAATTTCCCCTCCGTCACCAATGCAGAAGACATAGATTGGTAATACTCTACCGTGGGCCTGAGCTCAAAAGACAAGTTGAGGTGCTTGTAGGTCTGCGGCATATCCCAATCTTCCAGAAAACTTCTGTACGCCAGATTGAGCTGAACCTCCGGGAGTTTATCATCCAGTGCGATGGCTTTATCCAGATAGGGCCTGCCCTTGGTAAATGCGTCAAAAACGGGCATAAAACCCAGCATGCCCAGCAAGGTATATCCCAGGTGAATCCCCAGATGAGCAAGTGCAAAGCCGGGGCTTCGATCGATGATGCTTTCCAGCATCTCCAGGCCTTCATCAATATCGGCATGACTCATTTTGAGAATCTGATACCGAGCTTTTAGATATCGATTATAATCATCGACATCAATGGAGGGTTTGGGAACCAGTTGATCGGCAATATCGAAGTGACCAATATGCTCTCGCAACTTCTCGGCCACGAGTAAGCTCATTTCATCCTGAACGGCAAAAATGTCATCGAGCTTTCTGGTCAAGGTTTCTGACCATAGTGGAATATCCTCTCTGGCATCCACTAAAGTGGCAGAAATACGAATGGTCTCCGATACCAACTGAACACTACCTTCCAGAATATATTTCACCTGTAGTTCTCTCCCGATTTGAGGCAGGGGCAGGTTTTTATTTTTATAAAAGAAAGAAGAGGTCCGAGAGGTGACCTTCAGCGGGTCGATGGTAGATAGAGCATTGATGATCTCTTCTGTCATACCGTCGCTCAGGTACTCAGCCTGCTGGTCCGGACTTCTATTGATGAAAGGTAAAACGGCGATGGTATATTGATCCGATACTCGCTTCCCACCGAGCTCATGCCTTTGCGGCACCGTTAATCCCGCATTCGTTACAGAGAATACTTCCAAAGGGTCTGTAATATTCTTCAGCCTGAAAAAACCCAGTGAGCTTGTGCCAATATCCTGCTGATTGCTCATTTCGCTATTGAGCTTGCCGGATATTAAGACGCCGCCAGCTACCCCCATACTTTCAATTCGGGAAGCTACATTTACCCCATCACCATAAATTTCTGTTCCATCAAAGACGATATCTCCCATGTGCAACCCGATTCGAAGGGGAATCCCATCAGCGGTATTTAGCTTTTGCTGGATTGCAATGGCGCAAGCCACTGCCTCTACCCCACTCTTAAAAATACTCAGTGTACCATCACCGAAATATTGTAGGATTTCGCCTTGGTAATTCTGATGCGCCTCTTCAAAAACCTGGCGATGAAGATTTCTTTGAGCAGCAGCTTTTTGCTCATCGGCTTGCATCAAGGCCGTATAACCAATGATGTCTGTGAACATTACGGCCGCCAATCGGCGATCTGTCTGGACTGAAGACATAATAAGTGGTAATTCTAAAAGAAAATATCCATATGCAAATCATTCTGCACCATGCCTGAATAAGAATTTCTGTTGACTCCGTAGGTAGTAATCATAGTCAGGAAAAGTGCCTTCTTAGTACCTGTATCGGCTTGAAAACTTCCAATCTTCTTACGCAAATTAGCAGCATACTGCTGATCAATAGAAAAGGGGTGTATGGAAAATTTCATTTCACAAAGATTAATCACTTGGTCTTTTCTATCGATAATTAAGTCAATTTGAGCTTTAGAAGAATTCCAGGTCGACACACTAGTCTGCACACCTCCGATCTTTAAAGCTTCTTTTATTTCCTTGACGTGATGAAGGCAAACCATCTCAAAAGCGTATCCGCTCCAACTCCGGAATGTTGGCGATTCCAGAGCATTGGTCCAAAAATTTTCATCGTCGGTGCTCGACTGCTTAATAAATTTGAGATAAAACAGGCTATACGGGTCCATAAGCTGATAGAGTTTATCACGCTCTTTTCTTCCAAAAGCTCTGTATTTGCGAATAAAATTACTTTCCTCCAACTCTTTTAAAATACGCGTCAAACCGCCTCCATCAGATATGGAGGTTATTCCGATAATTTCTGTTCTGGTTAGCCCTTTATTTTTTTTAGCCAGGGCTTCTATCACAGCCGTATGCCTCTCTGGTTTACTAAATAAAGAGGCATACAGGTTACCGTACTCAGTTCTGAACGGAGCATTTCTTGTAAAGCATAGATTATTGATATTTTGAACGGCACTCAGACTACCGTCTATTTGCTCTAAATAGAAGGGAATCCCACCAAACACCATGTAAAGCAGCACAATTTGGTAGCGATTAAATTTAATCTCTTTGCTATCAAAAAAAGCAGCGGTCTCCGAAAGTGTAAAGGGATCGAGTTTTATTCTGCCGGTTATTCTGTTGTGTAAACCTCCTCTGTTGTTCAGTAAATTTTTGACCATCCAGGAGGCAGCAGAACCACATACGACCAGTAGGATATCTGCTCTTGCACTAGCCCAGCTATTCCAAAAGTGCTCCAAGCCCGACAAAAAGTTACTCCCTTTAGTATCTAGCCAGGGAAGCTCATCCAGGAATATGACCTTCTTGCCAGATTGGCCTAGGTTCTCTAAAGCAGTTACTAACTGACGAAAAGCAGAAAACCAATCTCTGGCCGGAACAGTATCTTCTTCTAAATCGAATTGACGAATATACTCCGCATGAAACTGGGCAAGCTGAGCCTGCTTTCCTACATTGGCAAGCCCAGTAAGCTGAAAGCTGAATTGACGACTGTAAACCTGCCTGACCAAAAAGGTTTTGCCCACCCGCCTTCGTCCGTATATGGCTACAAACTCTGATTTGGCTGAGGTTAAATACCGGTTTAACTGCTCGATTTCTTTCTTGCGGCCGATTAAGTGCTCAATCAAAATCACATCATTTTGGCTGTAAGTATACCAAAAAACATACTTACAGCCAAAATCACAACACATTCTGGCTGCAACTATCCTTTTTAACCCACTTACAGCCAGAATGTCAACATAGAACCCTACTGTACCCATAGCTTGTTCTCTTCTCACAATCCCCGATATGGAAATAGGAATAGATAGTTTCGCAGCCGCCTCTCCCACGGCCCAAGCAGAAGATAACGCCAGGCTACTGGAAGAGCTGATGCAGCGAATAGAAGTAGCTGATCGCGTAGGGATTGACGTTTTTAGCATAGGCGAGCACCATCGAAAGGACTTTCTGGACGAAGCGCCCTATCTGATCCTGGCGGCCGCAGCGGCCCGGACAAAAAACATCAAATTGCGCAGTGCAGTGACGGTACTCAGTGCCGCTGATCCGGTTCGCGTTTTCCAGCAATTGGCTACACTTGATCTGCTGTCGAAAGGACGTGCTGAGATGGTCGCTGGCCGGGGGTCATTCACAGACGCCTTCCCGCTTTTCGGTTATTCTCTTCAGGATTACGAGCAATTATTCGAAGAGAAACTAGAGTTGCTACTGAAGATCAGAGAACAGGAAATCGTGAATTGGTCGGGTAATTTCAGAGCGCCGCTGCGCGAACAAGCCATCTATCCCAGGCCCTACCAACCCAAAGTGCCCATATGGAGAGGCGTAGGTGGTACACCAGCTTCCTTCGCTCGGGCGGGCGAGCTGGGACTTCCTCTTATGGTCGCCATTATCGGCGGGCAAACACATCGATTCAGACCACTCGTTGATATCTATCGCAAGGCCGGAGAACAAGCCGGCTTCAAGCCCGAAGAACTAGAGGTTGGCGTCCACTCGCTCGGTTTTGTGGCCGAAACTACCGAAGCAGCAAAAGACATTTTTTATCCCGGCTATGCCAAAGCCATGAATAAAATCGGTCGGGAAAGAGGCTGGTCACCCATGACCCGTGGTTCATTCGAACAACAATCAGACGATCTGGGTGCGCTGGTGGTTGGTGATCCCAAAACGGTCGCCGCTAAAATCAAGCGACACAGCGAAGCGCTGGGCGGCATCACCAGGTTCAGTTTTCATATGGATATTGGACACCCATCACACGAGCATCTGGTGCAAGCCATTGAATTGATCGGGCAGGAGGTAAAGCCTTTAGTACATTCGTGAATAAACGAGAAAAGTACCCACCTGCGTAAGTTCAAAAATTTAGACTTACGCAGGTGGAGACCTTGCTAATAACCGTAAGACCACACACGAGATATCAAACGAACTTTGAATGAATAAAACGTTCAGTCAAAGATGCGTAGCAGACATTACTTAACTTCCAGCACCCCAAACAGCTCCTTGCCCATTCTCGGCTTGATGGAGTTGTAGGCGGTTTCGAAGGTTCGGACAGTAAAATACGGTTCCAGATAGGACAGGTATTCTTCTTTGCTGCCGCCAAATGGCCGATTTCCATCTGGGTTGAGCGGAAACTGGAACCAAAGGCCTACCAACTTACCTCCGGGATTGAGCAGCTGACTCATCTGCCTGGCGTAGGCCGTTCTATTTTCCCGAGTCGGTAAGAACGAGCAAAAGAACGTTTGCTCGAAAATCAGATCGTACTGGCCCTGGTGGGTGAAGAAGTCGCCCTGTAGGAGTTGATCTTCCGGAAAATCAGGCACCCGCTTTTGAAAAGCAGCCAGTGGCTCCTGAGAGATATCGAGTACGTAGACCTGAGTAAAGCCTTGCTGAAAAAGGTACTCCGCCTCGTACGCATTTCCCGCACCCGGTATCAGGATTCGAAGGGACTTGTTGTCCAGCTGATCGATATAGGTCTTCAATGGTGTAGACGGGTAGCCAATGTCCCATCCTGTTCGGTTTTCGATGTAGCGATCGGTCCAGTATTGCTGCTCAGTCATGGAGGGGAAACAATAGGATAAGACACGAGGTTGCCTTCAATTCAAGGAAAATATCCGACCTGCGGAAGTCTAAAAAAGGCTTCCTTATTCCTTAATGAATCGGGAAGTATATAATTGATTATTTGCTCGAAGTAATAAGGATTAATAGCCGCTGGGGAGGCTCGCTACCGGGATGAATTCATCTATATGTTGTGCTTGTAAAATAGTTCTCCCCAATGCATCGATGATTTTCATTGACTCAATAGATGAAAGCTCGGAACGAGCTACGTACAATTCATTTTGCACAGGATTGGGGTAGATCTGAACAGTTTCTAGAGATACCTCAAGAGTCGAGCTCGGCGAACAAGACTGCTCAAATTGATTGTCATAGAAAGCTTGCAGGTCTTCTAGATCCTCGTACATCAACTCGACATTGCCAAGAAAATCGCGACCGGGTTCCCGGTGATAGCTAAAAGCTATATCTAATGTGCTGCGATCACCATTCTTCCATTTTCCAAAGTTGGTCGACCCAATGGTATTATTATTTGTCCAGAGGTTAAAGGATTCAACATCGTAATGACTCCACTCCCCTTCGATGGTGGGATTTCCGGAAAATTGAAAAGTAGTCGGACTAGCTCCATCAGTTCCTCGTCGCTTAAGTGAATCAAGGGGTACAATCAAGTTTCTCTGATCACTCCTGTGGTATTGGAGTAATGTTAGCTGCCGATGAAGACTAATTTGTTGCATACCATAGCAGCCTGGCGGAATGAGGAAAAAATTTAGTAGAAGCCATTTGTTCATTCATAGTACTGATTTCCCTATTCGCAAAAAAAGTTGGGACAGATTCTCGACGGGACTTAGAATTGCATAGTACTCATCAAGCAAGTAACAAGCCCATCTGAGAGGGGTATCTACTTTTGAGCACATTCAAAACCTAAGTAATCATGTCGGAAAAGACCAGTCCGAATACACTAGAACCAGCGCCTTCTGTGCCCAGAAATAGTAGTGATACCGATACTAGTGCTGCTGATCCCATCAAATGGATTCCAGGATTGGGTACCCTAGGAAGAGGCTATGATGTATTCGGACGTTATGCTCATCCAGCCAGTGTGATCAATGCCCGTCTTTTTCTTGATTTTGCAATACTCGACAATGCCAACGTCACCGAAACTTACAACGCATCTATAAACGGCAAGGCTTATGTGGTGCCTTCAGTCGTTTCACTGATAGAAGAACACACCTCAGAAAATGCTTATATAGAAGGTGGCACCGTCTCTGAGTTTCAATCCGAACTGGATATTAATACCAAAATTTCGGGTAGGTATAAATACTATTCTGGCGAGGCCAAATTTGCTTTCAATCAGGAAAAAAGAAGCAGTAACGAATATTATTATACCCGCTTTACTACCCTGGCCCGATCTTATCGCTTGGCCTTGCCCGACAATGATCACTTGCTGAACCGTCTGGATCCAAGCTTTAAACGTTTGCTTAACGCAGATGATAATTCAGCGGAAGCTATCGACGCACTTTTTGCCGCCTACGGCACCCACTTTTTAGCTGAGATTGTACTCGGTGGGCGAAATAGCTATTTTGCTACAGTGGAAAAATCGGCAGTCAGCAGTAAAATGGCCATTAAAGCATCGGTAAAGGCAAGTTATAACAACCTGTTTTCGAGTGCCAAAGTAGCGGTCGACTCCTCTTACTATTCTGAAGAAAGCGTCAGCTCGACCCACTCCGAAACCGGTATCGAAACCATTGGCGGTGACGCAACCAAAGCACCACTGATGGTAACCGATCCTGACACCTATGGCGATTGGCTGGAAACCATTAACCAAGATCCCGCACTCGTTGATTTTACAGAACATTCGCTGCGACCCATTTGGGATTTGGTAGACGAGGAAAATACGGAACGGAAGCAGGCCTTGGAAAATAGATTCCTAGCCATATCCGGCACAACCAGCTACACCGAGACCACCGGTACACTCAATCACGGGGCAGCCGTTTATCCACCTTGGGGCAATAAAGAAGATTGGAATATTTTCTTCACCCCCGCTGTCATTGGCAGAACCGATAATGACCCTAGTCTGGATGCTGATAACGCTATTTTAGATTTTGATTACGGCAATGATGCATCCGTCAACTACCCCGATCATTGGCAGGTAAAGGCTAGGTATCGTTTTCGTACAGAAAAAGAAAGCAGTGCCATTAAGTGGTACGATGGGCGGGTCAATTTCATGCTTGTTCCGAAATATACTGATGTAGAAGTATTACT
>JBCBVN010000146.1:0-10387 GCA_039817625.1 Bacteroidota bacterium
GACTTCACCTGAAGCCAGTAACACCCTGGCCTGTAGATAATCTGTAAATGGGTCTTGGCCGGCAACTGATGGACTCAGTGTTTCATCATCCTCGGTTTGCAGCTTGTTTAACAACCACTCAAGTCGGCTGACTTCCTGGGCCATTTCCAACGATCCACGACTCATTAATTGTGCTTCGCTAACGAGACCTTCCGCTTCGCTAAAGTTAGCACGTGATGCTTCGGCCAAAGCCAGATACAAGTATAGTCTGGGCCGGTTGGGGAACACATCCAGCCCATCTGTTCCGCGATTGCGAAGTCTTACCATTTGCTGATCCAGGTATAGGGAAACCAGGAATTGCTCCCATACGGCATAAATACCCTCCTCCAGGCCCAGGGCTTGATCATATACATCGGCAGCATGGTCATACCGGGCCGTCAAATAAAAGTGATCTGCCTGCAATGCCAGCGCTTTGGCCTCGTCTGGGTGTACGCGTACGAGCTCTGCCAACCAGGCATCTAGTCTATTTTGTTCTTCAGTATCCCCATTGGGCTGTGCTTCCTGAACAGATGGTAGCAAGCGCCCAATTTTGAGATCCAGATCTACGTCCGTGCGCCCGATGAGTGCCAGGACCTCGTCACCACTTTCTGTAGTTGGATTACTGGTTTGAAGCGCCAATTGTGCCCGAACATCTGATGGTTCTAATCTCAGAATCTCTTCATAGGTTTCTCGCACCTTAGTGTCTTCTTCCTGTGATTGGTAATACCCAGCCAAGAGATGACGGTATTCCATTTGATTGGGGAAGGCATCGATGAGTCTGGTTAGTTCTCGTTCAGCTTTGCGAAAGTCTCCGCTTTCTAAGTAGATATTGTGCCGACCGCGACTCACAAAAGGAGTAACTCCCAGGCGGCCTTCCAGCTTATTGTAAACTCCAATGACATCATTCGTGCGTTGAGCCTTCTTTAAAAACTCAATCTGCTTTAGATACAAATCCACTTCTTCTGGATGATCATCTATCAGGGTCTCCATCAGTTCTGCACCTTCCAGATACCTACCCGCAGACTCATACATTTCTGCCAGAAAATAGGCATATGCATCTTGCTGTTCTAACGCCCAGGCTTGCTCCAGATGATCAATGGCTGTGTTGAGTTCTTCCTTACTGTAGTAGAGTCTCCCGAGCTCGAATTGGATAACAGGATTCTCTTCATCATCTTCAGCTAGAGCAGAAAAGAGGCTGATGGCCTCGTCGATCTGACCCAATAATGCGGCCTGCTTGGCTTGTACGAAACGTCCTTCTATGGCAAGTTGAGACTCGGTAATGGGATCACCTTGTGCTTGCAAGCACGGTGGCAAAAACACGCCAACCAGCCATAAGAGTAGTTGAATTTTTACGGGATTTATCATCTCTGCAAAGGTAACGATTAGGTACTTCGGCATGTTGTAGGTCTCCGTCTGTGCAGCTCGATTACTTGAACAGTATTTTGACGTCATCTATAAAATGCGTCACTGCCTCAGGATCGGTACCATTGGCATAGGCACGTACCATGCCTTCCCGATCTACCAGAACCAGATAGCCCGTATGATCAAACCCGCCTGGAGCATCAGGGTTTTCTTCGGCTATGCTGAGATAGTCTTCGTCCATTTCATAGGTGAATAGCTTGTCTCCTCTCAGGAATCTCCATCGATTGTGGTCGGTCACCCCAAGACGATCTGCGTAATCAAAGAGTCGACCAGTTGTGTCGCGCTTGGGGTCAACGGTAAAGGACACCATCCGGAAGTCAGCTTCGTCAGCAAATGCTTCTTGCACGCGCAATTGTTGCTGCTTTACCCTGGGGCAAATGGTTGGACAAGAGGCAAAGAAAAAATCGGCTACATAGACTTTCCCTAGCAAATCTTTGTTTGTGAACGTTTGTCCCTTCTGGTCTGTATATGTCCAATCTCTTATGGGTTCGGGCATAATCTCTCCCGTTTCCGGGTCGGTAGGTTGGTTGCCGAGATAGGTCAGCTCATCCAGCTTGAAAGTCTGTGTTTCTTCATCAAAAGGGTGGATGCGATAGTGAGCCGGGACCTGACTGGGATCGGGCGCCGAGGGGCCGCAGGCAAATACGACTAGGGTTGCCAAAAAGGCTGTAAAGGATAGAATACGCATAGTCTTAAACTTGTTATAGCGGAAACAGCCGTCCCTGATTTTGGGTTCTTGAAAGCAACCAAAATACCATGGATTACCCATCAGGCAATCCGATCCTGATTATCTCTCAAAAAAGCTTCCCAACCTCCTTTTCCGCCATAGCCAGCCAAAGGCGACTTAGATTGATAGTAGTGACAAACTGCTGTAGCGAGCGCATCCGTTGCATCGGCCAAATAACGGCTGGTATCCAGTACAAATTCATTTTCCAGCATAGCCGCAACTTGCTCTTTACTGGCGTTGCCATTACCTGCAACCGACTGCTTAATTTTGCGGGGCGCATATTCAAATACCTCCAGGCCGGCAGTCATAGCCGTAGCCATACAGACACCTTGTGCTCGCCCTAGCTTGAGCATAGATTGCGGATTTTTGCCAAAAAAGGGTGCTTCGATGGCCAGAATAGAGGGCTTATGTGTATCGATAACCCGACTGATTCGCTCGTGTATCTGCTGTAATCGCCGAGGATGATCCTTAAATTTGTCTAGCTTGAGGGTGCCCAGCTCGAGTACTCGTCTCGATTTAGGATGAATCTCGATCACGGCGTAGCCCAGCACCGTCGTTCCGGGGTCTATCCCAAGGATTCTATAAACGGCAGATGTAGAGCTGGGCATACACTTAGATTACAGGGCGCTTCATCTCGCCCTTAACAACAAAAGTAGTTGAAAATTATCTTTTCAAACCTTTCCGAACAAAAAAAGATGAGTCCATCAGTCCGGTCGGCAGGACTTTGGCTGCTGGCCCTGCTGTTCGGTCTGGGGCTTTTCTGGCATTGGAAGCAACAGCTCTCCGGATTTGACTGGATTAGCTTTTCTACTCAGGTTTTTCAGCTACATAGCCTGCCGCTATTTTTGATTGTGGTTGCGCTCATGCCCATCAATTGGTGGCTGGAAACCAAGAAATTTCAGCACTTGCTTCGCCCCCATCACCAATGGTCTTTCGAGCGATCACTCCGAGCTGTATTGATTGGGCTGGGTGCGGGCAGTTTGACGCCAAACCGCATTGGCGATTATGCGGGCCGGGTACTGGCTGCAAAGAAGGCAGAAGTCAGCCATGTCCTCCTGGCTACCTTCCAGGGGGGGCTGTGCCAGTGGATTGGCTTCTTATTGCTGGCCTGGCCTGGCTTAGTCTGGGTCGGCAGCGACTTATTGCCTGTTTCCTGGCAAGCCTGGTCATGGTGGGCACTACCTGTGGGACCTATTCTCGCTACTCTGATTTGGTATTGTGTACTTCCGCGGGTCGGTACCTTCAACCTGAACCGTGTTAAGGACTGGTACTGGCGAAGATTGGGATTGGGGAAATGGCTCTATCCAGTTCGTCGGTCTACAAGACCTCCGACGAGGATGTCGGCATTCGGGGAATGCCTCCACCTGCGGAAGTCTGAAAAAAACGAACAGCAAAGCCTGGAGGAAGCTCGTGAAACAGATGCTAAGATCACAGGGCTCACTGCCGGACGAATTAAAGGCCCCGGATCGCCATTTACCTATCTGCCACCTATTGGTATTTCTGTACTTAGGCTGATGGTATACTGCACTCAGGTATATCTTTTACTCCTCATTGGCGGATTAGAATTGCCCTACTTGTATGCGATGGCGGGCATTGCTGGCGTTTATTTGCTACAAGCCGGTATACCATTGCCGCCGGGTATTCATCTCATGCTTCGCGCAGAGCTGACTGCAACCCTATTTGGAGGCGATGCTGTTGTACTTACAGCCGGACTAACTGCTTTTGGACTCCTTTATGTCATCAATGTCTTGCTGCCAACACTGTTAACCCCATATTTATTACTTCAAAACAACCCAGGTCATGCGTCCGAATCCATTTAAAGCCCTTTTGCTCCTGATACCCGTTGGCTTATTATTATCTGTAAGCCCGCCAATCTGGAATAATCTGGCTGATACTCCTGTTGTGCAATCTGAAGAAGCAGACTCGCCGAGCGGTGATCCTTGTACTATTGAAAACACGACCTTCCAAGCGGGGGAAAGACTAACCTACAAACTGTACTACAAATGGAATTTCGTCTGGCTAGCTGCCGGCCAGGTGACTTTCGCTGTCTACGACACCGGAAACGAATACCACATCTCTGTAGATGGGCGTACCTATAGCAGCTATGAGTGGTTTTACAAAGTCAGAGACCATTACGAGAGCTACATCGACAAGGAAAGCTTGCTCCCGCGCATGCATATCAAGGACGTGCACCAGGGGGACTACAAGCGATACGACCGCACTACATTCAGCCAATCTGGTGGAAGAGCCGTGAGTATGCGTGGTGTTACCAGATCTGAGTTGGCCCGCAAGGACATCAATTTTGAAGGCTGTATGCACGACCTGATTTCGATCATGTACTACTGCCGCAATATGGATATAGATGACATGCGAGTGGGCGATGATATTCCCGTTACCATATTAATGGATCAGGAAATTTACCCCTTAAGCGTAAAGTACTTAGGCCCTGAAGATGGTGTGAAGGTCAGAGGAAATGGCCGTTTCGATACGCACGTGTTCAACCCACAACTTGTAGCCGGTGAAATTTTCAAGGAAGGCGACGAAATGAAAGTTTACGTCAGTAACGACGACAACCACATACCCGTCATGATTACGTCGCCTGTTCGCGTAGGGGAAGTCAGGGCCGTTCTTTCTAATACCAGAGGCCTTAGGCATCCGCTGAGCTCGAAGAGATAAATACATAAGATATGCGCAGAAATGGGCCTTATTTTTTATTGGCGATTCTAGCTTTTGTGTGTGGTCTTCTTTCCTACAGATCTTGCATACAGAGTAGAGGTCAGCAAACTACGGTAGTTGATAAAACGATTTTATTGGAGCGCATTCGCGATGTCTGTAAAATGGTGACCGTCGAGGGAGATGTCGTAGAACTGTATAATGAGACCCAGACTCGACATGTCACACTATACGTACCGTTTCCCACCCAGTTTAGCTTTGATAAAAAGGCTACGGTTGAGGTCACGGGAACGATCCTGGTCGGCTATGATCTGGAGGGGTTGAATACCAACATCAACGAAGAGACCCGAAAGGTTACAATCAGCAACCTTCCTAAACCAGAGGTCCTAGCTATAGACCATCAAATCGAATATCGAATGTTGGAAGAGAGCTGGTTTAATGGATTTGAGCCGGCTGATCTGACCATACTAAGCCAAAATGCCCGGGAAGCACTCATGAATCGTGCCCTTACCAGCGATTTAATTGATCGTGCAGAAGAACAAGGATTGGGTTTGATTAATACGATAGAACAAATTAGCCTGGCTGCCGGCTATGAATTTGAACTCATCAAGGAAGAAGAGGAGTCAGAGCAGCCCAACGAAGAGCCTTTACTTCAGTAAGTCTTTTAAAGCTGCTAGTAGCTCTGGATGTTTAAATGCATAACCGGCTCCAGAAATCTTTTCAGCCGAGCATCTGGCACTATCCAGAATGGTATCCGCCATCTCTCCAAAGGCGAGTCTAAGGCCAAATTTGGGAACAGGCATCACTACAGCAGGCTTTCCTTTTGCTTTGGGGAGCATTTCTGCCAGTGTTTTGTTTCTGGCCGGAATTGGTGACACCCCATTATAAATTCCAGAGAGTCTTTGGTCTATGAGGTATGCGTAGATTCCGCAGATATCTTGCATATGAATCCAGCTATACCACTGCTGTCCATTGCCAAAGTAGCCTGAAGTGAACAGAGCCATGGGTTGAAGCATCTTTTCCAATGCGCCTCCGGATGGGTGTAAGACGATCCCCGTTCGAACGATAGCCATTGGCACGCCTAAATCTGCAATTGGTTTGGTAGCATCTTCCCAAGCCTGACAACTTTCGCTAAGAAAACCGCTGCCCGCAGTGGTTTGCTCTGTACAAATCGTTTCTCCTCGATCGCCGTAAAAACCGATAGCACTGGAATTGATGTAATAGTCGAGTGGCTTGGGTCTACGAGCAATCGCTTGAGCCAGCAGCGAGGTGGTGTTTACTCGGCTATCGATGATGAGCTTTTTCCTGGCTGCCGTCCATCTTTGATCAGCTATGCCAGCTCCTGCCAAATTGATGATAACATCTGCTTGGTCAACAGCTTTTTGATCTATAGACATACTTTTAGCGTCCCATTGATGCGCCGGAAACTCGGCATTGAGATTGGCCTTTCTGCTCAAGTGATGTACCTCGTGTCCATTCGCTTTTAGCAGCTGGCTAAGATGATGGCCGATAAAGCCTGTCCCGCCTCCAATCAAGATGTTACTCATGTCGGTTTAACCCGGAAAGTGGAGAGTATGTTGATAAATAATTGTTAATCACCTCGTCTAAAAATCGTCCATTCCTTTGAAGCAGGCGCTCATCTATCTATCTTTACTCTTATGGCTAATGAGAAAGCTACTGATCGCCGCAAAAGGCTGGGCAATACGCCCAAGTATCCATCGACCCGACGGCAGTTGGAAGAGGCGAACCTACCTGCTTTTAGCAAGCTACCTCCCCAGGCTATAGACCTGGAAGAAGCCATCCTATCGGCTATCCTCATTGACCGGGAAGCGATGACTAAAGTCTTGGATACGGTTCAACCCGAAGCTTTCTATACAGATGCGCACAAGGCTATCTTTAGGGCAATGCGCCGCTTGTTTGAGAAGTCTCAGCCCATTGACTTGTTAATGGTCGTTGAGGAGCTCAGAAAAACGGAAGACCTCGAGCTTGTAGGCGGAGCTCCTTACCTCGCTCAGCTCAGCACGAAGGTGACCAGTTCAGCTAACGTGGAATACCACGCGCGCATAGTCACTCAAAAATTCATTCAGCGCGAGCTGATCAGAGCGAGTACCGAGATCATACAGGATGCCTACGAAGACAGCACCGATGTGCTGGATCTCCTGGATATGGCTGGTAATCAGATCTTCGAGATCACAGAAAAAAACATGGGCAAGCAGATGGCCGATATGGGTAGTTTGGCCAACCAGATCATGGAGCAGCTCAACAGCATCCGCGATAAAGAAGACGGCCTGACGGGTATACCCAGTGGTTTTACGGAGCTAGATCGGCTAACGAGCGGCTTGCAACCCAGTGATCTGATTATCGTGGCTGCTCGTCCAGCTATGGGTAAGACCAGCTTTGTGCTCTCTATTGCCAGAGCAGCAGCAGCAGATTACAATAGAGGCGTAGCCGTGTTCAGCCTGGAAATGTCGGCCCCGCAGCTTGCCGGACGTATCTTTTCCATGGATGCCGAGGTGAACGGACAAAAAATGCGCTCAGGTAAATTTGATGAGGACGAATGGGTACGCCTGATCGATTCTATGAATCGGGTAGGAGAGGCTCCTATTTATATCGATGATACCCCAGGTATTAATGTTTTCGAGATGCGCGCGAAATGCCGTAGACTCAAGTTGGAAAAGGGTATCTCTATGGTGGTCGTAGATTATCTCCAGCTTATGTCAGGTGCTGGTGAAACGAACAGAGGTGGCAACCGTGAACAGGAGGTATCTGCCATTAGCCGTGGCTTGAAAGGGCTAGCCAAAGAGTTGGAAGTACCAGTCATTGCACTCTCACAGCTCAGCCGAGCCGTAGAAACCAGAGGTGGCGACAAGAGGCCACAGCTGAGTGATTTGAGAGAGTCGGGTAGTATTGAGCAAGATGCCGACCTGGTTATGTTCCTTTACCGTCCTGAGTATTATCAGATTATGGAAGATGAACAGGGCAATAGTCTAAAGAATGTTGCAGAGGTCATTGTAGGTAAGAATCGCCATGGGGAGACCAAGACCATCAAGCTCAAATTCGAGAGCGATTTTGCCAAATTTGGCGATCTCGATGATCCAGATTTCAGCTTACTTCCAGACAATACTTTCGAATCAGGAGCAACAAGCGATACGCCTTACTCCGGTACCATTATGCCGAGTAGGATGAATGAAGATGAGGATATACCGTTTTAAGACACTTGCTGCGTAAGTGGTCTTTCCTCTTGTTCTTATCTTCGCGCTTCAAAATTGTTATTCCCCCATGTCTCCACTTACGGTATACAATTCTATTGCACGACAGAAAGAGGTTTTCAAGCCGTTAAATCCTGGCTTTGTCGGCCTGTACGTGTGCGGTCCTACGGTATACAATCCGGTACACTTGGGGAATTGTCGAACCTTTGTGAGTTTCGATATCATCTATCGATATCTAGTCTACAAAGGCTGGAAAGTGCGCTACGTCCGCAACATCACCGATGCTGGCCACCTCACCGATGATGGTGAAGATCGCATGGCAAGGGGAGCGAGACTGGAACAGCTTGAGCCTATGGAAGTCGCTCATAAGTATACCAATGACTTCCACGACAAAATGCGTGTATTCAATACGCTTTCACCAGATATAGAGCCAACCGCCACTGGCCACATCATCGAGCAAATTGAAATGGTCAAACAGATCATGGACAATGGCTTTGGCTATGAAGTCGATGGATCTGTTTATTTCGATGTCTCTGCTTATAATGCTGCCAACAATAATAGATACGGTGAGCTATCGGGCCGAAAGATTGATGAATTGATGGCTGAAAGCAGGGAGTTGAAGGGACAAGACCAAAAGCGCTCTCCACAAGACTTTGCTATTTGGATGAAAGCCAAGCCTGAGACGCTGCAACGCTGGCCCAGCCCATGGGGAGAGGGCTTTCCTGGCTGGCATTTAGAATGCTCAGCTATGAGCACAAAATATCTGGGCGAAACTTTTGATATTCACGGAGGTGGAAACGACCTTAAGTTTCCTCACCACGAAAACGAAATCGCTCAAAATGTGGGTAGCTGTAATTGTGGTGGAGCCCGCTATTGGCTTCACACCAATATGCTGCTCATGAATGGGCGCAAGATGTCAAAGAGCGATGGCAATACCATAACACCTGATGAACTCTTCACCGGTGAAAGCCCACATGTCAGCCAGGGTTACAGCCCCATGGTAGTTAGGTTTTTTATGTTGCAAGCCCACTATCGCAGCACCATGGACATCACTGACGAGGCTCTCCAGGCTGCACTCAAAGGCTACAATCGCTTAATGGAAGGCTACCAAAAGCTTCAAGAATTAGAGGCCTCTGGTAATGCTCAAAACGAAACAGTTGGCAAGCAACTTCGCGAGCACATGTCTGCTGCATGGGCTGAAATGGATGATGATTTCAATACACCCAAGGCTCTGGCCAGAGTTTTTGAATTAATCAGCAAGGTCAACGCACTTCATGCTGGTCAGCTTTCTACGGATGAAGTATCAGAAGAAACGCTGTCTGGCCTCAAGAAGGATTTGAATGACTTGATCTTCCGAGTATTTGGTCTTCAAAATGATTTAGCAGGCGGAGCTAATGACAAAACAACGGAGGCTTTGGATGGTGTCCTCCAACTGGTGTTAGACCTTCGTCAGCAAGCTCGTGAAGAGAAGAATTGGGCGGTTAGCGATCAAATTCGTGACCAACTGGCTGCTGCGGGTGTCGAAATTAAAGATGGAAAGGACGGAGCTAGCTGGAGTCTAGCTTAACAGACCTGCCTTTTCTGCTCATCCATAGTTACAATAATTGGCTACAAACTTTGGCGGAACACCACAGACCTGGCGACCGAAGGTCGCTTAAATAACCCGTGGTATCCCGCGTTTATCCACGTTCCATTTATTCTACCTTCCGCGAGCCTATCTGCCTGACTGCGTCAGGTCGTACCTATTCGATCCAACTTCAGTGCGGCTGGTATATCAAGCAAAAGAGCCTGTCTGGAAATTCTCAGACAGGCTCTTATCATTCTTCCACGCTGATGCGTGGGTAAACTTGCACGGGCTAAAAGACCCGCGGAACTGCATTTAGCGGATCACCATCTGCTTAGTGGCGGTCCACTTACCAGCCGTCAGGGTGTAGCTGTATACACCACTTGCTGCAAGGTCATCACGCTCCAGGGTCACCAGGTTTACACCTGCCTCCGCTTCGATCTCTCTCACCAGCACCGTACGGCCCTGTACGTCGCGCACAGTTAGCGTAGCCGTATTGGCTGCTGGTAGGGTGAAGGCAATCTGAGTAACCGCATCTACCGGGTTCGGGCTGTTCTGACCCAGGCTAAACTCGTCGGCTGAGCTGAGCTCGTCGGCCGAGAAATTCAGTGCCAGATTAGCTACACCACCCAGTGTTGGATAGCCTTCCGAACGAGTCACGCGGTCTGTCAGGCTCAGTACATCACTCAGGGTCGCATCCGCTGTGGCGCGTACAACCAGCGCGAAGAGTGCTTCATCTGCTGTTGTTCTAGCCTGAGCATCATCCCAGCTAAA
>JBCBVN010000147.1:0-10322 GCA_039817625.1 Bacteroidota bacterium
GGCTGGCTGCACAACAACAGATGATATTCTAATAGAAGTTCAGGAGGAAATAACAGCGAGCTTTGAGCCTGTGAATGGAACTGATTTTTGTTCGGGAGATGCAGTTCCGTTTGTCATAAATTTTACTGGAAATAGTGGAGGGCAGACCTATACTGTAAATGTAGATAACCCTAATGGAGATGATTTTAATTTGCCAAATGTTGGCATTACCGATGGCGGATTTATTGGGTTCAGTCTGGTGGTCAATCAGACGACTACGTTTACACTCACGGTTACTCCAGACGGAGATGCCTGTCCGGTGATCGTGGCACCCGATCAAGTCACTATAACCATAGACGGACCCGATGTCAATATTAGCGGCCCTACAAGCGTATGCCCGGGAGATAATATTACACTGACCGCCTCAGGTGCCGACTCCTACTCCTGGAGTACGGGAGAGTCTACAGCGAGCATTACAGATTTGGCCCTTGTGACCACCACGTACACCGTAACGGGTACGACAGGTGGGTGCAGTGTTACAGAAACTTTTACGGTTACGGTTTTGCCTCCTGATCCTACGGTATCTAGCAGCCCTCAACAAATCTGTGCGGGTCAAAGCTCTACCTTATCAGTAACGGACGTCGATCCCTCTGCTACCTTCCAATGGAGTACTGGTCAATCAGGGGCTAGCATTACAGTAAATCCTACCACGACCACCACTTATCAAGTGACCGTAACAGAAGGGCCGTGCTCTGTCATTGGGTTTATTTCTGTGTTAGTCGATCCGGCGGGAACAGCTGATTTATCCATTGTTGGCCCAGATGAGGTTTGTGCTGGAGAAACGGTTGATCTGCTGGTTGATTTTGAAGGAGGGACTAATTTCGGCCCCTTTGACTTGATCATCCAAAACCCTAATGGACCTGATTTTACCATTGAAGATTTTAGTGGGACAGGAAATCCAGACTTTACCACCCCTTTTACAGTCAATCAGACAACTACGTTTACTCTAGTCATCGTTCCTGGCACGGGTTGTCCCGTTACGGTAGGACAGGCATCTGTTACGGTCACGGTTAACGATGCGCCCGATGTGCAGATCAGCGGAAATACGAGTGTGTGTCCTGGCGAAGCCGTAACCCTCACCGCATCTGGAGCAGATACTTATCAATGGTCTACAGGTCAGAGTGGGCCCAGCATCACTTTTACACCTTTCGATGGGCAGTCTGTCAGTGTAACTGGTACGACTAATGGTTGCGATGGACAAGATCAAACGGTGATCTCCGTCGTGCCGCTGAATGCAATGGTGACGCCTAGCCAGCCTAGTATCTGCGAAGGAGAGTCTATTACGCTTACTGGCAGTGGAGGCAGTGCGAGTGCCATTTACAGCTGGAGTACAGGGCAAACCGGACAGCAAATCACTTTAACTCCTGCCATTAGCGAAACGGTCACCTTAACGGTCACAGATGGAAGTTGCAGTGATACTCAAGACTTTGTGGTCTTGGTCAATCCGCCACCAAGCGTCAGTGTGAATGATGACTTCAGCCTTTGCGCAGGCTTGCCTTCTACCCTGACAGCAACAGGTGGTGGCTTTGGGTCAGACTATCAATGGAGTACCTCCCAATCAGGTAGCACGATTAATATATTTCCACTGACAACGACTACTTACACAGTTACCGTCACAGAAAATGGCTGTACAAATACAGACGAAGTAACGGTGACCGTAGAGCAGCCACCAGCACTGGAATTGGGTAATAACCAGGAAATATGCCTGGGCGATAATACCAACTTGTTCAATCTGGCTAATGGAACGGGTAGCTACCAGTGGAGTACCGGAGAGGTAGCGCCAGCGATTAATGTGAGTCCTACTCAGTCGGAGGTGTACAGCGTAACCTTAACAGATGGCAATTGCAGCAGCGAAGATCAAATACTCGTCACCGTGACCGATGCAAGTATCGATTTAGGGCCAGATGTTTCGATTTGTCCGGGTGAGAGCGTAGTCCTGACCGCCAGTGGCTCCGGGACTTTTCTGTGGAGTACCAACGAAACGAGTAGCAGTATTGTCGTTAGCCCTGGTCAAACCGAAATATTTACCGTTACGCGCACGCTGAACGGTTGTACGGCAAGTGACGATGTTGAAGTGGTGGTGTTGGCGGCACCTTCAGTTAGTCTGGGAGCAGATGAGACCATTTGTGCTGGTGAAGAAATCACATTGACTGCTACCGGTACAGGGCCCTTCACCTGGAGCACAAATGAAACCGCCGATCAGATCACGGTGAGCCCAACTACAACGACCACATATACCGTTACGGCTGGAGGCAGTACCTGCCAGGCTACTGATGAGTTGACGGTATTTGTAGCGTCAGGCCCCAATGTCGAGCTGGGCCCAGACCTTCAAATTTGTGCAGGTGAACAGCTAACCCTATCGACCAACATTGCGGGCGATACCTACCTATGGAGTACAGGTAGCAACCAGCCAAGTATCGTAGTGAGCCCCACTCAGGCAGAGGTATACACGCTGAATGTCACAGAAAGTGGCTGCACGGGCACCGATTCTGTGGCGGTGTCCATCGTAGATATTGAGGTAGAGGCAGGCACAAATCCGACTATTTGTCCGGGCGAAAGCGTTACGCTGACGGCTACGGGGGCTGATTCATACAGCTGGACCAACGGACCCAATAGCTCTGATTTCGTCGTAAACCCCACCCAAACTACCACTTACCTGGTGACCGGTACGAGCTCTGGCTGCACCGATCAGGACTCGGTTACGGTCAATGTAGTGCTGAATACCAGCGTGAGCATCTTGCCACAAGACGCTATTTGCCCTGGAGATTCGGTCTTGCTGGCGGCCACCGGGACCGGTCCATTCAGTTGGAGTACCGGCGAAGTGGCTAATGAAATCTGGGTGCAGCCCGCTGCGACAACAACTTACATTGCCGAGGCCGGTATTGGAGCCTGCCGCGTGGTAGATTCTATCGAATTGGAAGTCCAAGCCCCAATCGTTTTTGATCTCGGTCCAGATACGACGCTTTGTGCAGGCCAGGATCTGACCCTGGAACTAGCAATAGCAAACGCACAGTACGAATGGAGTAATGGTTCGACCAGCGGAAGTGCAAACTATGCCCCCCTCTCCCCGGAAACGGCCGGTGTGGTCGTCACTGTCAATGGATGTACAGCGACTGATTCGCTGAGTATTGACATCAATGACCCGATCTTGTCTGTGAGCAACGACACAACTATTTGCCCAGGCGACGAAGTCTTGCTGCTCGCTAGCGGAACAGACTCCTACTTATGGAGCACCACCGCTTCGACCGCTAGCATCTTGGTAAGCCCCACAAGTACAACCATCTACTCCATAGAAGGAACAACGGAAAACTGCTCGGTAACAGAGGAGGTGACTGTGAATGTGAGTATACCCGGCTCTGTGACTTTGGGCGAAGACATCACCATTTGTCCTGGCGAAGAGGTTACACTTACTGCGTTGGGTAGTGGTCCTTTTAGCTGGAGCACTAACGAGATGGGCAATGAAATTACAGTCAGTCCCGTCGCATCTCAGGCCTACGTGGCCACTACGGGAATAGGAAATTGTTTACAGGCGGATACGATTGAGGTTTTTGTACTTCCGCAGGTGGACGCTTCTCTCGGTCCCGATACCACCATTTGTGCTGGCGAAAGCCTGATTTTGACGGCCCAGGGTACGCCTGGTGACTACCTCTGGAGTACCAATGAAAATACCGAGAGCATAAGCGTCTCCCCTGCCGATACAACAACCTACAGCTTGATCACTACAGCCAATGGCTGCACCGATACGGCAGAGGTCGTGGTTTCGGTCAATGCACCTGCCATAGAGGTGAGCGCCGATACGACGGTCTGTCCCGGAGACGAAGTACAACTCATCGTCAGCGGAACGACTACTTTCAGTTGGAGCACAGGCGAAATGTCAGCCGAGATTTTGGTCAATCCTACTTCAACGGAGGTATTTACCGTCACCGGTACCGATGAAGGATGTAGTGTACAAACAAACGTAGTAGTCGAAGTGCTTCCACTGGCCACCCTCTCTCTGGGTGCCGACCTGAGTATTTGCGAAGGCGAGGCCGTATCTCTGACCGCTACCAGCGATGGACCCCTCGTTTGGAGTACCGGAGAAGAGGAGGCAACGATAGAGGTCAGCCCCACCAATACAACGACCTATATCGTAGTAGCTGGTGACGGCAATTGTGCGGTGACAGACTCGATTGTTGTAGACGTCCGCCCGCTGCCTATAGTGAGTATTTCGGGCCAAGAATCTGCTTGTGCCGGTTCTGAAGTCAGCTTACAAGCTGGTAGTTCGCCGGGAGCTACTTATACCTGGAGTACGGGAGAAAGTACCAGCAGTATTGATGTCACGCTTACCGCAGATACTCAAATTGGCTTGGTGGCAGATCTGGACGGCTGTGTGGATAGTACAACCATTGCATTGACCACTTTCGCATTGCCACAAATACTGTCTGCTACGCCCGTTTGTGCCGATGATAATGCCAGCTATCAGTGGAGCATTGAACTCGGTGGCGGTACGGCCCCTTACTTCATTGGTGGGGTGGAGATAAGCGGAAATGTAGTGACTAGTCCGAGTATCAACAGCGGCGATTCTCTGTTGCTCAACTTTACGGATGCCAATGGCTGCGCCATCAGCTTTGAATCGAGCAATGAATGTGGATGTCTGGTTCTGCCATTGAGTAATCCTGCTCCTCGTTGTACGGACGATCCAGATGTGCTGAATTTGAATACGCTATTACCCGCAGGCGCACCGAGCGGCTTTTGGACGGTCATCAGTGGGCCAGGAAGCCTCGTTGTAAGTGGTGATAATCTTCTGACCAATGGTGCTCAAGCAGGTACTTATCGAATACAATTCGAGCCTGAAGGGACGACCGCGGCTTGTCTGCCTGATTATCAGGTCGATCTGGTCTTGTCTGATCCGGCATCGCCAGGGATACAGGCCGTTCCATTGATCGTTTGTAAAGACGCCATTGAAATCATCGATCTTGCATCAGAATTGGTCGGCTTAACGCCTGGTGGAAGCTGGACTGCGGTATCGGAAAACGCTCAGGAAAATCCGGCTTTTGATCCGTTATCTGGTCGATTTAGCGTCCAGGGGCAAGCTAGCGGTACATATATATTCCGCTACACTACAGCCAATATTGGTCCCTGCCCCGTGACGGAAACGGAGGTAGTCATCAATATTCAGGAAGTATTGCTTGATGCAGAGGCAATTGCTGCTAATTGCCTGAGTGATTGTAGTGGTGCTATAAATATCATCAATCCCGACCCGCTGCTACTGTATGGTTTAGAGGAGTTTGCCTTGAGTGCATCTGATCAATTTACCGGCTTGTGTCCGGGCCGCTACAGGGTAGTAGCTGAGGATCCGTCAGGCTGTCAGTCAGCTTTGGAATTATTGGTTGAGGAGCCTGTGCTACCGGTTTTGGAAGTAGGTGCAGATCGCGAGTTGCTATTAGGCGATAGTGTTCGTTTGCGGGTACAGACGAATGCGGACGATGCATTGATCAGTTGGTCTCCTGACGTAGTTTGCTTAGACTCTACCTGCCTGGAGGTCATTGTACGGCCTGTGGCAACTACGCTCTATACGCTGGAGTTGATAGATGGTGCTGGTTGCACAGCCAGCGATGATATTCAAGTGCTGGTAGATCGCAATCGCACGACATTTGCCCCGACTGCTTTCAGTCCCAACGGAGATGGTACCAATGATCGTTTCACCGTGTATGGCGATGCAGGTATAGTCAGTGTAAGTGATTTAGGCATTTATGATCGCTGGGGCAATCAAGTGTTTTTCCGGTCAGAGTTGCCACTCAATGACGAATCTGCCGGCTGGGACGGTAAGGCTAATGGTCGTATGCTCAACCCCGCTGTATTCGTATATCAATACCGAATCAATTGGATAGATGGGCGTGAAGAGATCGTGACTGGAGAGGTAACGCTGGTCAGGTAATTACACACCATGCACTGTGGTTTATCTTAGTGCTCAAGATGAAATTTGTACTGACTCCTGTACTGTCGATGATGGCTGAGTTTTACGGCCAAGCTCGTTCGCGTGAACGATTTGATAAATACATCGCAGCACTTACAGGCGGGGATAAAGATTCGCTGCGCTTGCCGATAGTCGGATTTAATCCAATGGCTAAAGACTACGCCGTTCAAAAGCTGGGAGAGCTCATTGAGCTGGAAGCAGAAGAGGTAGCTAAGATAGCCCTGGACGAGCTCAATGAGGTACTTGCTCATCATTCAGGTCCTGATATGCAGGTGGTGCTCAATCTGGCAGATGATGCCGGAGGGGCCTGGACGAATAGATTCACTGCAGATTACAGCAGCAAATTCAAAATGAGCGGGGTAGCGAAATTTGGATTTTGCACCCCTCATTTCTGGACATCAGAAGACTACAGTAAAGAAACCATTGCCCGTAGAGTCAAAGCTTACGCCTTGAGGTCAGCCCACTGGCAGCTGCATGGAGATCCGGATTCTTTGGCTGATCACATTCGGCAAGAACAGTATGTGACTTCCTTATTGTCAGGCGAATATTCGGACTGTAGTGTCGAGGAACAGACTAAAATAGCCACCATGTTTGAGGAGAATAAGTCCTCGACTGACTATAGCCTCATTTTTAATTTTTTTTACGGCGACGAGGCTTCCAGCTCACTGGGATATAGTAAATATGGGGTAGGCAGTTGTACAGGCTTTGAATTTGCCAAATTTGTCAGCGAGTAGCTTTTGTGAATTTTTGTGGGGCTTTACATGGGATCTGCCAATTTTATTTTGCCCAAAAGACTATTCCTACATTCAGACCGTTTATATTTGTAACACACTGCTTACAATTGCTTGTGAAGCCGACTGATATGGCTAAAAATAAATAGTCAGCCATTGCAGTCTTTGAGAATTCTGCCTGTTCTACATCCTCGATTTTCAATTACCTCATTAGACATTATGCGGCTAATGAACGAGCCAGCATATCGCCTATCTAAAACGAACGACAGTCATGAATCCAAGAACAAATGATAGATCACAGGAAAAATCTTACGTCCTATTAGCTGCAATAATCGGAGTTTTAGCCATGCAGGTTGGCCTGTATGAACTGGTCAAAGGCACAAATTTGCCGATGGTATATCTCACTTTAGGAGCCGGTAGCCTACTCGCCTATAAAGGATTTGATAAGTACAGGAAGATGGAAGACGAAGAGCGTGCGTAGTACTTAAGGCTACAATTTGTTATGAGCTACCATCAAGCTTTAGTCATGAACATTTGCTAAATCATCAAGTTTTATCGACGTATTATCACTTCAATAAAACAAATAGAGATGGCAAATAATACTACGAACTGGCCAGAGTTAGCTATAGGGCTATATGATAAATTAACTGGTAGGGGTGCAGAGATCACCTATGAGTTTGACAATTTCGAATTGCATGTACCTGCAAGTACAGACGACAATGCACCTTCTGCGAAGTGGAAAATGAACGGTAAACTGCGCATTCACACGACAGATAAAAACGGAAGTAACTAGCAGTTGCTAATTATATATTTCTGTCTCTAAGTCAAACCAATGCGTATATCCGCTGATTTTCAAATTGACGGGCCTGCAAGTTCTGTTATCCGCGTCACCAACGCTGAAGATGGTGGGCTTGTCATTAATTGCGAGGATAGCAGTAGCTTAAGGCAATTGGTTCGAGGATATAAGCAATCCAGAATTAGAAAATATATCGGCACCTTTAGTTTTTCTAATCCGTTGAGTCAAAGACTTTCCATACTGGTTGGGTCAAAGCAATATCTCAATTGTAAAGCAGGTGGGAAACCTGGCCTTAGTAGTTGGCGCATGATTTGGCTGTATCTGTGGGCCTGACATCTTTTTGCACAGATTGTTTTTTGCATTAGTTACACTATCATTTCTTTGTCATGAACCAAAATCCTGTCCAAAGGGCCAGGCACAAGTCCTATGTCTTGATTGCAGCTGTTACCGGTGTATTGGCCATGCAAGTTGGTCTTTACGAACTCATTAAAGGAACGAGACCATGGCTCGTCTATTTGACGCTGAGTTGCGGCAGCATACTGGCTTATTTAGCCTTTGATAAGTACCGAAAACTCGAAGACGAGGAGCAGGCTTAGCGCTTATTTTGTGATCTTTGCCATGAAATTATGGGAAAGAAAATAACCGTACATAACCATTTTCATGGTCCGCCAGAGTCTGGCAATGGGGGCTACAGCTGTGGCTTAATTGATGCCCAAACCGATTATGTCAGCGAGATTACACTCCGGAAGCCGATACCACTCGACCGCGCACTTGACTTACGAGAAGAGGCTGGTGCGCATAAGATGTGGGATGGAGAGTACCTCATCGCTACGGCAAAACCAGGAGACTGTTCCGACCTTGAAGTGCCAGACTCCGTGAGTTTCGAGCAAGCGCTTGAAGCGAGCAAAGGATACCTGGGCTTTACTCAGGGTACGGCATTTCCCACTTGCTTTGTCTGCGGTGAAGATCGGACTACAGGCGAGGGACTCCACGTTTTCGCCGGTCGGGTTGCAGACAGCCATCTATATGCTTCGCCCTGGGTGCCAGCAGCTGATTTGGCTGGTGAATCGGGAATGGTACAACCCCAATTTATCTGGGCTGCCCTCGATTGCCCGGGTGCCTATGCAGCCCTCGGTGATATCCCAAGACCGGTACTGCTAGGCCGAATGACGGCCGAGCTTATCCTGCCCATTAAAACCGGAGAGAAGTGCGTTTTAACCGCCTGGCTCATTCAACAAGAAGGCCGAAAGTCGTGGAGTGGAACGGCCATATTTAACGAGCAAGGAGAATTGGCAGGAAAGGCAAAAGCTATTTGGTTTGAGGTGTAGAGAAGTGATATGGTTATTGTTTTTTACTCATTTGGGCATACTTAATGCTCAGCATACCGGAGTGGAACTACGTGACTTTTTCCCAAAAGAGTGGATAGCATCTAAGGGAATTAATAAGATTGATGTCAGGATAAGGTGGGGACAGAATGAAAAGGGTAGACTTGGGCGATTAAGAAAGGATATGGTCTACTTCTTTAACGAAGATGGAGAAATAGTAGGAAGTGATTGCAAAGAATAGACTTGTTCTGCTGTAACTAGCTGATGCTCAGCAGTCCTTATCTTGGCGTCAAGATAAGACCTATGGCAATTTCCTATCGTGATATTCGCACCAAACGCCAATGGAAGGCAGCGACCGGCGTAAGTAGCAAACAGTTTAACCACTTGACAAAGCTATTTGGCCACGCCTACGAAGAGTTATTTGGAGAATCACTTGAAGAGCGGCGAGAATCTTCTTCTCAGGAGGCAACTTTTGATTCCTACGCTGATCTGCTTTTCTTCGGACTATACAGTATTAAGAGTGGTTTGACGTATGATTTAATCGGCTTAAGTTTCGATTTAAGCCCATCCAATGCCCACGCAAATCAGGCTACAGTACTAACCGTTTTACAAGCTGCACTTGAGAACGGCGGTTGGATGCCCAAACGTGAGTATGCAACTGATGAGGAGTTTATAGAAGATTGGAAGATTGAAGCGGCAATAATGGTCGATGCCACGGAACACAAGCGACAACGGCCTGGGAATCAGGCAGAACAGAAAGCTGCTTATAGTGGCAAAAAAAAGCCCACACCTTAAAAATGATGGTACTATCAACGACTGACAAACACATCAAGTATTTGAGCTACTGCTATCATGGATCGACTCATGATTTCACGCTGCTTAAAGAAGAATTGCCACCTGATAAAGGGGACTGGTTTAAAGACAGTAAAGTATATGTAGACCTGGGATATCAAGGCATTGCAAAGCGGTATGAATGTGCAAAACTGTATATCCCGATCAAGAAGTCACGGGGAGTCGAACTGACTAAGAAGCAGAAAAAGAAAAATCGAAAGAAAAGCCGTAAACGCATTGTCGTGGAAAATGCTATCGGAGGAATGAAGCGATATAGGTTCCTATCAGATCGATCTCGCTGCCATTCTATTCGGCTGTACAACAAAATAGCTGGAATTGCAGCTGGACTGTGGAACTACAATCTTACAAATGGCTGATTTTCATACCAGAACAACTCTATTTTATACTGAATTTAATAATAGATTAAAAGAAGAAGTTGAAAAAGGTGCAAAAGCGAGTGACACCCAATTTGTACTATATCAATCAAAGGTAACTCAAGGTGCCGATAATAGCACTTCTATAAAATTAAGAAGATCTATTCTTAAAAGGAAATTAATAGAATTTAATCCAGATATGCAAAATTTCTTTAATGTTTCCGAGAAAGAAGTAGAAGCAATTGAACTAAAAAAGAAAGACACAATCAA
>JBCBVN010000148.1:0-10280 GCA_039817625.1 Bacteroidota bacterium
CCGAATTGCCGCACGGCAATTCGGCCAATCTGATCTTCCCGCATTTCAGCAGATAATGGCTTTATCTCACGGGCAGGTACGCCCGCATATAAATGACCGGACCGGCAGACCATGCCCTCCTTGACAACAGCCCCCGCAGCAATCAGTACTTCATCTTCTATCTGGGCATGATCCAAAATAATTGCCCCCATTCCAATTAAAACCCTGTCTCCTATGGTACAACCATGTACCATTGCTCCGTGACCTATACTCACATCGCTGCCAATATCTACCGCTGCTCTTTGGTAAGTACAATGGATGATGGCTCCATCCTGTACATTCACCCGATTTCCCATCCTGATATAGTGGACATCTCCTCTAACGACACTTTGAAACCAAAAGCTGCATTCATCTCCGCATACTACATCACCTATAATAGTGGCGTTTTCAGCTAGAAAGCAATCTGCGCCAAACTTCGGACTCTTCCCCAACAACTCTTTTATCAATGCCATAAGCGCTTCAAGATAGTTTGCCACCGTATTCTTTACCCATCATCTCCCATACAGTAATGAACAAAGCCGCCACTACGGGGCCCAGTATAAACCCACTTAATCCAAATAGCGTAATGCCTCCTAATGTAGACAGCAATACGAGGTAGTCTGGCATTTGCGTATCTCGACCCACCAGGATTGGTCTGAGCACATTATCAACCAAACCTATTATAAGTGACCCAACAATAAGCACCGTTATGCCTTGCCAAATCTCACCGTTGGATAGTAATATAATGGCAGCAGGTCCCCAAACCAGGCCACTCCCACCTACTGGTAGCAAAGCCAGAAAAGTCATAACGACCCCCCAAAACAAAGCCGCAGGAATTCCAACAACGGCAAATAGGATACCCCCTATGGATCCTTGAACTATGGCTACAATGAGCGTCCCTTTAAGGGTGGCTCTGGCTACAGATGCAAAGCGAACGACCAACTCCCGTTCGCGGACATTTCCCATGGGCACAGCATTCACTACCGCCCTGACCAGTCTACGTCCATCTCTGAGAAAGAAGAACAGGAGGTAGAGCATGAGGGAAAACTGTAAAAAGAAGGTTACCGTATTGCCTCCATATCTAAGCATTCTATTGCCCAGCGCCTGACTGAGGGCGAGTGCGCCTTCACTCAGCTGTTCTTGCAGATTTCCTACGGTGATCCCATTTTCGCTCAGCCAGCTTTCCAGTCTGGGTATCCTTTCATTGATGTAATCCAGCAGGCCAACTATATCAATTTCCCCTGATTCTATGGCTGTCACCAGTTCGGCACCCTGCCTAACCAGTACGACCCCTAGTAAACCCAGAGGTATAATGACAATCAAAAAAATAAAGGTAGAAGTAAGCGCCGCGGCCAAACTTCGCCTAGCGCCCAGACGTTTAGCGACCCAGGCATACGGCCCATAAAAAATGATGGATAGAACAGCTGCCCAAAACACAGCAATCAAATAGTCTGATATGAGTAGGAAGAAGCCTAAACTGACCAATGCCACGACCAGGAAAAACAGGTTGCGGCGAATACTGTTAAGTACAGAGCGGTCATACTCTTTAGACATAAAGGCGGTTTTATCCCCAGCAAGATAGAGGGCTAAACCGATTAGACCATGATTACACTAAAAAAATTCATATGACGAGCCGCCAATCCACCACACTAACTGTCATTGGCTTTTTGCTTTTCATCCTGGGCTTATTCTCTCTTACCCAAAACCTGGTTGGAGTAGATCTGGCCATTTTCAGATGGATATACGATCTGGGCCAGCTACCCTCATTCCTCATTAGAATGGGGATGGTGCTGATTGGAATTGTAATGATCTATATCAGCCGAGTAGACTGGAAGCAGGAGAACATCTAAATGTAAAAGCAGCCCAGGAGTGCGTCCTGGGCTGCCCTCTATAAACGTTTATTTACCAATAGTAGGCTGCTGTTAAGGCAGGAAGGATGGGAAGTTGATCTACTCGTTGGTTGGTAATTCTATCTACAAAGAAGATATTTTCCCGATTGTAGGCATTCGTTACACTTAAAGTCACATCCAAGTGGGAGTACTTGCCCATTTCGAATTTGCGCTTGAGTGATATATCGAGTCTGTGAAAATCTGCCAGTCGCCCGCCATTGCGCTCATCAGCCAGCAAGACCCCCAACTGGCCATTGTTGGTGGCTACATCTACAATGACTGGGTTCTGCGCCAAATCAGGATCTGTAAAAAAGCCCTGAGTTTGAGTGAATGGGAATGCAGAACCAAAATTGAATCGAGCGCCAAACTCATACAGATTTCCCCTCCCGAATCGATATGATCCATAAAGGTTGACGTTGTGGCGACGGTCAAAACTCGTGAAGTATTCTTCGATATCGTCTTCTCGGGTTACCCAACCCAAACTGTAGTTGCCAGCCATAAACAAGCGTCCGCCTCTGTATTCGAAAGAGATATCACCACCGTATGCATCTCCAACTAATGTGATAAAGTCAGGAGCCGCTACCGTTAGCTTATTGCGGTTAAGCTCGATCAGTTGTGTAAAATCCTTGTAGTAGCCTTCCACATTAATGCTAACACGCTCTCCCAGATCAAACTCGAAACCGGCAATACCGTGAACCGCTCTTTGTAGGTTGTTCGTGGCTAAAGAAGTTCGGTCAGTTGACAACAAAGCTTCCTCGGGACCTGACAAGAAGCCTGAAAAGAAGTTTACAATGTCTAAGTCGTTCTGAGTGCTGATGAGGTTTTGGCTATACACACCACCTGCAGCTTTAATCCTGAAATCATTGGTCACATTATACTTCAGACCTATCCTTGGCTCAATGGAAATGGTTCCCAAGGAGGCATAAAACTGAGCCCTAACACCTGGCTCAATGATGAAATTACCGAAATTTCGCTTGTACTTTAAATATCCGTGGAGCTCTGTGGTGAAGTCTTCTTGCTGAATGGTAATACCTGTCGGGTTTGAGAATTCAAAGTCGGTGTTAAAGCCATTGAACTCGAAACCGTAGTCAAATTGCTGGTTCAATCCGAAGTAGGTAAAATTAAGTAAGGCCCGATAGTTGGCAATGCGAGAGCGCCTTGGATCGCCATTGGTTTCCAACAGATTGACTTCGTAGTCACTGTAGGATACCGTACCATTGATCACTACGCTGGAGTTTGGAGGAACGACCTTGAAGCTGGCTCCACCACCTGCATTTGCCCAGTCGAGCATAGATACGGTAGGTACGGCAAAATCGTCCGTGAAGCTGAAGCCGAATAGTTCGATCTTGGACCCTCCCCCACTCACTATACTGAGCTTGCCATAGATATCTGTGTAGTTGTAGGGCAACCCAATGTCTTCCGCAGCGAGCATGGCATCTGGGTTGAGGTTAAACAAGTTATCAGAGATGGCATACTGGTAAATCTGCTTGGAGGTTTCAGCCAGGTAGGAGTGCTTACCTGTAAGTAAAAACGATATACTATTGCCGGTCTCTGGATCAAGTGGCTTGAGTGGCCCTTCCACCAGCACTTTGGCCTGAAATGGGCTGGCAGAAACCAGGCCCGCCAGACGCGTTTTATTTCCCTCTCGGGTACTGATGTCTACAATAGCGGAAGTTCTACCTCCATACTCTGCATTGAAGCCCCCTGTATATACGTCTACCGCTCTAATGGCCTCCGTTTCAAATACGGAGAACAGACCAATAGAGTGAAAAGGATTATAGACCGTCATACCATCGAGTATAACCTTATTTTGAATAGGGCTACCACCTCGAATGAAAAGCTGACCACCCTGGTCTCCGGTACTGATCACCCCTGGAAGAACGCTCAGATACTGAGCGATATCGGGCTCACCACCTGTTGAAGGAAGTGCCTGGATTTCCCGAGTGGTCACGGTCACCTTAGACACCTGAACATCTGATCTGGCCTGCTCTCTCCTGGAACTGATATTGACTGTCGCTAGCTCGACACCATCTTCACTGGAAAGTACGATTCTGGCAAACTCAATTCTTCCCGCTTCAAGCGTAATCTCCTCTTGAGTCGTTTCATAGCCAATGTAGCTGGCTTCGATGGTATAGGTGCCAGGATCGAGGTCAGCAAAGTTGAAAAACCCATCGATATCTGTGTTTGCTCCACGATCAGTATCAACGAGGCGAACCGTACCAAAGCTAATGGGATCGCCGGTATCAGCGTCTACTACCGTGCCTCTTAAAGTCGCCGTTTGTGCACTGAGAAAAGCGCCTGCGCACAAAAACAGAGAAAGCAAAAATAATCGCATCAGAATGTGTTTAGCGCGCAAAGATAGTCAGTCAAATTCAAGATAGGAGATTGCTTGGGTAGAGGTCGTGAAACTGACCATTATTTGTACTATCTGAGCTGACCGGCACCTTGTCGCTGAAGGATGGGCTCGCGACCAGTACAATCGATTACCGTAGAAGGCTCATTGCCTCCGATACCTCCATCAATCACAGCATCAACTAGCTTGCCATAGTCTTCATGAATGTCAATTGGATCCGTGAAATACTCCGTAATCTCGTCATCGTTTTTCAAACTGGCTGTCAATATAGGCCTCCCTAAGCCCTTGACTAGCGCATCAATGATGTTGTTGTCAATAATCCTGACACCGATGGTCTCTTTGCGGTTCTTCAATATCTTAGGAGTACGGTTGTTGGCTTTAAGGATAAAGGTAAACGGCCCGGGAAGGTGTGACTTCATGAGTCTGAACACATCATTATTGATTTGAGCCGAGTAATCTGTGACCTGGCTAATGTCTTCACAAATAAAACTGAATAGGGCCTTACCCGGATCAAGTCCTCTTAGTCTCGCTACCCGCTCTACTGCATTTTTATTGGTGATATCACACCCTATACCATATACGGTGTCTGTAGGGTAAATGATAACGCCGCCGTCTTCAAGTATACCGACCATTTGATCGATTTTGCGGCCTTGGGGATTATCTGTGTTGATCGAAATAAGCATATAAGATAATTAGGATGTAAGCTACAATGGGCAAGATAGTCGTCTCCTACCAGAAACTGAGTCCATAGACCACTAAAAAAAGTATGACACTAAGCGCGAGGCCACCAACGAAGGTGTTGTAGCTGATGGTGAGTAGAAAGTACTTCTTGTGGAGTACCTGTCCCAAATCGTAGAGGTCTCTGGCCAGATCTTTGTACAGCTCGTCCTGGTTGTACTTCATCTTGTCCAGGTACTTGATGAATTCAGCCTTCTCCAGCTTGAGGAAATTGCCGAAATACAGCAGGCTGGCGTCTGGATTATTGATGAGCTTTTTGGCTTTTTTGACGCGGTACTCCGTTACATTCGGCCGAGCAGAAAACACAGCAAAAATTACCGCTACCAAGGAAGAAAGCAGCAATGCAATGATTGGCAGCAGCATGAGTGGGCGCTCAAACATCAGGTCTTGAAAAAAACCGATTCCCGCACCAGATACAGCCAACAGAATGGACAAAATGATGGTGTTGATGGAAATCATCATATTGGCCTTACCGTCGGCTATACGGCTCAAGTTGATGTGGTTTCTGAAGGCTGTCCTATACATTGTATCTATGCCTCTACCCAGGTCTTTACCCGTTTGTCTACGGGTTTCTACTTTCTCCGTCTGGAGCACGCTTTTTTGCTGGTCGATGATGTTCTTCCTTCGCTTTTCACCATACTTCTTTGATCCAGCCACACTTTCGAAGCCGTAGGCCATCATCTTTTCATGAAGCGTATGCTCGAAAGCCACGGGCTTAAATGCATCTCCGAAAATACCTTGGAATTCTAAAGCCATAACTTCAGACCTGCGCTTAAACCGATTCCGCCCATACCAGCCGTGTATGGCGTCGAGTAATATTTTTTCGACCTTCCCCAAATCACCACCCGATTGGATATTCGTGAGCAGACCCACGGGATCGCAATCTTCAAACGACCTGCGGAAGTCCCTATTCTCTTGCAGATAAGTGAGCAGTAAGTTTTTCGAATGACCCAAAAAAAGCTTGCTAAACTCAGGCAAATCTGTCTTTCTTTCAAACTCGGCGACCAATTGCGTGCGAACCGTCTTCGGGTCGAGCTCAACGCAACCCAGCGGATAGCTTAGTGCGGCTACCTGCATGGCCAACTGCTCGCCTTCAGACACCTGACCATCAGCTTTACACAAGCTGAGAACCGATTCTTCGATTTCCTCGCTGTAGGACCAGTTGTGAAACAAAAACACAGGGTCCAGGTCCTGTCTATACCGGAGCTTCACCCAATTTCTGAACGCCTCCAGCATTTGTTTTTTGTCTTTCTTATTCATTGAACTCATCTAAACTTTTGTAATCCGTCTGCGCGTAAAGCTAAGTAGAACCTGAACTTCGCCGTTTTTCTTTAGCTAAGTAAATGGGACCCTTAACCCATTTACCGCAGAGCTAAGGCTACGCACTCGAAAAGGCGGCTCGCCAGAACCCACTTGGCTTTGCGCTCGCCAGAAAGAAATAAGTTTAGATGAGTTCATTCGCAAATTTTGCTGTAAAAACCAGCTAGTCGGAGATCTGGTGCTCAAACACTGCTAATATAGCTCGATCACCCTGTCCCTCTGTACTGATAATCAGATTACTATGGTCATCGAAGGCGATTCCTTCTGGCTGCGGAAACAAGGAATCATCCAACCTTTTGAGCAGAACGACATCACCATTCCTATCGACAATGAGCAAACTCTCTCCCACAGCCGAGAGCAAGTAGATGTGTTCATTGTTGGGGTGTATGCCGATGGCAGAGGGCTTGAATGTATATCGGGTACGCTCACCGTACACCAGCTGCCCCAATTCGTATTCGTCAATAGAAAATACTGGCTCCTGATCCACCGACTCATGGCCAATTTTATAGCTGTAAATCGATCTGATGTGGCTGCGCTCGGGGGCGGCATTCAGGTTTTGCGCTTTTGGTGCGATCAATAGTTGCTCGTTCAGGGCATCATAACATAAACCCTCTGTATCGTTTCTGTAACTAAAGCCCGTTTCAATCTTTTCGGATTCATAAGCATCTTGTCTTTGTCCAAAATCAAAGTGGTGCAAATCTCCGTCTCGCTCTAAAACAAAGACCCGGTCCCCTACCCTCGCGATACCCTCATAATCGCGATTTTTTGCAAACCGATGCGAACTGGTCACACTTTCGGTCGCCAAATTGAGGATGAATATCTTGCCATCTTCATCCTGGATGCACAGTAGCTCTCCAGAATCGCCTAGCTCCAGTCCACTAATCTCTTTAAGGTCATTGGGGAGTCTTATGATCTGATCGGGCTCATCAAAATTATAAGGCGGCACAAAAGCTCCTTCTTCATTGCTGGCAAAGCTGGTTCGATCGGGCATAATCTGCATCGTGCAATAACCATAGGACAGTGCGATGGTCAGTATACCTGCTACGATGAGACTGCTCAGTAGATTCGGCCGATTGAGTAGGGACATATGCGCTAATCAGAAGGGGAAACCAGCCTGGAAATTTATCCGGTTCCCGACATCGCTGGTAAAGTAAGTGATGTGTAAGATCGTCGCTCCAAGGGGGGCAAACCAAATGCCACCACCGTAGCCCAGGTGCCAGGTGTCGCTATCTTCTCCATCAAACCATACCCGGCCGTGATCCAGTCCGAAGATGAAACCACCTGCTGTAGGTAAACTGCCCTTTCCAAGCGCAAAAGCTCTGAGTCGGATATCAAAATTTTGATAGAAGGCGGTTTGGCCGAGGAAGCGCTCCGACCTGACGGCCCTGAAGTTATCTCGCCCGCCCAGTTGGGCTGCTTGAAAATAGTCGAATTCGCCATCGATGTGTTCGAAACCAATGCGTGTTGCTACACCAAAGACCTGGTTGCCAAAGAATCGATAGATGGACGCCGATCCAAAAATTCTTCCGAAGCTGCGGTCGATCCCCTCATTGAGCTGGGTATTATATTGAGCCCCCAACAGAAGTTTCAGCCCATTGTCTGGCATAGTTGGTTGCGCCAGGTTATTGAAGCTAAATTCAGTACGAACCCCTGCAAAATTTTGTTCTGAGAAAACGCGATCTGGTAGCTCCACTTCCGATATCAGGCCCTCTGTTCTTCTGGCCACTTCCACTAAATGCAAGTATGGGCCTAGCTCAAAAGTGATGCGATTGGTTCGCCCCCTTAGCCGAAGACGAGGATACAGATACGTGAATCCTTGCCGGGTTCGATTGAAGTCCAGGTCATCATCGGGCATAGGCGTATCATTACCAAAGCCGAAGAAGTTGACTACATATTCATCGGACACATAATCGGCATTGAGCAAAAGATCCGCCCGCCTGCCAAAGGTGTGGTTGTATGTTCCTCCGTATGATAGCGCAACGGCCCCTAGCGAGCTGTAAGTCGCAGAAATGCGGTGTTCTGTTCCAAATGGCTCTGGTTTAAAGCCGTAATTGCGCCGAGTCATCGAGGCGCCAATGACAAAGCCATCATCGACGTTGAAACCGATTATAGGGCTAAATACGGTATAGTCTGGCTTATACTCCTGGAATCGGTATAAGTTCAGTTCTGGGTTCCTTCGGCTGCGTCTATCGCGAACAGGACCCTCAATGTCCATGCCATTGTGATCATCGTATGCCAGTGCATTTAATCGGCCATCAGCCGCTACTTCATCATCGTCTGTACCCCCGATTAAGCGCAAACGAATGGATGATTTATGCTCTGCCCGAAGCTCAAATCGATCATCTCCATCCAAGCCGTAAATTCTGACTTCCCTGGTATCCTTGGCGATAAATCTTCTGGAGAAATATAGCTCATCCGCCTCTCCTTTGTCATCTGCATCAAAAAGCTCCACCAGCAGATCTCCTCCTTCCAGGCCCGTCGCTACGATCACATCATCTTTATTGGTGGCCGTCACGTCTGCCCGAAGCGCCAGATGACGATAGTATAGCAGGGCAAGTTCGGGGAGCAAATCGCGCCTTACCTTCAACTTACCATCGATATCGTATTCACCCAGGCTGACCTCCCTTACTTCTTCCGGTATCCTTTGCATAGCGGCATCAATGGTCGCATCGTCCATCTGTTCCACGATGTAGGCAGCCTCTTCTCTATAGTCTTCCTCTGTCAGCTCATTGAGGAAGAATCGATCATTCCACTTGCCATTGGTAAACAGCCAGGTACCACCATCGTAATCATAGTCGAAGGCTTGCAGCTTTCTGGCATCCGGAACAAAAATAGCGCCCAGGCGAATGATGAATGCATCAAAGTTGCTGTACGCCTGGTCTCTATCTCTGGCCACAGGCGTGTAGATGGTCATGCCATTTTCATCTTCTCTTGTAGCCCATCTCCATTGGTCTCTGTGGCGGTCCCAGTCACCAATCCACAAGTCGAACAGCCTGGCCCGCAGATAATTTCGCTGGTCAGCTCTGTGTTTCCAACTGTCTCGTATAGCTTGTCTGGCATCTCCATTACTGACAATATCTTCGCTATTTCCGAATAGCCCCGTTCCACTCCAGTCATCATCTGGTCGCTGCTCCAGCCAGTACATCTCATCTCCAAAAAAGGCATTAAATCGCCCCAGGGCGGCCTGCCTAGGAATGTAGAATAATCTGGGTTGGATGTTGTAGAGGCCCAGCTTTTCTTGCATCGGCGGAAGGGTCAGTGGAACGTAGGGATACAAGGCCGTAAAAGCATCTTCTGCAACATCTGCTGCCACACTCTCCTCCAGCAAACCGGGAAGCAATTGCGCTGGGTTTTTCCTGACCGATCTCAGTTGATATCGATGGCCATCTCCCCCTCTCACGTGCAGAGATACCGTCGTCATACCCCCACCGCGTTTGAATGGTTCCAGCCCTCCGTGAATCGTATCTATATGCAGGACAGGAGCCTCGATTTCTTCGAAATACAGATGGCGGTATGTACGCCCGAAAGTAGCTCGATATAGACCAGAACGCTCAGTTTCTTCGTCGACATAAATCGGACTTGTAACCGTTTCATCAGTTAGGACTTCCGCAGGTAGGTACTCTTCTTCCAAAGATTCGAGTGCATTCCTATTCTCAATTATTTTTTTGCTGAATACCAGCTCGCGCGCTCCGTCTGCTGAAACCGTATAAAAATTCAGATATACCTGACCACTATCGTAAAAGGCCAGTTCGCCAAAACCAACTGCGCCATAAGCAAAGCTTGCATTATTTCCCCCACTCGCCGGTGCTCTTACACTTCCACTTCCTGCGGATACAACATGATAATTGTCCTCTTCAACATAAAGCATGTTGTGCTCATGCCCCCCTAAAAAGATGACCCGCTGTTCATCTTCGACAGCGAATTTCATTTTGTCTACCATTTCCTTGTACAGGAGGTTGGTA
>JBCBVN010000149.1:0-10266 GCA_039817625.1 Bacteroidota bacterium
GTACTCGTCTAGATTGAAAGTGTAGACATTTTTGAAACTCAATCCCTCCTCCTTATAGAATTTGATTAGGTACTCGTAGATCTTTATCGGACTAGAGCCCGTTGCAAGTCCCAAAACAGTTGGTCTATCCGCACCCGAATTGGCAAGGATAAAATTGGCAATCATTCGGGCTACGTGTAGAGAGCCTTGCTTGGAATCGTGAAATACCCGAGTCGATATCCGTTCTTTTTGTCTGGGATCCGACTCCAGTAGCTGGTGAAAAGTTTTCTCTAGCGCATTGGTTAAGGACATAAATGGGGAAACTTGAAGGAAAGCAAACAATAGCAGCAATCCACCTTCAAAATTTGGCAGATTTTGCGGTTAAAAACCGCAATTATTTGCCCTAATATGCATCAAAAAGCAGCAAAAAGAGAAATTTTTTGCTTTAATTCGAAAGATTTTTTAGCTAAAAAGCTACCGTACCTTTGTGAGTATGACCAAAAAACAAGGGCGAAAAGACTACATATTGCATGAAGTCAGCCTCCATAATCGCGTCTTGCTTCGCGATTTGGCAGAATCTTTGGGTGTATCTAGTGATACGGTGAGAAGGGATATAAGAGAGCTCGATCATCGAGGATTACTCAAGCAGGTACATGGAGGTGCGATTGCCAATGGCTATCAAATCAGGAGGCCCAGTAGGAAGCGGACCGTTTATGCTTCCAGAAGCAAAGCAGCAATTGCAGCTAAAGCCGTAGGTTTAGTCAGACCGGGCAGTGTCAATCTAGTCAGTGGTGGAACGACCAACCTGGAATTCATGCGGCAACTACCCTCCGACCTGGAGGCAACCTTCTTTACCAGCAGTATTCCTATAGCGCTGGAATTGATGAGCCATCCTGGAATTGAACTGATACTTTTGGGTGGGGAGGTAAATTCCGATGCGCAAATTGCACTAGGCGGGGCGACCATCAATGCGCTGGCTGAACTAAGGGTGGAGAATTTGTTTCTAGGTACTGGATACCTCGACTCTTCGTTTGGTATGAGCGAGTTTGATCGCGAAATCGTCGAATTGAAAAAGGCGATGATTCGTTCCGCTCGAAGGGTAATATCACTCACTATAAGCGAAAAGCTGGAGACAACGAACAGATATAAAGTCTGCGATTTAACGGCTATTCAAATACTAGTTACTGAACTTTCGCCAGAAGACGCTCAGTTAGATCCCTATAGACTACCCAGCTTACAACTCCTCTGATTATGCAAGCCAAAACGATTACAGAAACAGCTTCACACTATGACGGCCTTGAAAATATGTCCGTTGAAGAGCTGCTGGTAAATATTAATCAAGAGGATCAAAAAGTAGCCTTGGCCGTAGAGCGCGTAATTCCGGTACTCACTCATTTTGTTGAGCGACTGGCTAAACGGTTTATCGACGGCGGGCGTCTTTTTTACATAGGAGCTGGCACTTCCGGTAGATTGGGAATTTTGGATGCTAGTGAAATTCCACCCACTTTCGGGCTACCCCATGATCGGGTCGTCGGTCTAATTGCAGGTGGCGACCGGGCTATCAGGAAGGCCGTCGAACAAGCAGAAGACCAGCCGGAGAGATCAGTGTCCGACTTGCAGGCGCACAGCCTGTCGCCAATAGATACCGTACTTGGTATTGCAGCATCTGGGACTACCCCATATGTTTTGGGAGGTATAGACTATGCTCGCAAACTGGGTTGCCTGACAGCAGGATTAACCAATAACCCAGGAGCACCGCTGGCTCTGGCATCAGAAATACCAATAGAAGTAGTGGTGGGTCCAGAGTTTGTGACTGGCAGTACCCGGATGAAAAGTGGTACAGCCCAAAAGCTTGTGCTCAATATGATCTCCACCAGTTTGATGATCCGCATCGGTCGGGTTAAAGGGAATAAGATGGTTAATATGCAGCTCAACAACGACAAACTGGTTGACCGAGGCATCCGATTTATCGTCGAGGAGCTGGCGGTTGATCGAGAAGAGGCCAAAAAATTACTGAGTCAACATGGTTCCGTTCGGGCAGCCATAGAGGCAGAAAACAGATGATCATGCCACAGCCTCTACTTTCGGTTTATCAGCAAAATGCCGGCAATTGGTTGACGACCATTGATGATAAAGAAATTCCTTCCAGAGTTTGGACTAATCCGGCTATTGTCAGTGCTGCTCGCACCCTAAAGCCCCAGTCCGTATTAGATGTAGGCTGTGGAGAGGGCTGGTTGCTACGCGCCCTAGGAGAAACAACGCAAGATTACAAACCGGCCCTGGTAAGAGTCGGCTGCGATGGTGTTTCGGATTTCATCTCCGCTGCTCGCCAAAAAGATCCGGATGGGAAATATGTAACGGCCTCTTACGATGATCTTCGCAGTGGTACTAAGCTGGGACAATTTGAGTTGATTATATTCAACTACTCGCTTTTTGGCAAAGAAGAAGTAGTCGATCTGCTGAGAAGTATGCTCCATGCGGTGAAGCCAAACGGCCATTTGTTGATTCAGACCATACATGATAGCGTGTTTCCAGACCCTGGACGATGGCTACTAGAGGATTGGCAGAGCATGAAAGGCAACTACGAGGGTAGCTATAGCTGGTACTATCGTAGCCTTGGAGAGTGGGAGTCTGATCTGGAGGAGTCTGGCTGGTCTGTGGTCCGGTGCACAGAAACCGCTAAACCAGATGGACAAAAACTGTCTTATATTTTCACTGTAGCTCCGCGGACTTTAGTCCGTGGCAATTCAAAGACGTTTTAGCGTCCTGGTAACTAGATAGAACAAAAACCAGACCAATGGGCGTCGTAGAGCCCGGCATAGATGACAAACTGCAACTAGACCTTTTGGCCGAGGAGCTGGAGGGGGAACTTTTTTATGACCGTCTATTGCGTACCCTCTACGCAACCGATGCGTCGGTATACCGGGAAATACCCCTGGCCGTTGCCTTTCCAAAATCTGAGTTGGACCTGCAAAAGCTGGTGCGTTTTGCTACCCAGCACGGTACTTCGCTAATACCGCGAACTGCAGGGACTTCCTTAGCTGGGCAATGTGTAGGCTCTGGCATTGTTGTGGATACATCTCGATATTTAAACCAGATACTGGAGCTAAACCTGGACGAATCATGGGTGCGTGTGCAGCCGGGTGTCATAAGAGATGAGCTCAATGATTTCCTGCGCCCACATGAGTTGTTTTTTGCTCCGAATACGAGTACAGCCAACCGCTGCATGATTGGTGGAATGGTGGGCAACAACAGCTGCGGTACGACCAGCATAGTCTATGGAGCTACGCGTGATCACGTATTAGAGTTGCGCTGTGTGATGAGCGATGGAGAAACCGCTACCTTTGGAAAGACCCGACCTGCGGAAGTCCAAAAAAAAGCGAAACAGACAGATCGTGAGGGAGACATTTATCGACAAACAACCGAATTACTCCAAAGCGAAGCACGGCGAAAAGCCATCTTGGAAAGCACGCCAAAATCGGTCATCAGTCGCCGAAATACAGGTTACGCATTAGATTTATTGGCGCATCAGTCGCCCTTCGAAGCGGAGGGACCAAAACTGAACTTCTGTACGCTGCTTTGCGGCTCAGAAGGCACCCTGGCTTTGACCAGCGAAATCAAGCTGAATATTGTCCCACTCCCACCCCCAGTAGATGTCGTGCTGGCGATACATTGTCGCACGGTCGATGCCGCTATGCGCGCTACACAAATCGCCATGCGGCATGAGCCCAACTTGTGCGAATTGATGGATGATGTCATCTTGAATTGTACCGCCGAAAGCCCCAAATACAGACCGCTTCGCGCATTCGTTCAGGGCGATCCAAAAGCGCTGTTGTTAGTAGAACTTCGAGCACGGGATCTAGAGACGGCAAAAGCCAGGGCCAAAGTCCTGACCCAAGACGTAAAAGAAGCGGGGCTGGGCTATGCTTATCCGATCATCACCGGGGCAGAGACTGCTGGTGTCTGGCAGCTGAGATCTGCCGGCCTGGGCCTGCTGGCCAACTTGCCCGGAGATCGAAAAGCTGTGGCCTGCATCGAAGATACGGCCGTGAGCCTGGATGACCTGCCCCAGTATATTGCCGATTTTGAGGCGCTCATGAAGCGGCATGGGCAGCGAGCTGTATACTATGCACATGCTGGTGCCGGTGAGCTACACTTGAGGCCTATACTGGATTTGAAAAAATCTGAGGATCGCGAAGCCTTTTACCACATCAGCCACGATGTGGCCAAATTGGTCAAAAAGTACAATGGAAGTCTGAGTGGGGAACACGGCGATGGTCGGGTGCGGGCACCTTTCATAGAGCTGATGGTAGGTCCTGAGGTTTACGACTATTTCAGGCAAGTCAAGCAGGCCTGGGATCCGCTGTACATATTTAATCCAGGGAAGATCATAGATGCGCCGCCCATGAATGAGGCGCTGCGATACGAGCCTGAGCATCAAACACCTGAATTTGACACGATTTTAGACTTCTCCGCTGAAGGCGGCTTACTGCGCCTGGCAGAAAAATGCAATGGTTCGGGCGACTGCCGAAAGCTCTCGGGTGTTATGTGTCCGAGCTATCAGGCAACCCGATTTGAGCGCGATAGTACGAGGGGCAGAGCCAATGTACTGAGAGAAATGCTCACCAGGTCTGATCAAGAAAATCCCTTTACCGAACCGGAGATCAAAGAGGCGCTGGACTTGTGTTTGTCTTGTAAAGGCTGCACCGGTGAGTGCCCCAGTTTGGTCGATATGACGAGCCTGAAAGCAGAAGTTCAATATCAGCGATTCAAAACTGAAGGCATACCACTCAGATCGCGATTCTTTGGCCACATATCCACGCTAAATCGCCTGGCAGCCATCTGGCCCCAACTGAGCAATTTGATATTGAATGGCAAGCTTAGCTCCGGTCTGATTAAGCGGATACTTGGGTTAGCCCCAGAAAGAGGACTTCCGCAGGTCGGTCACCTTCCATTTAAACGCATCAACCAACGACTGGCTAAAAAGTATGCCCATCGACAAGCTAGAAAGACGGTTTATCTCTTACTCGATGAGTTTGTACGGTACAACGAGCCACAAATTGGGCAGGCGGCAATGGAGCTACTTTGGCGTTTGGGCTATCAGGTGCGCTTAGCTCCGGTCAGAGACAGTGCCAGGGCACAGCTATCCAAGGGATTACTGAAATCTGCCCGTAAGCTAGCCACAGCCAATGTACTGGCCTGTGCCGATTTGATCGGCCCCGACACACCTTTGCTCGGTATAGAGCCATCTGCCATCCTTGGGTTTCGAGATGAGTATCTGCGCCTCACTCGTGCCAAAGTACAAGCGAAAGCCAAAGAGCTGGCGACACATTGCCTTTTAATAGAGGAATTCCTGCTTCAGGAGCTAGAGGCAGGTCTGATCTCCAAAGATGATCTTAGTACAGACAAGCGAAAGATTTTACTACACGGGCATTGTCATCAAAAAGCCTTATCGTCTGTAGCAAAAACCGCTCAACTGCTCGATGCCGCACCCCATTTTGAAGTAGAGCTTATACCCTCCGGATGCTGTGGCATGGCAGGGTCTTTCGGCTATGAAAAAGAGCATTACGCCATTAGTCAGCAAATTGGAGAAATGGTGCTTTTCCCAGTCGTTCGATCTGCTGGCAAAGACACAACCGTTGTCGCTACTGGCACAAGTTGCCGCCACCAGATTGCAGACGGCACCGCCAGAAAAGCCGTCCACTGGGTAGAAATCTTGTAGTCGGAAAGCTCAACCCCATTACATGACCGTCTGTTCATATATTACCTTTACAACTGCAACTACTCACCACCATGATCATCGAGCAAATTTATACTGGCTGCCTGGCTCAGGGCGCGTACTATCTGGAGTGCAATGGCGAAGCTGCCGTTATAGATCCCCTACGCGATTATCAAACCTACATCAAGCGTGCAGAGCGCTCAGGAGCTCGCCTGAAGTATATTTTTGAAACCCACTTTCATGCCGATTTCGTGAGTGGGCACCTGGACCTGGCTGCAGCCACAGGGGCTAAAATCGTATATGGCCCCGGAGCCAAAACCGATTATGAAAAATATGAAGCCAGGGACGGCGAGATCTTTCCACTCGGCAAAGTAAGTATCAAGGTGCTGCATACGCCGGGCCATACCAACGAGAGCACTTGCTACCTACTGCTGGATGATCAGGATAAACCTCATGCCTTATTCACAGGCGACACCCTCTTTATCGGCGATGTGGGGCGTCCTGACTTGTCTCAGCCAGGAAGTGGAATCACCATGGAAGACCAGGCAGGTATCTTGTTCGACAGTTTGAGATCAAAGGTGATGACCCTGCCCGATGATGTGATCATTTATCCTGCTCATGGAGCGGGCTCTGCATGTGGTAAGAAAATGAGTCGCGAGACAAAAGACATCCTGGGCCACCAAAAGCAAACCAACTATGCGCTTAGGGCCGATATGACCCGAGAAGAGTTTATCAAAGAAGTGACAGACGGACTGATGCCACCTCCTGCTTATTTCTTCGAAAATGCCAGACTCAACAAACAGGGCTATGACTCTTTCAAGCAAGCTCTGGACCAAGGACTACAAGCCCTCGATCCCGAGCAGTTTGAAGCGGCTGCAAATAGAGAAGAGGCCCTGGTTCTCGACGTTCGCGATAAGGTAGAATTTGTCAAAGCTTTCATCCCCAATAGCATATTCATAGGTCTCGACGGTAGTTTTGCACCCTGGGCAGGAGCACTTATTCCCTCTCTGGAACGGCCCATCTTGATCGTTGCGCCTGAGGGTAGAGAAGAGGAAGCCGTCACCCGTCTGGCCAGAGTCGGTTTTGACCGGGTAATCGGCTACTTGGATACAGATATGGATGGCTGGGCAGCAAGTGGTCGGGAATTGGACCGTGTCGAGACCATAAAAGCACCAGAATTTGGTCAGAGGGACCTGGAGAAAGAAGGAGCGAGCCTACTCGACCTGCGCAAACCCGGTGAATGGGATGGAGGGCACCTCTCTTTTGCTAAGAACTATCCGCTAGATTTCCTCAATGAATCTATGTCCGAGCTTGAACAGTCACAAACCTATTATCTGCATTGTCGTAGCGGATATCGCTCGACCATAGCTGCTAGTATTTTGAAAGCTCGTGGCTTTGATCATCTGATCAATATCCAAGATAAGGTCGATGATATTCTGGCTACCGAAACATCTGCTACCATCGCTTAATTTATGCTTCGAAAACAAGCCTGGTTCCCGAGGCCACTTCGATATGATGAAGGCGGTTTTCGACGCGAGTGGTTAGGAGGTGTCACCGTCGGAGTTTTACTTGTACCTCAGGCCATGGCCTACGCCTTACTAGCAGGCGTTGATCCCATTTTTGGCCTTTATGCATCTCTGGTTCCCCTATTGATTTACAGCCTATTCAGCAGTTGCCCACAGGTTTCCGTAGGACCTACAGCATTGGCATCGCTGGTCACTTTGGGGGCCATATCGGGCCTGGCTAAAACCTTTACAGCCGATTATCTCGCCTTGGCCATTGCCCTAGCCGGGCTTACGGGCTTGATCCAGTTGCTGTTCGGCATCTTCAGACTGGGCGTTCTGGTTACTCTACTCAGCAGACCGGTCATTAGCGGGTTTGTTTCCGCAGCCGCCATATTGATCATGCTGTCTCAACTCAAAACCTTATTTGGGATGGACATGCCGAGGGCTTCCTATCTGGTGGGGACCCTGAAAAACTTCATCACCCACCTGGGAGAAATTCATTGGCTGACGGCTTCAATTAGCATGGGCAGCCTGGTATTTATGATAACCCTAAGGCGGGTTTTACCCAAATGGCCAGGCACCCTTCTCCTTGTATTTGTAGCAACATTAATAACCTGGGCCTTCGATTGGTCAAGTCTTGGCGTCGAGGTCGTAGGTGCGCTTCCCAGAGGGCTTCCAAAATTTGGACTTCCGCAGGTAGATGCCTCAGCTTGGGTCAGTCTGCTTCCGGCTGCTTTTATACTGGCCATGCTATCTTTCGTAGAGACCGTTTCCATAGCCAAGACCTACGAAGAGCGCCACGCCTACTACCGAGCTCAACCCAATCGGGAGCTGGTTGCACTAGGTTTATCCAAGCTGGCTGGCAGCTTCTTTCAAGCCATTCCAACCTCTGCCAGTTTCAGCCGATCAGCTATAGCTGACAAACAAGGGGTGACGACATTCAGAGCACATCTCATGTCGCTGGTTGTCGTCGTCCTGGCCCTCTTTGTATTGACAGATTTGTTTGCTTACCTCCCATTAGCAAGCCTTTCTGTCATTATTGTGCTTTCTGTAGAGAAACTCTTTAATCTGGCGGAAATCAAGCGCCTTTGGCACCTTGATCGCAAAGATTGGTTTAGCCTGGTGACTACTCTAGTCTTTACGCTATTGGGCGGGTTGCAATGGGGTATAGGTGCCGGAGTGCTGGTCTCTCTGGGTAGAGTAATGATGCGTACAGCCCGGCCCCACCTGGCCGAATTGGGGTGTCTACCTGAGAGTAACGAGTACCGCAATATCGAGCGCTACGATAATCTCAAAGTCGATCCCAATATTTTGGTGGTCAGGTTTGACGCCGAGCTCTTTTTTGGCAATGCCGATTATTTTCGCGACGAGCTGGAAAGGCTTATTCACAAACGTGGGGAAGCACCCCAGGCCATTGTCATCGATGCCCACACCATCAATGATCTGGACTCTACAGGCATCTATGTTTTGGAGCAGCTTCACGAGCGCCTTTCAGCAGATGGTATAGGATTGTATCTCTCAGGTGCTATAGGACCGGTCCGCGATCAGCTTTTCGCCAGTGGCCTCATGGATAGATTTGGCCGGGACCATTACTTCAACACCGTTCAGCGAGCCGTGAGTAAAATCAATGGAGACCTTCCGGAAGCGGGAGATCGCCCGGCCTTGCAGCATTCGTGAATGGTCGCTTAATATCTATACCGGTGGAACGTCTACCAGCTTATTTTGTAATGCGTAGATCACCAGGCCTGCGAGATTTCTAGCTCCTGATTTTTCTAGTAAACTTTTACGGTGGCCTTCTACAGTCCGGGTTGTAATGTAGAGGAGTCCGGCTATTTCATTAGTCGTGTGTTGGCGACAGATCAAGGAGAGTACTTCAAGCTCTCGGTTGGTGAATTGAGCAAGCTTTCCATTTAAAGAGATTTTGCTGCTATCTGCATTTTTTGCCTTTCGATTGTCTAGCAATGCTCGACTTACATAATCATTGAAATAATAGCCGCTTTGCATAACACTGGTTATAGCTTGTCGAACCGTCTCTGGGGTTTCATTTTTCAACAAATAACCGTTTGCACCCAAATCCATCAGGTATTTGATGAGTCGCTTGTCATTGTGCAGGGATAATAGCAAAACCCGAATGTCAGGGTGGTTCTGCCTTAGAATGCGCGTAGTTTCGATACCATCCAAAACCGGCATTTTAATGTCCAGTAAAACTATATCTGGCTGTTTAGCGGGTATAGCATCGAGTAGTTGTTGCCCATTTTCAGCTATAAGTACAATTTCCATATCAGAGAAAGAATCGATAATCAATCGCATACCTTCAATGAACAAACGATGGTCGTCTGCAATGGCTAGCTTTATCGGCATGGTGAGGGGAGCTATTCTTACATCCAAATATAGCAAGTTTTACCCTTTGAATCGCACTTGGATGTTAAAACCCACATCGGGCCTATCTGCTATAGTAAAGCTTCCTCCAATTAGCTGTACTCGACTGGTAATGTTGTTCAAACCATGACCGGTTCTTGGGGTTAAGCCATCTGTTGTATCCTGGATGTGCATTTTCTGTAGACCGCGACCGTTGTCTTGATAGGTCAGGGTTTTATCCTCCGGGCGTAGAGATAAGACTAAGTCTGCGTGCGTAGCCTGAGCATGCTTAAGTGTGTTACTGATCAACTCTTGAATGATGCGATACAGCGCCAGTTCAGAATCTCCGTGTAGTCTCAACTCTTCATCGAAAGTAAACGCTATATTCAATTGACCTAGTTGATTGATATTTTCTACTAAATCTTCAATGGCCGGAACAAGACCAAAGTTGACTAGATTTTGAGGAGATAGATCATGACTTATATCTCTAATATTATCTATGGCTTCGTCAAGAATATCGAGTGCAATTTGCTTAATTCCACCTATTTCTCCAGTTGCGGGTATTTTTCTGACAAACAATTGGCAACTGGTCAAAAGCATTCCGATCCCGTCGTGCAAATCAGAGGCTATTCTGTGCCTTTCTTTTTCTTGCGACCTGACTGAAGTTGTGAGCAATTGCTGTTGCTGTGTCTCTTTTAAGGCAAC
>JBCBVN010000150.1:0-10125 GCA_039817625.1 Bacteroidota bacterium
AGAGAGATCACGCTCTCCATTTTTTCACGCTCCTTGTGGTTATGAAAGCGTATTCGACTCTGACGTCACTTATCGAGCGATTGAATAATGAACATCATTTGATCGCAGGGGATCGTAAAGACTTATTGAAACAACTTGCCGACTATATCAAGAGCCATAAGCAAGCTCAACTAGTCTTTATCTGTACTCACAACTCCAGGCGAAGTCATTTAGCTATGATCTGGGCAGCAGTAGGTGCTTCTTTTTTTGGACTTGCCCCTCTTGAACAATCAAGCGGTCCTGGGAAGGTCGAATCATCACCGAGACCTTCCAGTACCGGGGTCCGTACTTTCAGTGGTGGCACGGAAGCCACCGCTATGAACCCCAGAATTGTTCGGGCGCTTCGGCAAGCTGGTTTTCAGGTCAGTACAAGCGATGAGTCTACTGACCCGAGTAACCCAAGCTACCTGGTTAGTTTCAGCGAAGACAAAGAACACTTGACCTGTTTTTCTAAGAAGTACGATCATCCATACAATCCTGAAAATCACTTTGCTGCGATTATGGTATGCTCATCTGCAGATGCTGATTGCCCATTCGTTCCCGGGGCAGACTTTAGGTTAGCACTACCCTACCAAGACCCCAAGAGGTCGGACAATCTACCTGCGGAAGTCCAAACCTATCAAACCAGTCTCGAGGAAATAGGCCGAGAAATACTGTATGCCTGCCGCTTAGCTAGTAGCTGATGTGATGGAGAGAAGAGCCAACCCGAACATATTCGTGTATTAAAAAATTGATATGTTCGAATGATCCCCCCTCTCCACCTACCAACCAGATTCATTCAACATCATAGCCCGATATACTCCTGGGCGCCCTCAGGCATATTCAATGCACCAGAATTATCTTCAGTCAGAAAAGCGTAATCACTTACATCTATACGCGTAACAACCGGACTTGGCGATCCATCCTGCCACATAGAGGTCTCATAGGCCGTGGGTAGTACCATACCATCAACGGTGGTCTTACCCGTTAGGCGCATCAGTTTTTCTGGGGAATGTTGTCCAGGCTCAAAGAACCCGGGATAGGAAACGATGTATCTAAGGGCGTCGAGCTGACCGGTTTCCGGATTCAGGTACAAAATGTAATAGTCATCAGGCGCATCACCTGTACCCGATTCGTAAGATGCTTTTACTAACTGGTAGCTCATATCTCCCATTTGGGCATCTGGAAGAGACTCAAAGACTACGCCCTCGTCGGCCAAGACAAATGGCAAGCCAACAAAATAGTAAGGAGTCAGTGACCAAAACCGAGGGTTGATACCCCCTACTTTTTCACCAGTAGTAGACCAGGCGCGCTGTCCATCAAAACCGAACTGGAGGCCTTCCTCACCCTGAATGGTATGGGTCGACTGGCTGCTCCAGTAATCATTGAGGCTTAGGGTATTTCGTCTGAGTCCTGATTGCCCGGGCTCTGGTTGGTAATCAAAGTGAAATTGCAATAATCCATTGCCGTACCATTTTTCCAATCCGCCGTGCGATTCTATAGCCTTCCAGACTTTAGCACCTGCCTCATTTTGATTCAGTCGTTCCTCCGCTTGAATTACCCGACTTTCCAGCGGGCTCAAACTTGAAGATGCCTCTTGATTTTGGGTAGCACCATTAGCTGTCTCTGCTTCTTCGACCACCTGATTACAGGCCGCCAAAAATAGTGCCAGGATTAGAATATTATAGATTTTCATAGCTTTAAATTTTACCTTGAGTAAGGTGTTTTGTCTTTGCGATGTTCTCTGGCAGGAGCTATTCGTAAGTCGCCATAAGACAGGGTAGATAGTATGCAGGGAGAGTATTACCTTTCAGCCGATTTTGAATCTCGAGGGACATCTAATTTCGATCATGCCAATACATAGAATACTTGCCGTTTTTGCCCTATGTCTTATCGCATATGGGGCGGCTACACAAAGCTGGGATACCATACCATTAGTTGACTTGTCTGCTTTTGATCAAAACCCGGCCAATTGGTCGATTGTAGGTACTGCATCTGGAAGTATCGCATCAACCGAGTTGGATACCGATCGAGGCACTGGAATTCTCTACAGTCGCTCGCGAAATAGTGAAAGTATTGATCTTGAAACGCAATTCACTCATGGAGATCTCGACATGGAGTTGGAGTTTATGCTACCAAAGGATGGGGAAAGTGGTCTTTTTCTGCAAGGGAGATATGAGATTCAACTCAGTGATAGCTGGCAAAAGCATCGACCTACTTACCTGGATGCCGGAGCAGTATCGCCCATCAGAAAAATGGAGAGTCAACAATTGACTGGCGGTAAGCCACCACGCGTCAATGCTGCCAAAGCTCCTGGACTTTGGCAACACTTGAGTGTCAGTTTTAGAGCGGCCAGATTTGACCGCTACGGACAAAAGCTCGAAGATGCCAGACTCCTTTTCGTCAAGCTGAATGGAATCATTGTACATGAAAATGTGGTCCTAACTGGTCCAACAGATCAGTCTCACAGTAATGAAGTAGCCCGTGGCCCGCTGCGCCTCCAGGCGGAGAATGGAGAAGTTGCCTTCAGAAACATATGCGTTCAGGCATACGATCTTCCGCCCCTGCAATGGAAAAGTCTACAGTACCAGAGTGGCATCATGCAAGGCCCCGGAGCATATGAAATGCCGCCACAAATAGAAGAACGCGGTACTGCAGACCTGATCGATAGTCGCCTGGTATCGAGAAATGAAAAACTGGTACTTCGCTTTGATGGTGAAATCGAGTTTCCCGTTTCCGGGCTCTACAAATTTGATGTCGAGGTATGGTGGAATGCCCGACTCACCATAGACGGTCAACCTACTGCAACGACTCCATCATCGAGCAATGGTAGTACTGAGATCGAGTTATCGGCCGGGACCCATCGCATCGTGCTAGAATACTACAAATGGGATAGCTGGTATCAGGGTAAGCTTGCACTTTATCTTACCGGCCCAGGCATTGCCAGACAAGCACTTCACGAAGAGTCGTCATTGCCGGTCAGTGCCCTACCTACCCCTCATTTTGTCGATTTCGGACGGGAAACGCAGATTTTGCGGGCTTTCACCCACTACACCACAGATGAGGAGTCGTCCACCAAGCTGACCCATACTGTTCATGTCGGATTGCGTGAAGGAATCGCCTTTACCTACGACCCACTTCAGGCCATTCCCGTACAAGTATGGAGAGGACGATTCCTGGATGCCACGCCCATGTGGGCAGATCGCGGCGATGGCTCTGTATCAGCCCGAGGTGCCGTTACCCATCTGGATACCCTACCCATCTGGATGTCCGCAGAAGACATAATTATCAGACCAAAGGGATATCAACTCGACGATCAGGGGATTCCCACATTCATCACCCAGATTGATGAGCTCGTACTAGAAGACCGAATGGAGGCATTGCCCAATTATCCGGGATTGAATCGACAATTGTCATGGACTGGATCATCTACAGTTGATGTTAGATGGCGACTGGCGGCCGGTCAGGAGATTGAGAAGACAGACAGAGGCAGTTATCTGATAGACGGTGCTTACTACATACAGCTGGATGAACGGAGCAGCGGCAAAGCAGAGCTTATTGAGGCCGACGGTCGGGTTCACCTTGTCGCGAGTCCAGAGGGAGAAAATTTAGAATATCAGATCGTTTGGTGAACAGATTGCCCTTCACCTAATACCATTGCGACTTAAGCTAAATAAGCATAGTGGAAGAGCGCTCTAAAAGCACGTAAAAATGAAATCACTTTACACCATTGTTCTCTTTTCTTGTATGATTGGCTTTCTGGAAGCCCAGGAAGAAGCAACGAATCTGGCGGCTGCCGAAGCAGCATTTTACCAGATCACTCCCCTACCTATGCCGGAAGGTGTAGTCTTAGAGGTAGGTGGCTTATCGACTTTACCCAATGGCAGTCTGGCGGCCAGTACGCGGAGAGGTGATGTATACATCATCGAGAATCCAGGCATGCGCAATGGGCAGCCACCACACTTCCAGCGCTTTGCTACAGGCTTGCACGAGATATTGGGCCTTGCCTGGCATGATAATGCACTGTACTGCGCCCAAAGAGGAGAGCTGACCAGACTGCAAGACGATGATGGAGACGGGCGCGCAGACCACTACGAAACCATCACCCAATGGCCGCTATCTGGTCATTACCACGAGTATAGCTTTGGGCCGAAAATCGGGCCGGATGGAGCTATGTATGTGACCACCAATATTGGGTTTGGTGCTCAGGATTGGTGGCGGGGAAAGAGCCTGGCTCCATGGCGTGGCTGGACACTAAAGATAGATCCGGAAACCGGCGAATACGAGCCCTTCGCTACGGGTATGCGCTCGCCTTGCGGAATCGGGCTTATAGATGGGCAGTTTTTCTACGCCGACAACCAGGGTGACTGGATGGGATCTGGAGGACTGGTGCATGTGGAGCGTGGAGACTTCACGGGCCACCCTGCGGGTCTTCGCTGGACGAGTGAAGAAAACTCGCCAGTCAGCCTCACCACCAACGACATATACTACCGGGTGAATCCACAGTTTGCCGTAGCCGGGCAACCCATGAGTCAACCCCAGAACATAGATAATGAAATTCCATACTCACTTTATGAGTTGGCGGAGGAGCTGCCCGGCGTAAAGCTGCCAGCTGTCTGGCTACCACACTCTATTCTCGGCATATCGACCAGCGAAATAATCGTAGATGAGACCGATGGCGCATTCGGACCGTTTGCTGGCCAGATCCTCATAGGTGATCAGGGGCAATCCAAAATTATGCGCGTCAATCTCGAAGAAGTAGATGGCGTATATCAAGGTTGTGCTTTCAACTTTATCAGTGGGTTTCAGTCGGGCGTGCTGCGCATGAGCTGGGGGCTGGATGGTTCTCTGTTCGTAGGCCAGACTAACCGGGGATGGGGAAGCACCGGATCGGAGCCATATGCGTTGGAAAAAGTCAGCTGGACGGGCCAGACCCCATTCGATATGCATTCGGTAACGGCTGAGCCGGATGGGTTTACCATACACTTTACTCAGCCTATCGATAAGACCGAAGCCGAGCTGGGTAGCGCCTACGAAGTGACCAGCTTCAGCTATAAATATCATCCGGCTTATGGCAGCCCCATCGTCGATCTGAAAAAGCACCCGGTCAGAGGCGCCGTAATTGCAGAAGATGGCATGAGCGTCAGAATTGCCGTAGATAGCATGGTCCAGTTTCACATCCACGAGATTAAGCCAGTAGGCATAAAGGCCTATAATGGTGGTGCATCTCTATTACATGAAGCCGGATACTATACCCTTAACCGAATTCCTGCCGGAGATTCTCTGGGACTCCCCCCCTTGGAAGAGCCAACTGCCGAGGAAGAAGCTCATGACCACCACCAACATCATGAAATGGCTATGGCTACTGATGATGCCAGCACGGAGACAGCTGCAGCTACGAGAGAACCCGAGCCTGATCGACCCGCTGCCAGTGATGCGCCAAATGTAGATGCCCCTAGAACAGCCGCCGCAACAAGAACGTCGCGAGGATCGACCCGCGCAAGTCGCACTTCAAAAAGGCAAACGTCACCGCCGAGTAGTTGGTCGGGCGGAGCAGAGGTAAATATTGTGCTATCGACCTTGCCGGGTATGCGCTATGACCGTACCCGACTAACGGTAAAAGCAGGTCAGCAAGTTAAGCTCACCTTTTACAATAACGACGACATGCCACACAATCTGGTCCTGGTAAGGCCCGGCAAAATGCCAGAAGTTGGTCAGGCAGCTGGCGCGATGGGGTTAGATGGACCTGCTAAGGCCTATGTACCCAGTAGCTCATCGGTACTTTATCATACCGGTTTGCTCGGCCCCGGCAGCAATGAAGCCATTTACTTCACCGCTCCGGATAGTCCGGGCGATTATAATTTCGTCTGCACCTTTCCGGGCCACTGGCGCACCATGAATGGCGTCTTGAGGGTAACACCCTAGGTATACTTTGCTAAGGATTGCTTAAAAAGGATCGCCGTTTCTTAAACTTCTATTAAATGGGCGGGCTAGCTCTTGACAAGGGTATTTTTTCCACCCACCTTAGCGACCTGCTGAGTGAAAAGCAAAATATTATCAACCGGACTCAAGTATAACTTATAGAACTTAACACGTACCTTACGTCAAATTTTTTAAGGTTCGAACACCGTTCCTACCCATTCATTCAAAAAACGCTTCACAATGAAACGCATTCTTTTATTGGTCGCCGTCCTATCCGGCACCATCATGAGCCTTGGCGCCCAGAGCGTCGTTCAATCCCAACTCAATTACATCTCTAGTTCTGCACAAGGCGAAGGGCTTCGACTCATGGAAAATGAGCGCACGTTCAGCCTATATGATGATCGCTCTCAAATTGAGACCGTGAACCTGCAAGCAGGCGTTCCCTATCGCATTTACGGCGTTTGTGATCAGGATTGCGAGGATTTGGACCTCATCTTGCGCGATGCTTATGGCAATGAAATCGTTAGAGACCAGCAGACTGACGATGTGCCCATCATCACTGCCAACGTACGCAACTCGGGCCCTTACCAACTCGAAGTCAAGATGTACGAATGTACTATTGAGCCATGTGGTGTAGGCATAGCTGTTTATGCCGGTGGTGGCTCTGGTGGCAACAATACCCAGCAAGGCCTCTTTGGCAACAGTAGTGGAAGCAGCTCTAGTGGCAGCAATAGTGTACACCATGACCAGGTCGTACGCAAGCTTGCTGACGTGGAGCGCAACAATGTTCCTTCTGGATATTCTCGCTTCCGCCAAACGGAGTACTTCTGGTTAGACGGCAACGAGGAAGTGACCATCCAGCTCAACCTCAACAACTATAATCAATACAGCATTTGGGGTGCCTGCGACGATGACTGCGAAGACCTCGACATGTACCTGACAGACGCCTATGGCAACGAGGTAGACTCTGATGTACTGACCGATGCTATCCCGCTGATTGACCCAAGCAATCCACCCTCAGGACCATACACCCTACGCGTTAAGATGTATGACTGCAATGTAGAGCCATGCCGGGTAGGCGTAACCTACTTCAGCAGATAATCATCAAAAGTCATATTTAAACAATATAGATTGCTCAAAACACGTCTGTTGTTTTGAGCAATCTATTTTAATACACCCATTTATGCACAAATCGATCTTTACTACCCTATTCCTGCTTGCTTTTGTGGCCTTACATGCACAAAGCGTAGTAGATGAGCAACTCGCCGAGCATCAGGTCACTGCCGAGTCGGACGGTTACGAACAGATTCTGGCCACCAGATACGATTGGCTCAGCGACGATGAGACTGAGCACCACGGCCTCAAGCTGATTGCCGGTCGCACGTATCGGATCATAGGTGTATGTGACCAGGATTGTGAGGATCTGGACCTATTCCTATATGGCGATGAAACGGTGGAAAGCCTCCTGGAAAGCGATCAGATGACAGACAACTTTCCGATCATCAACTTTACACCTACTGAAACCAAAGTATACCGCATCAAAATGGGTATGTATACCTGTACCATCGAACCCTGCCAGGTAGGGGTAGATGTGTTTAGGCTGGTTGAATAAATACAGCTACATAAGCCTGTCGAAAAACCGATTTGCAGATATCCTGCAAATCGGTTTTTCTATAATTACCTTTGTGGGATCACGATCAGATCAAAACATTTTATGAATACGACAATACCTGCTACTTCTTTGGAAGAGGTGCTTTCTACCCGAGTCAAAAACATGGAGGAATCGGCCACTTTGCGCATGGCCAAGCTCGGCCGTGCCGTCAGAGCACAGGGTCATGACGTGATATCTCTTTCGCTTGGGGAACCAGATTTCGACACGCCAGATCACATTAAAGAAGCAGCCAAGAAGGCGCTGGATGCGGGTAAAACGAAGTATACGCCCGTGCCTGGGACAGCAGAATTGCGTCAGGCCATCTCCGACAAATTCAAGCGAGAAAATCAGCTCGAATACGCTCCTGAGCAGATCGTGGTATCTAACGGTGCCAAGCAGAGCATTGCCAATATCTGCATGGCCTTACTCGACGAAGGCGATGAAGCCATCATCCTGACTCCTTACTGGGTGAGCTACTCGGCCATTGTAAAAGTAGCAGGCGGTGTACCCATTGAAGTAGGTGCTGGCATAGAAGACGACTATAAAGTTGACGCTGCCAAAATCGAAGCCGCGATTACCGATCGTACTAAATTTATGCTCTTCAGCTCGCCCTGTAATCCGACTGGCTCGGTCTATACGGCCCAAGAACTCGGCGACATCTCGCGCATGCTGGCCAAATATCCGCAAATAGTGGTCGTATCCGATGAGATATACGAGCACATTAACTTCACAGATGCGCATTTCAGTATCGGGCGTTGCCCAGAAGTGGCCAATCGCACTATTACAGTCAATGGCTTCAGCAAAGGCTTTGCTATGACCGGCTGGAGATTGGGTTACTGTGGGGCACCGCTCACACTCGCTAAGGCTATGGCCAAAATACAGGGGCAAAATACAAGTGGGGCTAATAGTATTGCTCAAGCTGCCGGGATGCACGGGCTTATGACCAGTCTGCAACCCACACACGACATGAAAGCTGCCTTTGCCCGCAGACGAGAATTGATGATAGCAGGTCTGGAACAAATACCGGGCTTCAAAGTCAACCGACCGAAAGGTGCCTTTTATATTTTCCCCGACGTGAGTGAGCTATTTGGCAAAAGCGCACGTGGCTATCAGATCGATACGGCAGAAGACCTGGCCGAGTACTTTCTGCGCGAAGCCCATGTAGCTACAGTCGGCGGTGGCAGCTTTGGCGCACCAAACTGCATGCGCATCAGCTATGCCGCCAGCGAAGCACAACTTCGCGAAGCCATCAGGCGCATATCGGAGGTCGTCAAAGAACTGAAGTAACGGACTTTTTGCTCTGACCGCAGCAGAGATTCTAAGATAACACACCTACCATGTACTACGCTCTGATTTACCACAATCATCCCAGCTATATGAGCGAAAGGGGCAAATACCGTGAAGAACACCTGGGACTACTCAACACCTTTGTCAATAGTGGCGAGCTATCACTGGCAGGGGCTTTTGACGATCCCGATCGGTCTTTATATGTCTTTAGGGGCGTGCAAGCTGAGCAAGCTGCGCAGAACTTTGTAGCTCAAGATCCTTATGTGACAAACAAACTGGTGAACAAATGGGAGATCAAAAAATGGAACGTCGTCATAGGAGTAGATATGGAATCTTGAGCTACAGATCGATTGGGCTGCTATGTGTTTTGATGTTGGCCTGCCAAAAACCTGATCCAATGACGACCTTCGACTGGCAGGGCCACCGTGGCTGCCGGGGCTTGATGCCCGAAAACACCATCTTGGGTTTCAGACACGCATTGACCTTCGATGCCATCACTACGCTGGAAATGGATGTAGTCATCAGCAAAGACAGTCAGGTCATAGTGAGTCATGAACCCTGGATGAGCGAGGAAATATGCACTCTGGAAGGGGCAGTATTAGAAGGACTTCCGCAGGTGGAAACCATCCCCTACCCCGGAGAAGACTCTACCGTGCTGATCCCGATCATGGCGCTAACGCTGGAGCAAATACAACAAATAGATTGCGGTATAAAGCTACACCCCCGATTTCCGGACCAAGAAAAAGTGGCTGCCATCAAGCCTGCCTTTTCAGAACTGATCGCCAGTTTACCCGCTAGCTCTGTAGACAAGCCCTACGGTTACAATATCGAACTCAAGTATACCACAGAATGGGAGGCAGCGGGCCTGGTACCCGATGTTCCTACCTTCTGCCGGTTGGTGCTCCAGGCCGTTGAGCCATTACGCAAGCAGGGAGTAGCCGTCAGTCTACAATGTTTTCACCCGCCACTGCTGGCAGAGCTCCGGCAGCAAGACGAAGATATCGATCTTGTATACCTGGATGAGTTCCCCGAGCGAGGAAACCTGGCAGAGAAGTTTGCCGCTATCGACTTAATTCCCCAGGTGTATAGCCCGTATCATGCCAACTTAGGACCTGCGGTAGTCCAAAAAGCGAAAGATCTAGGAAGCCGAGTGATCCCCTGGACGGTCAACACGACTGATGAGATGCAACTGCTCATGGAATTAGGCGTCGATGGGATTATCACTGACTACCCGGATCGGATTCCGG
>JBCBVN010000151.1:0-9904 GCA_039817625.1 Bacteroidota bacterium
AGAAGAAAGGAAAAGGCTACTTGAATTGTTTTGAAGTTTTCACTTTGTATCTTCCCATATTGATTTTGATAAGCTTGGGTTTTTTGGCTCTTCCCTACTTAAACACCACCAAATCAAAATTCCCTTCTGTAGATAGTCTGGCACTATTGGGCCACCCGTAGGCATAGAGGCTGAAAACAATGCGGTAGGACAGGTTTTGCTTAGCATTGGGTATGCTAAAATACTGCAGCTTTGAAACGGGCTTTTTAATGGTTGTCTGAGTAGTGGGCCTATTGCCTATGGGAGAATTGAATCTGCGCTCGTACTTGTCCAGGATTTCATTGTAAGGTAGATCGGGTAGGTAGGTTTGATTACCTGCCGTATCGACCTGAAAGGCACTAATCGACAACCTGATCTCCTGACTCACGAATTTATTCTGATTATTATTAGCCAGCTCATAGGCAGCAGCATATCCGTAAAAATACTGAAAGACGATAGCCATCTCATCATAATCCTGGGAAACTGGGCCAATCAGAAATTCGAGTTTGGTATTGCCGTAGTTTGTAGGGCCACCGACCTGAAAGCCATCAGTATGGGCAATGGCCGTCATTTTGCCTCTATTGGCATCGGATAGATTATTGAGACTATATCCGGATGGCTGCCAGTTGTTGGCGGTGTCTTCCCTAAGGCTGGCGTTATAGGCCTGATTGAGAAACACAATTTGCTTCTTGGCCGACTGCAAATAGGGCAAAGTAAACTTGTTGAGATCGGTGACGTCCTTGACCAGTGGACTGGTATTGAATTGGATGTTACCAAAAACAGCAGGATCTAAAGTTGGTGCTTGCTCAGTTAACTGGACTTTGAGCTGGTGCTCTTGCAGCAAGTCCTGGTAGTCTTCTTGGATCTGATTTTGTATTTGCTGCCTGATCTGTAGTTGTTCGGATTGCTGGTCGGCTAGCTCTTCCAGACTTGGGGTTAGATTGAAGTCGAACATGGGCGTTGATTAATATCTTGTTTTGCCCTTTATACCTTCAAATATTGCCCCGTTACTTCAAAGAGAAATTATTACAACTTCTTCCCTCTTAGTCGAATCTTGTAGCCGCTATTGGTCGATATCTCCAAGGCAGCACCCAGACGATCTGCCCGCATTTTGAGATTCTTGAGTCCTTGACCCGTGCGGAAAGACCGTCGGTCATTGAGTCCGTTGGTCGCCTGAGGCGTGCCATTATCCTCGACCAGCAGCTCATAGTTTTTGCCTTGTAAAGTCATGATCACCTTGACCCGGTCACCATTGCTGTGGCGCGCAATATTGTTGATGGCTTCCTTGTAGATGAAGTATAGGTCTTGCCGCCTGTCTCCGGAGATGGTCTTATCGCGATCGAAAGACTGATCAAAGTGAAACTTGTAGCGGATATCCAACGGCATAAGTACATCATCGGCATGCTCTTGCATTCGCTGGAAGAGCTCGCCAATGGTGTCTCTACGACTATCGATGCTCCAGATGACATCACTCAGCTTACTCATCGCCTTTCTGCCGGCTTCGCCTATGCCTTGAAGTCTATGATTGAGGTGCCCGTCTTCGGTATGCCCTTGTAGCAATTCGCTTTGCATGGTTATTCCAGCGAGTAGACCACTAACTTCATCGTGTATGTCGCTACTCAGCTGACTGCGTAGCTTTTCTGATTTGTAGCGCTCTCTTAGCCTCGAGTAAAAAACGCCAGCAAGTGAGGCCGCTACGATGAGGCCCAGTAAGATCAGAAACCAGCCTTTCTCCCAGATGTACTGCTGCACAAGGATGGGCAAAATCAAATCGTTAGCGACAAAGTTGCCATTAGCGTCAGCCCCCTGAACAAACAGTCGGTACTTACCACCGGTCAAATTGCTATACCTAGCCGTGCGGTCGCTACCTAGCTCCACCCAATCATCGTCTTCACCTTCCAATCTTACCCGAAAACGATTCCGGCTTGCTGTAGGTGTGGCAGGCATGGCAAATTGAATGGCGATGCTCTTTTCATCCCGGTTGACCAGCAGTAGAGGAAGCTCATTGAGCTGGCTGTTTATTCGACGAGCACCCTTTCGACCATAACAATTGATCTCGGCTATAAGGACCTGAGATTCGGGCTTATTGCCGAGTAGTTCCCAATCGTAAAACTCATTGAGTCCGTTGACTCCACCGAAGTAATTGCGCCCTTGCTGATCTCGGTGATAGGCGAAACGGTTAAACTCATTATTGCTCAAGCCATCCGACTTGAAGTAGCGCAAAAATGATGGATCACCATCGGGCCTGAAAAAGGTGAGTCCGTAGTAGGTGCTGATCCAGTAGTTGCCATTACCCACGGGCAATATCCCATAAATGACATTGCTGCTCAGGCCATCTACTCGGCCATAGTGGGCGTCCACGACTCTATTAGCCGGGTCATAGCGATGCAGACCGCCGTGTGTGGATATGAGGAGCATACCACCTTCCTCTTCCAGCACATGATAAATTATATAATCGTTCAGCTCTGGACCGGTGGCTGTTTGGCCGGGTGGGGGAGGAGCTAGCTTTTCGACGGTTTTGGTATCGAGTTCGTAAATCAAAAAGCCTTGCCCATTTGTGCCCAAATACAATTTATCTCCTTCCTTGCTTTGACTGACATGGATGAGGTCGGAATTGGGCAAAAAACCACCACCTGAGGCATCGGTTTGAGGCACCAGGGTTTGACTGCCGGCCTCGTACTTCAACAGCTGGCTGCCACCACGTCGAGTGGCCGTACCCAGCCAGATGGTTTCGTCGATACCAAGGCACATACTTTCTAAGGGGTAATCCGTCTCTATTGTCTGGGCGAGGCAATTGTCGGGATTGTATTTTACGAAGAGCCCACCTATCTGACCTGTAGGCTGTGAACTGGTAAAATACAGCAAGCTATCTGGGCCAAAGACCAGGCCACGAGCATGTATAATGGGCATCTTTTGGCCATACTCGTCCAATACAGGTACCGTATCCAGCTGTCGTGTTCCTGCCTGAATCTTGAAAAGGCCCTTATTCTGAGTGAGGAAGTATATGTCGCCATTTGCATTCTCAGCAATGCCCCTGATGAGATGGGCAAATTCCTCTTCAACTTGTTCCTGGGCCAGATAGGTTCTGATGTCGGTGTAAGCGGGCTTGTACACCGCCAGACCACTCGATGTACCCAAATACATGGTATTCTTAAAATCTCGACCAAAAGCCGAGCTCAATCTCCTACCGGCTTGCAATAATTGGTCAAGGGTGTCCACTTGCCCATCGGGTTCGACCAGCAGATACTGATCGACAAAATCTTCCAGCGGATTATCTTGTTGGGCGCTGATGAGCAAGCGCTGATTTCCATCTCGCCAGGCATCGCGGTAGAAAATGGTATCAGGCATTTGCTCCACCGGATAAAGCGGAGCCTTTTGCTTGGCATCGTAGATGAACAAGCCAGGCCGGTTGAAAAAAGAGAGGTATACCTTCCCTTCAGCGCCTTCTTTGAGAAAGGAAAGTCTTTGGTAGCTGCCCTCAAAGGACCGCAAAAAGGCACTGTTTGGTGCACGGGCAAAATAATCTGGTCCGTATTCGAATAATAAATTGCCAGTAGCGGAGTAGTGGCGGAGACCGTACTGATCATCATATAGAATGAACTGGGAATTATCGAGCACAAGCAACTCCACCGAAGGTGCAACTCGGTCGAATTCACCGGCAGCATCGATAACCAACTGCAAAGAGCTGGGTGTATACTCGTAGACCCGGATACCAGTTGGGGCATTGTAGGCGATGAAGATGCGACCAAAACGGTCTGTAGCAATCGTACGGGGGTGACCCTCTACCTCATCTCTGTTGATCAGCTGAACCTGCTCTACCTCAAAGGTATTTGGGTCAAAGCGGTCAAACCAGCCCGCAGTGGCGTCGTACCTGATGATGAGATTGCCTTCCTGATCTACGCTCAGCTGGCTGATGTTACCTCTACTCAGGCGGGTTTCGGAGTATGGCCCCTGATTGAAAGTCCTGAATTCGTAACCATCGAATCGATTGAGACCGTCAGGTGTACCCATCCATAGATAGCCTTGTCCGTCGCGAACGATATCGGTCACTACAGGGCTGGATAGTCCCTCACTCACAGAGAAAAACTCCAGCTCGGCGCGTTGTGCAACGACTGTAGTGGGAAGGATTAGTAGGCAGAGTAGTGAAAAAAGACTATTCAAATCTCTCCATCCAGTTTCTTACGGACTACTTCCATCTTGGAAGATACCTGCAACTTACGATAGATTTTCTTTACGTGATCCCTCACGGTTTCCAGACTGATGTCCATACGCTCGGCCAGATCGCGGTAAGTGAGGTTTTCCACAAAGCCCTGAACGATCTCCATTTGCCGGGGCGTCAGTCGCTGCTCGGCATCCGTCTTACTGTTGGCTACCGGTTTTCTGTTGTTCTTGGCCATGTGGGCAACCACCTGCCTGGCAATACCCGGACTCATATAACTGCCCCCTCTGTGTACGGTATAAACAGCTTCTTGCAAGATGGTGGGGTTGACCTTCTTCTTGCTCAGATAGCTGACCGCGCCCGTTTGCAGCGCCTTAAAAATATTGTCGCTGTTGTCGCTGTTGGTCAGGATGATGATGTCGAGATCTGGCTTGCGATTGAGCAGGTGCGGGATGCCTGCTATACCGTTCATGCCAGGGAGATTGATGTCGAGTAACACCATATTGATGGGGCTACTGTCATCAAAGCCTTCCAGAAAATCTTCCATGGTTTCGCATGATCGTTCGATCTGTACGCCGGGGTTTCTTTCAAAGCATTCGCGAATAGACGCCAGCATGATGGGCTCGTCTTCTACTATGCCAAGGTGTATGGTATGCACTATTTCAGCTAAGGATTGCTCAGTATATTAAACGATGTAAATCCGCATTTAGGTCTATGGCTACCATTGGCTAACTTTGTCGCTCAAAGTACAGATCATGCCCCACACAAAATTGGCCGGAATTGGCCACTATTTACCGCCTAAGGTGGTCACTAATGACGACCTGGCACAAGTAATGGATACGAGCGACGAGTGGATACAAGAAAGAACCGGTATTCAGGAAAGACGATTCGTTGAGCGCGGTACAGAAACCACAGCTACTCTTGGTGCAAGAGCCGCCCGGGCCGCCTGCCAGGATGCAGGTATCGAGCCAGACGATATAGATTTCATCATATTTGCCACCCTCAGCCCCGACTACTACTTCCCAGGTTGCGGTGTACTCTTGCAGCGCGAACTGGGCATCACCAAGACAGAAATCGGTGCGCTCGACGTCAGAAATCAGTGCACGGGATTCGTTTACGGACTTTCCGTGGCCGACCAGTTTATCCGTTCTGGTATGTACAAAAATATCCTGCTGGTCGGAGCCGAAATACATAGCTACGGTCTCGATTTTAGTACAAGGGGTCGGAATGTTTCCGTCATCTTTGGTGATGGTGCAGGTGCCGTCGTTTTGCAACCAACCGAGGATGAAAACGAAGCCGTGCTGACGAGTAAACTGCACAGCGATGGAACTTTCGCCGAAAAGCTATCCGTCATTCACCCGGGAATGCACGCCAATGTACACCTGGACAAAATCGATGGTTACGAAGAGTTCGATGTCCAGTTCGATGTAGAAGACAAGCCCTTTGGAGGTCTGTTTATCAACCACGACATCGTAGAGCGCAGCGTCTACTCTCCTCACATGGAAGGTCAGGCTGTCTTTAAAATGGCGGTACAGAAATTTCCCGAGGTGATTGTTGAAGCTTGTACTTCCGCAGGTCGGTCACCTTCCGACATCGACATGCTTATTCCCCACCAGGCCAATTTGCGAATCTCTCAATTTGTACAAAAGCGTTTGGGGCTGAGCAACGATCAGGTCCACAACAACATTCAGAAGTACGGGAATACCACAGCAGCCAGTATACCGATTGCCCTCTCGGAAGCCTATCAGGAAGGGCGCATCAAGAAAGGAGACCTCGTGTGTTTGGCGGCCTTCGGAAGCGGCTTCACCTGGGGTAGTGTCTTACTAAACTGGGCTAAATAAGTCGGTATGTTTCCTACACGCGATCCCGGAGACGGCAAGTATGTCGGCAATATATTTGGACCTTTCTGGACTAAGGTGGCCATCATCGTGATCGGTGGGCTCAGCTTGCTGTTTGTCGTCTTGCACTACATACAAGACGAGCCTTTTGATCTGGGCGATCCCAATTCCATAGAGAACAGCCGCCCGCGTACACAACAAATGGTAGAATAACAGCATGCAGTTTAGCAAATACCACGGCGCGGGCAATGATTTTATACTAATCGATGGTCGCCAGCATTGGCCAACAGCTATAGATGATTATGAATTCATTGCCCATTTGTGCCACCGCAGATTTGGAATCGGTGCCGATGGATTGATTGTATTGACCAATCTGGAGGGCTGCGATTTTGAAATGCACTATTACAATAGCGACGGCAGACCCAGCTCCATGTGTGGCAACGGCGGTCGCTGTATCGTGGCCTTCGCCAGTGCACTCGGCATCAATCCGGCCTCAGCAGATGGCCTATACCATTTTATGGCAGTCGATGGCTTGCACCGAGCAAAGATTGCCGAAAACGGTATGGTTGAACTGGAGATGCAACCTGTGCAGGACCTGGAGTCTATAGACGACGACTTTATCCTTGATACCGGTTCTCCCCATTATGTGCGATTGGTTGGCGAAGTAGACGAGGTCAAGATCATACCCGAGGCCCATGAAGTGAGATATGGGAAGCGCTTTGCAGCAGATGGCATCAACGTCAACTTTGTAGAACAGCTGAGCTCGGGCGGCCTTTCCATCAGAACGTACGAGCGCGGGGTAGAGGATGAGACCTATGCTTGTGGAACAGGCGTCGTAGCTGCATCCATCGTACGGGCGAGCCAGTTGGGACCGGGGAAGCATCACATCTCCGTGTCGGCCAAAGGCGGCGAGCTAAAAGTGGACCTGGAATGGGATGGCCAGCAAGCTAAGGAGATCTGGCTAAAGGGGGGAGCGAAAAAGGTATTTACAGGCTTTTTGGATATAGGGTGAGCTTAGCAGGCAGCGCTATTACAAACGCTCACTTTTACCTCAAAAGATTGACCACCCCAGATTGGGAAATCTTTTGTCCGTCTTGGGTGATGAGTTCAGCAACCCAGACATAGCTTCCCATAGTTGCAGGTCGGCCATCTGGCATATTTCCGTTCCACCATCCGCTGGGATCATCGAGCGGTAAATCTATAGTCCTGGTTATGGAACCTCCCCACCGGTCAAAGATTTCAAATCGTTCTACCTGGATGTTCAGCTCGCGAGCGGCAAACAAACGGAAGCGATCATTGATGCCATCGTCGTTGGGCGAGAAAGCAGTCGGGGCGTAGACCGGGCAGAGCGGTGGAGTCCAACTGATGGTACTGGTGGTCGTGCAGCCCAATTCATTGATGGCCGTAATGGAGTGTTCCCCCGGAGACAAACCAGAGAAGTAGGAAAAGTCTTGATAGGATCGCCCATCTACGGCGAACAGGAGATCAACCTGATCGGCATACAGTTCGATATCGGCAGTTTCGAGTTGGCAATCGGGCTCGCGGATAAACTGCCAGCTCAATTCGGGCTTGTCGGCTAGCTCGAGATCAAAAGCAAAACTATCCGCACAGACTACGCCGTAAGTCACTACGAGCTGGTAAGTTCCCGCATTGGAATCATCAAGAGCTGAAATGAGCAATTGGTCAGCATCGGATTGGAAGGTATTTGGTCCCGACCAGCGGAAGTCCTCACCTAAGAAAGGGCCCAGTTGAAAGCCATCGCCAATACAAGATTGATAATTAGATTCCAGATTAAATTGCAACGGAGCACAATCTTCGCTGCACGCAAACTGACCATTGAGAATCAGTATCTCGCAACCGGCCGTAGAGGAAACCCGGAAGCTATATGGCTGACCGAAAGGGATGGGGTTGCTGGTGAACAGACGGTCATTGAAGCTACCTCGATTGTCGAGCTCCAGATAGGAAGATGTTCGCCCATAGAGTCGGAAGGATGCAGTGTAGGTTTGGGTCGTGGAATCGCACTGTAAGATGACCTCGCTGGTGGAGAGGATCTCATTGACCAATTCCATATAATTGGGACCGAGAACCTCCCCGGGGCAGTCGGAATTGCCCAAAGAGAGTACGTCTATCCTCTGCCAATTTGGGGTTGAGATATAGAACGCATTTCTGCCCGATTGCAAAATGACCTGATCCTGCACTTCACCATCAATTGCATACTGCAGAGTAGCGCAGGGGCCTTCCAATAAATCGATGACGAGACTATCGGGCGTTTCCTCGCAAATGCTTCCACCATCAAGCAACTGTGCTACTGGTGGGCGGCACAGGTCGTATCTAGCCAGAAAGCCATCGCTGTCTCCACCACCGAATTCGCTCTGTTGAGCTTGACCCGTACTGAAATGGTCTGTTGATTTGGTGATGCCGGTCAAGTAAACGGCATCTTCACCAGGGCTCATGACAATATCATACGCTTGCTCTTCTTCGGTACTCCCCAGGTAGGTCGACCATTTCAGACGCCCGGAAGCACTGAACACAGAAAGGGTGGCGTCCCAGATGCCCTGACCATGTGTGTCTTGGGGTGAACAAACTGTGCTTATGGCATCTGTAGATTTCGCGTATCCGCTGACGTACAGATTCCCTGCTGGGTCAATATTTAGCTCTGAAAATACGTCGGGCTCCTCGCCTCCGAAATAGCTGCCCCACAACTGCTGTCCTTGTAAATCGAATTTGGCAATGACTGCTTCGCCGCTACCGTCGGAAAAAGGCTGATGGGTGCCGGGGGTGCCGATGTTTTCTGGAGAAAAACTGGAACCTACCATGACCAGAGCACCATCTGATTGATAGGCTAGGTCATTGGCAAAGTCATTGTTTACACCGCCGAAGTAGGTGCACCACTGCCTTTGTCCGTTGGCTCTAAACTTAGCCAGAAACATATCGGCCTGCCCGCCGCCATAGATGGGCTGTTGGCCGCCAGTGGCGATGTTGTCTTCTGAGGCTGTCCAACCACCGAGATATACATTCTGCTGTGGGTCTACGGTTACGGCTGTTCCCAGATCGACTCGATTGCCACCGAAGTAGGTGCTCCACACGCGCTGCCCATCGGCATCGATTTTAAAGATAAAAGCATCGATGTCGCCTGCTATTCCTGTCTGGAAAGCACCATCCGATGCAATGTTGTTAAAGGATTTGGTCCGCCCCACCACGTATGCATTTCCCGCAACATCCGTAGTAATGTCAAAGCCGATGTCGTTGTTGTCGCCACCGAGATAAGTACCCCAGATCATCTGGCCATCTGAGGAAAATTTTGCGAGATAGGCATCTGTGAATCCACCTCCAAATTCCGGTTGGTAGACGCCAGTCGTGGCGAGTTGTGTGAGCGAACTGGTCGTGATCATGACCAACACTTCCCCGCTGGGGCTGACGGCCAAAGACTTTGCTTCATCGGTGTCTTCTCCGCCTAAATAAGTTGCCCAAACAAGAGATCCTTCCGGAGCGTATTTGGCGAGGTATGCATCTTTTCCGCCTTGCGGATTACTTTGGTGGGCATCGGCACTAATGTTAGGTAAAACACCTTCTGTGGTGCCTGTTGCATAAATAAAGCCGGACTCATCGACGGCAATGGCTCTGGCATCATCAAACTCGCTTCCTCCTATGTACGTAGCCCAATCTAGTGCAGGACCCTGAGCACTTAGATACACCCCAGCAGAGCATGTGAGGAGGTAGAAGATCCATTTTTGTTTACTAATGAGCATATGCTTCATTCTAGTCCGGGAAAAGGACTTTGAGGAGAATGATGCTCAAATGTAATTCATAGTCAGTACAATGGATAACCAAGTCGACGATTAAGTCGGGCTATGTAATATTTTGACATTGGTATTGAATCAGGAATAAT
>JBCBVN010000152.1:0-9805 GCA_039817625.1 Bacteroidota bacterium
AGAAAAGGTGCCGTCTATGTCGGTAATGGTACCTCGACTGGTGCCTTTAATCAGGATACTCGCCCCTATCAACTCTTCGTTGGTATTGGCGTCTACTACTTGTCCGGTTAGTGTTGTTTGGGCTGCCAGGGGACAAAGGGAAAAGGCACAACCCAGCAGGGTAAAAAGAAATAATCGCATGAATGAAGACTAGTTAGCTTAAGATAGTTTCAAGCTCAAGTTAGGCTTTTTGAGTCAGGTTCGGTGGCCTTTAGGGGGCATCTCTAGTCGGATGATGGGTGCAATTTAGCTAAATTTAGCTGGCTTAGCATTGAAATTTTATTTGGTTGCACACGAATTGGACTAAATTCAGGAACCCTTTAGCATACTCCCGACAAATTATGTCAGGAATGACCAACTAAGTTTACTGGGTTTAAAACTGGCTCTACAATCTCCTAAATTGTAGTCAAATATGTTTGTGTTTTAAATCTCTCTAGTAATGCAGGTTTGACTTTCGAGAAACTTGACTGGGTATCCTTATCAAATTGACTGACACCCATATCGATTCCCAATAATAACCCACATGCACTATATCTTTCCACTCATTACCATTTTTCTGTCCTGCCAGTCTCAGTCCTATCCGGCCACCACCGACAATAGTGTCCAAGGTCAAAACACCGAAAATCTGGAAATCATCGACGGTAAAATCGTCAAGTACTTCGGCTACGACATTTCTCATCTAGATGATTTTGTAGTGGGTGAATATCCTTTCGATATGGAAGTAACAAAAGACTACGCGCTGTGTATAGCTGCAGAATACTGCGACCTGAGCCTCGTCAAACAAATGCTCGAAGACGGCCTCGACCCTAATGTTATATGCGATGTAGATCACATCCTCACAAATGCAGTTTTTTGCGATGATCAGGCGCTGGACATGGCCCAACAATTCCTAGCTAAAGGTGCTGACATCAATGGAGCTGATGAAGAGAATAACTCCTTTTTGGCCTATCCCATATTAGTCGACAATGTGGAGTTGGTCGAATTTATCCTCAACCACGGCGGCGACCCAGACCAGCGTATGAGCGAAGAATCCATCGGCTGTTATCCCATGCATGATACAGAAAGCGTAGCTATGCTAGAGCTCCTTCTGGATAGAGGCGTCGACATCCACACCACCTGCCATGATGGGCGGACCTTACTCCACCAGGCGGCCAAAAGTGGGGCGCGCGAAGTTTACGATTACATCCTCGAGAGGGAGCTGATTGATCCTGGTATTCAAGATACGGTTGGACGGGTCGCGGCGGATTATTTGCGTTGAGGTTATACAAGCCTTATACGAACAGTAAGCTTCTCCCCCTTTCTACTGGCCGTAATAATCGTAGAAGCCTGAAGCTCCAGGTCCAATGCAAACAACTGTGTCAGACTCTCAATCGTAAACACCGGATCAAAATGCCCAGGTCTGAGATAGACTATCGCAAAGAACGGTTCATTATCAACAAATGCCAATGTTCCAAAGTCGCTGTCGTGAGTGAGAATTGCTCGATCTTGTTCATGTGCTAGTCTCATTAAATCAAGGTCAGAATTACCTGACCGCCCTATTTCAGGTACGTGCACAACATCGATGCCTTTTTTGAGCAAGAATTTTACAACCTCCCGATCAATATTTTCATCGGCTAAATACTTGATCTCGTTTAAGCTCACGCCGCTACCGTAACTTCAATAATCTCAACAGACCCTAACTCCTCACTCGCATAGCGAACCGCCTCCTGAATGGCCTCTTTACTCAGCTGTGGATACCGCTCTGCAATGCTATCGACATGACCTCCGCTGGCCATCCATTCCAGAATCATAGCCACACTGATGCGAGTGCCTTTTATGACTGGCTTACCACGTAAAATATCGGCCCTTCGTTCAAGATGTGGATAGTTAGTCATATCGATTGACTTTGATTGGCTAACAAATATCGGAAAAAGATAGTTGCTGGTTCCTGGCCTAACCGCTCTGCCTGTCGGCGGACCAGCAGAGCTGGGCCGACGACAACTAAACCTCCCTCCCCCCATTCCGTTATCTTTGCGGCCCTATGAAAATCCCGGTCAGCTAGCTAATGGATAAACTCCTCGATCTTTATCGAAATGATGCGCGTGTAGCCAGACTACTACAGGCACTCGGCTTGGATGAAACGCCTCGTTTGAGAGATACAGCCACAGCCCAAGAGAAGGACTCCTTGCTACAACTAGGGGAAGGAACTCACTCCAAGGGTACGGATGAGGGTGTCGACGTTCGGGAAAAGACGCCATCCCGCAATTCGGTTGTCAAGACCTCGCGCGAGGATGTCGAGATTCGGGGAACTACCCCATCCCGCAACTCGGTCTTCAAGACCTCGCGCGAGGATGTCGAGATTCGGGGAATCTCTCCACCTGCGCCTGCCTGCCATGCGCCAGCAGGCAGGGAAGTCCAAAAAAATATAGCTCGCGTACAACTGCGCCATCTTGTCGGGTCACAGATTGCCTTCTTACTGGCGGGTACCTACAAAAGAGCGGGAGGTCATCACCTGCTCATTGCTACCGATAAGGAAGAGGCGGCTTACCTCCAAAACAGCCTTTCGGAGATTCTGAAGCCCAAGGAAGTCCGCCTGCTACCCGATAGCTTTAAGCGGCCGCTCTACTTCGAGCGTATAGATCGCACCAACGTGCAGCAGCGGACCGAGACCATCAACTACCTGACGCACTCCAGCTCTCGGGGAGAGATCGTGGTCACCTACCCCGAAGCCTTATTTGAGAAAGTCGTCTCACCCGTAGCCCTCAACGACTCTCGTATCGACATCAAGAAAGAGGAATCGCTGGATGTGGATACGACCGTGGAGCTGCTCAGCGAATACGGCTTTAAGCGGGAAGAATTCGTCTACGAGCCCGGCCAGTACAGCATAAGAGGTGGTATAGTCGATATTTTCAGTTTCGGCAATGACTACCCCTACCGCATCGAGCTTTTCGACGACGAAGTGGAGAGCATCCGAACCTTCGACCCGCTCTCACAGCTCTCGCAAAAGAATATGGAGGAGGTCCATATTGTGCCTAACATCAACACCAAATTTGGGGTAGAGCAAAAGGTGAGCCTTTGGCAAGTATTGCCAGAAAACAGCATCGTCTGGCTTAAAGACCACCAGCTGCTGATGGATAAGCTGGCAGAAGCTTTCGACAAGGCCGAAAAATTTGCCGAAGAACTGACGGTCATCGACGATGATGAGTTGGCCAATATCTTTCGCGAAAGGGCTTTCATCAGACCGGGAGAGGCCGTAGCTGAAGTAGAAGAACAGTCGATCGTCTTCTGGAGCGACTATCAGCAGCCAATGGACATACACGAAACCATAGACTGCCAGGGCAAGCCGCAGCCCAGCTTTAATAAGAACTTTGAGCTACTGATTCGCAACCTCAACGAAAACAGTGCCAGCGGACTAACCAACTACATCTTTACCGATCAGGCGCGGCAGGTCGAGCGATTTTATGCCATCTTCAACGACCTGGATGCTCAAGTCAGTTTTGAACCCATCGTTCGATCCATACACGAAGGGTTCATCGACCAGTCGGTTGGCATTGCTTGTTATACCGACCATCAGATCTTTGAGCGCTTTCACCGCTACAAGCTCAGACGAGGCTTTACACGCGATCAGGCACTCAACCTGCGCATGCTCAAAGACCTCGAACCCGGCGACATGGTCGTACACATCGATCATGGCGTTGGCAGATTCAGTGGGCTGGAAAAGCTAGGCATCAACGGCCGCCAGCAAGAGGCCGTGCGGCTGGTCTACAAAAACAACGACCTGCTTTATGTAGGCATCAATAGCTTGCACAAGCTGAGTCGCTACTCGGGCAAGGACGGCACCCTACCCCGCCTGGATAAGATTGGGGGCGAAGCCTGGAAAAACCTCAAGGCGCGTACGAAGAAGCGCATGAAGGATATGGCGGGCGAGCTCATCAAGCTTTACGCCAAACGAAAGGCTACTCCCGGCCATGCCTTCCCGCCAGACGGCTACCTCCAAAACGAGCTCGAAGCCTCCTTCATTTACGAAGACACACCCGACCAATTCAAGGCCACCAACGACGTAAAGGGCGACATGATGAAGCCTCACCCGATGGACCGGCTGGTCTGCGGCGATGTGGGTTTCGGCAAGACCGAGGTCGCCATGCGCGCCGCCTTCAAAGCCATAGCCGACAACAAGCAAGTGGCCGTGCTGGTGCCCACCACTATACTCGCCCTACAGCACTACCGCACCTTCTCGGAGCGGCTGGACGAGTTTGGCGTCAATGTCGATTACGTCAACCGATTCCGGACGGCCAAGCAGAAGCGAGAGATCTATAAAAAGCTCAAAGAAGGAAAGATCGACCTCATCATCGGCACCCACGCGCTCCTGTCTAAGGATGTCGGCTTCAAAGACCTCGGGCTGCTGGTCATAGACGAAGAGCAGAAATTTGGAGTGGCGGCCAAGGAAAAGCTGCGAAAGTTTAAGGTAAACGTCGACACCCTCACCCTCACGGCCACGCCCATACCGCGCACCCTGCAGTTTAGTCTGATGAATGCCCGCGACCTGAGCGTGATCAGAACTCCACCGCCCAACCGTCAGCCCATACATACAGAGGTCCGGATTTTTAACGAAGAGCTGATTAAAGAAGCCATCGAATATGAGGTGTATCGCGGTGGGCAGGTTTTCTTCGTCCACAATCGAGTCAAGAGTCTCAACGATGTGCTTGGTTTACTCCGGCGGCTGTGTCCAGATGTTCAGTTCGACGCCGCCCACGGACAAATGGAGCCCAAGGATCTGGAAAGTCGACTGGTTGAATTCATCGATCGGCGATTTGAAGTATTGGTCTGTACCAACATTATCGAGACTGGGCTAGACATTGCCAATGCCAATACGATCATCATCAACAACGCTCACCAGTTTGGTCTGAGCGACTTGCACCAGCTTCGCGGGCGTGTTGGGCGCAGCAACAAAAAGGCTTTCTGCTATCTGCTGGCTCCGCCTTTGAGCGTATTGACACCCGAGGCCCGCAAGCGCCTCCGCACCCTCGAGGAGTTCAGCGACCTGGGCAGCGGATTTAATATTGCAATGAAGGACCTCGACATCCGCGGGGCAGGCAACCTGCTAGGTGGCGAACAGTCGGGCTTCATAGCCGACATCGGGTACGAAGCCTACCAGCGCATTTTGGAAGAAGCCGTACGCGAGCTTAAGCAAAACGAGTTTCAAGAGGTCTTTGCCGATCAGTTGCAAGATGCGGAGGCTTTCGTGCGCGAAGTAGCCATCGAAACCGACACCGAAATGCTCATCCCAACCGAGTATGTGGAGAGTAGTCAGGAACGGCTTCGTTTATATCAGGAGCTGGACAATATCGAAACCGAGGAGGGTCTGGAGGACTTCCGCAGGTCGTTAGCCGACCGCTTTGGCCGGGTCCCTCCCCCCATAGAAGAGTTGATGGATGGACTAAGGCTTCGCTGGGTATGTCGCCGTCTTGGTTTCGAGCGCCTGGTCTTGAAAAACAACAAGCTCATGTGTTTCTTCGTCGAAGATCCACAATCTCCCTATTACGAGAGCCCTGCCTTCGCACGCATTTCTGATCTGATCGCCAACGAGGGCAAGCTGCGGGCGCTGCGCCTAAAGCAGACGCCGAGATCCCTCATTATGATCCGTGAAGGCGTGAAGAGTCTGACCCTGGCAGAAGATATTTTAAAAGGGATTGCTGAGGCCCTTGAACCCAAGGAGAAAGAAGAACTTTCGTCAGCCGACTAGTTTGGAGCACTCATCAATGCTAATCTAGGCCATTGGCGTCCATAAATGGCAAATAGATGCCCACCTTAGTACCGGCAGCTTTGCCGTCCTTGTACAGGTCTTCTATTGTCGATTCTACATCTTTGTAGCCAAAGCTTCGGAGAAATTCCAGGCGTTTCTCCATGTTGACCGTTGCGATAGATAGATGGCCTTTTGATCCCTGATCCTGAGCGATTTTACCGGCAGCTTTTCTTCCCCGACCGTTATCTTCTATTGTACAGAAGACCCCCTCTCCCGCTGTAGATTTATGAATATCTATTGTCAAGATCCCTTTACGATCCAGACCTGTCAGCCCGTGAATAAGGGCATTTTCTACGAGAGGCTGAAGTACCATACTCGGTATGCTGGCTTGTGTGCCACGAATTTCGGGATCTACCGTTATATCGTAATGAAAATCATCCCTAAAACGCAACTTTTCCATTTCTAAGTAAGATTCCAAAAACTCAATTTCCTGATCTATCTCTATGTGTATCTGATTTGAGGTTTTTGTAATGGTACGCAGCAGGGTAGCAAACTTGCCCATATAGTTATAGGCTTCAATTTTTTCCGATTTCAAAATGTAGTTCTGCACCCCGCCAAGCGCATTAAACATGAAATGCGGATGCATCTGCGATTGCAAGACTTGCAGCTTGGCTTCGGCTATTTCTTTTTGCTGTTCAGCAGACTCCGCTCTGTAGCGATTGCGCATCAATAGGTAGATACCTGGTATGAAGGTTACCAAAAAAACACCTAGAAAAATCACCTGTTGAAGTTGCTGCTCAAACTTTTGCTCGCTGGCCAATCTGGCTTGGTCTATTCGTTCTATTTCCAGGTCCTTATCAGAAAGTCGTATTCTGGTCTTTAGCGATTGCAGAGTGCTCGTTCTTTCCAAAGCTGTAATTTGACTCTGAAGACTCTGTGTTCGTTCGGATGCCTCCAGGGCTTGCTCATATAGTCCCTGCCGCTTATATAATGTAGTTCTGTACTGCTCGCCGTACAATTGGCCATATCGATAGTTCATTTCTGTGGCAAAATCGAATCCTACATCCAGATAATAGGCTGCCCGTTCAAAGTCTTCCTTGCCCAGATAAGCATTGTGCAAATTGTAGCACAAAAACACATTCGGCATAGAGGGTGATAAATTCTGAATGTCTGTATTGTCAGTTAAAAACTCTACGGCTTCATCATAACGCCCGAGGTTATTTAGCGTGTATGCAATATTGATAATTGCCCGTTTAGCAGTATGCGGCAAATTGTTTTGCCTGGCAATATCCAGGCTTTGCTTGACCAAAAGCATAGAAGCTTCGTAATCCTGATCCTGATACGATTTCACCCCTGCAATGACCCCGATAATCGTTGCTTCTATGGCCTTGTCATCGATGGCTCTGGCTATCTCTAAGGTGCGATCAGCATAATCGAGACATGCATGAAAATCTTCCAGCCACAAGAATGCAAGGCTGATGTGATTCAAGCCCCACCCCATCCTGGTAGAGTCAGCTGCTCTGTATCCCAACTCATAGGCCTCTTTAGCAGCTTCTAAAGCCAGCACATATTCACCATCTTTGGCGTAGAGCCTACCAATGGAATTCATGGCCCATGAAGCCTTCGACAAATCATTGGCCGCTTTGCACTCTTCGTAAATGAGTTTCGCGCAAAACACTACATTTTGTGCATCACCGAAAAACGCTATCCATTTGGAATTATTGGCATACCAGTCATCCAAAAGGCGCTCATTCTCCGGGGAAAATATCAGCGGCCTCAAATATTCAACCAAACTGGATATGCGCTGAGAGTCGATTCCAGATCTCAACATGACCGATCTTACAGAATCAACGCTAGAGCCTTCAGAGTAACCTATAGTTTCAGCAGGGCTAAGTAAGGCCTTCCCACCTAGATATACTAATGCAAAAAGTACCATTGCTACTAATGCAAAAATCAATTTTTTCATATTCCTAAAAATCTATTACGTGGTCGCTCTCTACTGACTTTTATATCTTAAAACCTACATGAATTTCTAAACAACTAGCTCGTTTAATACCGAACTCCCCTAAACTTCTATAATCCGACAGCACACAAGGCCAGGTAGAACCTGGATTTGTGCTCGCCAGATAGAAAATTAGATTAGACGAGCTCACACTTTTGGTTGAGTAAAGCTAATTCATTTCAATTACAAACAAGGCCACCCTGTAACCCCCACTACATCAAATCGGCCGATCCTACCACTTCGAGAAAAATTGATAACTCATCAGGAAAAATGGCCAATTCAAACAGCTGAGGAAACCTGCTCTTTTGTAGCATCAGACAACAATAAAATATCTAAATCATGCTACGCTTCTTCACCGCCACAATCGCCATTTTCGCCGTCACTTCTGCCATTCAGGCCACTCATTTTAATATAGATGAACCTTGTGTAGGACTTAATTGCCCCGTTGTAGTCAGTTTTGCCAACCAACCCTTGCATATTGACTTAATGCTCGACCAGCAAAGTAGTCTGAATACTTTGTCTTTACATGCTGAGCAAGTACCGACCCAAGCATTTCAATTCAGTCAAACTTCAGAAGCCGATGTAGCTAACCTTTTAAATTTGAAGACGCGTTTAGTCACAGCAGATTCGGGCTTAAACCTTCAGCTCAACCGAATTCAACCAAGATCATCCAGCACGCAGCCCACTTATCTGAGTAGACAAACTGCTACAATTAACCTCGGATTTCAGTATAGCTTGCAGTAGAGCATCAATGCCTCCTAAATTGCTCTTCTTTAATGCGTACTGCCCGGTAAGCGTACATCATCAATAGGACCAAGGCCAAAACCACTACACCTATGGCTACGCAGATCAACACCACGACGTATCTCTCCAGATGTAGCATCAGATTAAACTCCAACCCGGCTACCAGGCCCGTTATGGCGAGCAGGGCTGCACTGGCATATAGCAAAACCAGGGCATTATTTACCGTTCGCAATTGCTTCACCTTACGCGCTATGATGTGCTGATCTTTCTCTAGCGACAACTCGATCAAGCGAGCTATCTCGGCACTCAAGGCATTTGAAACGCTGGTCGTAGCCACAATGAAAAACCCAACACTCGGCAATAAGGTAATCGGGACATACCAATTATTCATACAGGTGAAGGTAAGCAATAGCCTATCTTTGATCGAATGAGATACCCTTCGCTGTTTTATCTTTTTGTACTTCCGCAGGTAGTGGCCTGGCTCGGATGCGCAGGCCAAAGCTCGCCCTCTGAACCCATGCAGACCGATGAGCCTATTTCATCGACTACAGCCATCATCGAGCCTGACACGATGGAGGAAACGCCCGTGATCCTTCAGGAACCCGAAGTGAAGCGCGAAGCTCCTGACAGCACACTTTGGCGAGATATTGAACTCCTGGACTCTACTATCGTACTCGACATACGATACGCCACAGACAATAACTTTATGGGCGAGCAGATATACGATTGCGGTCGATGCTGGTTGAGACCAGCCGTAGCCGAAGCCATACTCGCTGTTCAACAGTCACTGGCAGAGCAAGGTCTCGGACTTAAGATGTACGATTGCTACCGCCCGGCTCCTTACCAACAGCGCCTTTGGGACAAGGTGCCCGACCCCCGCTATGTAGCCAGACCTGCTCGCGGCAGTGTGCACAGTCGTGGAGCAGCAGTAGACCTCACCCTGATCGACTTGAGAACTCAGGAAGAGCTAGACATGGGGACCGACTTCGATTTTTTCGGGCCTGCTGGCCATTCCGCGGCAGACAATCTACCTGTGGAAGTCCTAAAAAACAGACAAACCCTACAAGCAGCTATGCGGGCTCAGGGCTTTTTGACCATACGCACCGAATGGTGGCATTTCAACTTCAGCGGACCAAGATTTCCGCTCAGTGAAGACTTGTGGCCATGCAATTAAAGTCGGTGTTTTCGGTTTACACTTCGGATACTTAAAAAACCCTATTTTTGCCTTCCTCAAAAAATCAACCCAATCTCACATGGCCAGCCCGCAATTTGAAAGCGACGTCAAAGCAGTTGATGCC
>JBCBVN010000153.1:0-9759 GCA_039817625.1 Bacteroidota bacterium
ATCTATCCAGCCCGAGAAAGGCCGTTCACCTGCACCGGTAGGTTGGTTACCTATAGATATTGGGACACTTGGAGCCTCACTGATGAGACCAGTTTTGGCCAAGGATGCGATGAGCTGGCCATCTTTGTATAGCTCCATGTTTACGCCATCGTATCGAGCAGCTATAAAGTACCACTGATTGGCTATGATCTCGTCTGATTGGCTGATCAAGGTAGCTGTGCCGCCCTGATCGGTTTTCAGGCGAAACCTCAATTGAGAGCCCGCATTTTGACTCAGCATCCAATAATGATCTGTGCCTGAGGTGCTGCTGGCTTTGCTGATGATTCGCCCTTCTACATTGTCTAAATCGGCGGCTTTAATCCAGCAAGTGATGGTCATTGTCTCACCACTAACATCAAATGCTTCCACATCCACTCGACTGGTATTGCCATCAAAAAACAGGGCATCGCCACTGACTCCTTCTTCTGATCGCCATTCGGTTCCAATGTTTCTGAGACTGGTGTATTCAGCGACTAATTCCGGGACGGTATCGCCAGTGTATGCTTCCATAGGCCAATAGGCGAGTAAATTGGCGTCGAGATCCGTAAATCGGATGACGACCAGGTCAGGATCACTCAGCATTTCATCACGGATGATTAACTCAAAGGTGTACACACCCAGTTCTGAAGGTGTAAAATTGGCCACAATACTGTCGGCATGACTGATGGACACTGATGGGCCTTCGACCTGATCCCAGCTGAAGATGAGGGAATCTATTGGATCGTCTAGATCAAAGCTGGCACGACCATCAAGCTCCACACTTTGCAAGCTGAAAAAGGTTTGATTTGGGCCGGCATTGGCATCAGGCGGAAAATTACCGTCGACGGTAACTTCATTGCTCACTATCCAGTCTGAAGCTCCGGCTGCATTAGCTGCCCGGATGCGATATCTGTAGGTCTCATCCGGGAAAGTCATTTGGTCTAGGTAGCTGGTGGTGTTGGCAGGGCGACTTATAAGTGTTTCCCATGGGCCACCATCAGTCTGGCGCTCGATTTGAAAGCTGCCTTCATTGTCACTTAAATCCTCCCAGCTTAAGTCAGCATATATGCCATCAATCAAAGTAGCATCTAGGTTGGCTGGATCAGCGGGTGGGTCTCCAGGAGTTTCGTTGATGTAGTATCGCGTACTACCACCATAAAATCTGGTTGGGCCTACAACATCGAAATCGCCATCGGCATCCAGATCGGCAACAGCTCCGGTATAGATTTCCCCATCAGGGTCGTAGTCTTGCATGGTCCAACTATCTCCATTGTTTTCATTGTAGAAAATGAGCAGCCCGTTTGAACCGAATGAGCGCCCAGTACACAGATCCAGGTCACCATCCTGGTCAATATCGAAGAGCCTAACCATATGGCATTTACCAAAGTCATCTCTTATGAGGTGCTCCGCCCAGGAGACACTTCCGTCTGGATTCAGACCTTCATTCTCGTACCAGGATAATTTTAAATCATTGCCTTCTGCGCTTCCGATATAGACATCTATATCTCCGTCGTTATCGATGTCGCCCGTTTCTGATTTTGTCTTGTGAAAGTTGTTGGCATAAAATTCTGGGTCTATGCTAAATTCATCGAAGGCATCTGTGCGCCAGTTGCCGGTGCAATCCCAGTATACGCCAGATTGGACAATTTCTACTTGCCCATCTCCGTCGAGATCTCCGGCAGAGATGCCTTCTGGCTTTCCGTTTTCTCCGGTCTCAAAGGTGCGGACAGTCCAGTTGTTGATGTTGTCGTTTTGAAAAGCCATCAAGACGCGCTCGGTAGAAGACCAGGTCTTTTCCAGTATGTCCAGCTTGCCATCACCATCTATATCTACCAATCTCAAATCGTTTTGGTGACGAACATTCCCCGAGTAAACCACGATTCGTTGCCAGGGTAAGAATACGTCGGTCGTATTTCCAGGATGAAGGTAAAGGTAGACGTGTCCTGGATAGTCGCCTTCATTGCGGGCGCCATCTGATGTGACAAAATCTGGCCAGCCATCGCCGTTCATGTCCGCTACTCTGGCCGCATACGGGCCGCCGTCACTTTGGCCGATTTCGTAGGCTTCTGTAAAGTCTGGACCTTTATACCAGACCTGCTGATCGCCACAAATCAGTATGTCATTAAAGCCGTCTGTGTCCAGGTCTGCAACGTCGACTTCTGCGCTGTTCTTTGAGATGAAAAGCGGATCCGAAAAATTTATGGTTTGAGCTGATAAGTGACCCGTAGCCACAAAAAGAACACAGCCCCACAGGCTGTGGAGGGTAAATTTGCCAGTCATGTTTCTCTCTCTAAAAGTTCTTAAAGTAGAAAAACGGCAACCTCAGTGGTCGTGTTGTGTGCCTCGCGTTCAGCGATGGGAGGTACGATGGAGACTGATGAATGTTGTGTCAGTCAATTTGTTCTAGTAACTCCCAATTCAAGAAACCCTACTTGTGTTTGATCAGTTTTTTGCTTTTTTTCTCGTCCACCAGGCCATCCACAGACCGGTCAGCATAAAGCCAACAGCGATGATTTGGGCCTGAGTCAGTCCAAAAGCAAAGTCGTAGGTGTCGTTCACTCGGATGAATTCGATGAAAAAGCGTTCGATGCCATTGAAAACTAAGTAGATGGCAAAGAGCAGTCCGGGGATGGGTGTCAATCGCTTGCGCAAACTCCAGAGGATGGCACCAATGGCAAAAGCCATGATGGTTTCATAAAATGGTGTTGGATAAGCTGCTTTGGCCAATTCGTAGCAGTATTGCAGATCGCAATCTGGCAAAGCCACAGCATTGGAATAGGGTATTCTGCCGGGCTCTAGTTGCGGAAAAATTACAGAGTGAGGGTAGGTAAACGACCACATCCAGTCTGGTAAAAACCACCAATCGGGCTGAGGTCCTGCGGCTATACCCCAGTCGCCATCACCGCTAAGCTGGCAGCCGATACGACCAACACCATAAGCTACCATTAGCGCTGGAGCTACAGCATCGGTAAAAGGCAAAACGGAGATATTGTGCTTGCGCAGATACCAAATCACGGCTAGCGCACCACCGATCAATCCGCCATATATAGCCAGACCTGTCCCTGAGAAAAAGATTTCCGCAGGTCGCTCAAAGAAGCTCGGTAGATCTTCTATGATGGCAAATACCTTGGCCCCCACAAGACCCCCAATGGCAGCAGCAAAAGTAATAGGGCCGATACGATCGCTGGGCCAGATCTGCACATCTTTGGGATATACTTCCTTGTCGCGCGTGCCCAGCCAGTAGTAGTATCCCGCAAACAGTGCGGCCCCAATAATTCCCGTCAGGAAGTTTCCATCCGTGCTCAGTAACACGGAGGCCGGGTCGAGCTTCCATTCGTCGAAATGGCTAAACGCATAGGGTAGCTTATAGCCTAGGAGGAAGCCTACAAAGCCATTGACCAGCAGATCGGAAGTCTTGTTGGCAGGACTTTTCTCTATGGTGTAGGTTTTGCTTGTGAACTGGCCCAGCTTTTCACGTCGCTTCAGCTCCAGTTTGAGCAACCAGGCAGCTACGACAAAAGCCATGAGCAGGAAGAACCCAAAGGTCTTGAAGATGCTCAGCCAGTTGTCGGGCTCGGTACCGATCAGATCGTGAAATAGATAGGAGAGGTCGGGGTACATATGTTAGTCTTTTAGAGGTGTTTTGGGGCTGCTCAATTTATGGGGAATCTTAAATTGAATTGGACTTCGTGTGTTTCCTTGCGGGCAGTCTTTTAGGTCTGTTGTAAAAGACTATTCCCACTTATCGTAGTTCGAGGGTAAGTCTAGGCGCATTTGGCACAGGTTGATTAGCAACGCCCGAATTCACCTAAAAGACTAGTTCTCTGGTCTCATTTGCGGGAAAAACAACACCTCCTGAATGCTTGGCTGTCCGGTAATCAGCATCACCAATCGATCGATGCCAATGCCTACTCCTGTAGTGGGAGGCATACCGTATTCGAGGGCACGAAGGAAGTCTTCGTCTAGGGCCATGGCTTCTTCATCTCCTCGCTTGGCCAGTTCCAGCTGGGCTTCAAATCGCTCTCGCTGATCTATGGGGTCATTAAGCTCGGTATAGGCATTGGCCAATTCTTTACCATTCACAATCAGTTCGAATCGCTCCACCAGTCCCGGCTTAGATCGGTGCTTTTTGGTGAGTGGAGACATCTCTACGGGGTAATCGGTGATAAAAGTGGGTTGCACCAGCTGGTGCTCGACTTTCTCGCCAAATATTTCATCTATCAACTTGCCTCTTCCCATGCTGGCATCCACGTCTATGTGGTTGCTTTTACAGAACTTCCGCAGGTCGGATTCATCCATCTCGCTGATGTCTGTTCCTGTGTACTGCTCAATCGCTTCGTACATACTCATACGCGGATAAGGGCCGCTGAAGTCAATGGTCTTTCCATCAATTTCGACCTGGGCCTCCCCGTTTACTTCTGCTACTACGGTTTGTAATAGCTTTTCAACGGTGTCCATCATCCAGTGATAATCCTGATAGGCTACGTAGAATTCGACCATAGTAAACTCAGGATTGTGGGTGCGATCCATACCCTCGTTCCTGAACATCTTACCAATCTCATACACGCCATCAAAACCGCCAACAATGAGCCGCTTGAGATACAGCTCATTGGCTATGCGCATATACATGGGTGTATCGAGCGTGTTGTGGTGGGTCGCAAAAGGCCTGGCCGATGCACCGCCGTGTATGGCTTGCAGGACCGGTGTTTCTACTTCCATCAAACCGATGTCGTCCAGAAACTTGCGCATGGCTGTAATGGTCTTCGAGCGCTTGCGGAAGATGTTCCGCACATCTGTATTGACAGTCAGGTCTACATATCGCTGACGGTATCTTAGCTCGGGATCGGTGAAGGAGTCGTAGACATTCCCTTCATCATCCTTCTTGACAATCGGCAAAGGGCGGAGGGACTTGCCGAGGAAGGTAAATTCCTGGACATGCACTGTAAGCTCTCCCGTTCGGGTCTTGAAAGCAAAACCTTTTACCCCCACAAAGTCGCCCAGATCCAGGTACTTTTTGAACAGGTCGTTGTACAGCGATTTGTCTTCTCCCGGAGCAATATCATCGCGACTCAGGTACAGTTGGATACGGCCGCTGCTGTCCTGTAATTCTGCAAAGGCTGCTTTGCCCATGATCCGACGCGACATGATGCGGCCACTAAGGGTTACATCCTGGAAGTTGGTGATTTTACCTTCTTCATTTTCTTCAGCTCCAGCCTTAATGTCAGCGGCAAAGGCCGTCACGGGATAAGCCGCTGCCGGAAAGGGCTCGACACCGAGCTGTCGTATCTTGTCCAGGTTCTCTCTGCGTACAATTTCCTGTTCGCTGCGTTCCATCAAATAGGTTTGAGGGTGAAAGTTGCCGCAAAGGTAAACCTCCAGAATCACATGGAGTTGTTACCGACCTGCGTAAGTACAACAAAAAGAAAAACACAGGCTAAAGAGGCCCCATCTAAGACCCACTAATTTGGTCTAATTTTGTGGCCTCATGTTTTCTCCCGCCATTCTAACCTTGTTGATAACCATTGGTGCTGTCATCTTATTTGTGACGGAGTGGCTATCGGTCGATGTAGTGGCCATGTTGTTGATTGTAGCGCTGGTGTTGACCGGTGTAATTACGGTGGAGGAGGGTTTAGCCGGATTCAGTAATGAGGCGACACTCACCGTCGCTTTTATGTTTGTCTTATCGGCTGCGCTACTCAAGACCGGTGCTTTGCAACAAATCGCGCAGCGTATGGCCGGTGGGTTCAGAGCTCACCCTTTGCGGGCAACTTTTACGATGATGCTCTTGGTAGCCGTTACTTCTGCATTTATCAATAATACGCCCGTAGTTGCCGTCTTCATTCCCATCGTTGGGCAGATTGCATCGACTACCGGAGTCAAGGCCTCCCGCTTGCTCATTCCGCTATCTTTTGCGAGTATTCTGGGCGGCATGTGTACTCTTCTGGGAACTTCGACCAACCTACTCGTACACGGAATTGCTCAAAACCATGGACTAGATGGCTTTTCTATGTTTTCCCTGGCGCCTGTTGCAGTGCCGATTCTACTAGTAGGGCTGGTTTATGTTGTATATCTCAGCTATAAGCTATTGCCCGACCACGAGCATGAGCGCGATCTGAAAGATGAGTTTGCCCTGCACGACTATCTTGCCGAATTTGTACTACTGGAATCTGAAGCCTTCTCCGGTCGGCGCATTATGGATTCACCTCTGGTTCGCGAGCTTGATATGGACATCATAGAGGTACGTCGTGGGCAGACGAGCTTCAACCTGCCACCAGGTGATTTCAAACTACAGACCAACGATACTCTGAAAGTGCGCTGTGATCGCGAAAAGATCAAGGCGCTCAAAGACTACGTACGCTTGCTGGACCGAAAGGGGAGTTCTGGTTTTACCATCATGGGTACGGGGCTCAATAGAACGGGCAGTACGCTAGTCGAGCTGGTCGTAACGCCAAACTCCAGTTTTGTAGGTCGGACTCTTCGACAGGTAGATTTTCGCCGGGCTTACCGGGGTGTTCCCCTCGCGATTCGGCAGCGAGAAGAAACCCTAAGAGAGAAACTCTACCGACTTCCCCTCACAGCAGGTGATGTTATACTGGCCGAAGTAAAAACCCACTATCTCAGTGAGCTTAAGCGAATAGAACAGCGGCAAGACAGCCCGTTTATACTCTTATCTACAGACAATTTACCCGACTTCAAGCGCAGCCGATTCATTTTCGTGATGATGGTGATTTTCGGGGTCGTATTCTGTGCAACAGTGGGTTTATTGCCTATCGTGCTGGCTTCGCTTTGTGGACTGTGTGCCCTCGTCATCGGGCGAACGATGAACATGACCGAAGTATACGAAGCAATCAATTGGCGGGTCGTCTTTTTGCTCGCCGGAGCTTTGAGCCTGGGAACGGCCATGAGTAATAGTGGTCTGGATGGTGAAATCGCCGCGATGTTGAGTGGTCCATTGCACAACTCAGGCCCCTTTATACTGGTGGGTGGGCTGTATTTGCTGACCAATGTGCTGACTGAGCTGATGAGCAATAATGCCACCGCAGCTTTACTCGCACCCGTAGCCATTGCCGTTGCCCAGCAGACCGGTGTCGATCCGATGCCCTTGTTAATCACAGTGGCCCTGGCCGCTTCAGCTTCCTTTATGAGCCCGGTCGGGTATCAGACCAATGCAATGGTATACAGTGCAGGTCGATACAAATTCAGAGACTTTGGAAGAGTGGGGATTTGGCTGAGTTTAATTTGTTTAATTCTCACGACCCTTTTGGTGCCTTTGTTGTTCAAGATGTAAATCTGACCTTTGCAGGCCAGGGTAGCCAGACTATGCTAGATATACGCAAATTCAACCAGCAGGAGCTCACCGAGCAGCTCGTGGCCTGGGGCGAAAAGCCCTTTAGGGCCAAGCAGGTCTATGATTGGATTTGGAAGAGAGGTGCGCGCAGCTTCGATCAGATGAGCAACATCTCAAAAAATCTACGCGAGCAACTGCGTACGGAATTTACATTTCCGGTCCTTGAAGTAGACGAAGTACAGCGATCCACCGATGGCACGATCAAGTCGCGCTTTCGACTTCACGACGGGCACCTGATCGAGTCTGTCCTCATTCCTGTGCCCAAGGACGACAGATATACCGTTTGTGTCAGCTCACAGGTGGGCTGCTCTTTATCGTGTACATTCTGTGCGACGGGCCGAATGAAGCGGGCCAGAAACCTGACAGCGGGAGAAATCTATGACCAGGTAGTCTTGGTCAATGAGCAATGTGAAAACACCTACGGCAGAGGGTTGACCAATATCGTTTATATGGGTATGGGCGAACCTTTGTTGGCTTATCAGCCAGTGATGGAAAGCATAGAGCGGATCACTAGCGAGCAAGGTCTGGGGTGGTCGGCCAGAAGAATCACCATATCTACAGCCGGTATCGCCAAGTTTATTCGCCGACTGGCCGACGATAATAGCAAAGTCAATCTGGCGTTGAGTTTGCACGCGGCCGACGACGAGAAACGCAACGAGATTATGCCCATCAATAATGCCAATAAGCTGGCCATCTTGATGGATGCACTGGAATACTACTACAAGAAGACGCGGAACCGAATCAGCTACGAGTATATCACCTTCCAGGATTTTAATGACTCCATAGAAGATGCCAAGCGACTGGCCAGGCTCTGCCGCAGGTTTCCGGTCCGGATAAACATCATCGAATACAATCCCATAGACGGAACATCGTTTCGGAAGTCTACAGAGCATCGTATCGATGACTTTGCGGCTTACCTGCGTTCTCAGAAGATCATGGTTACGGTCAGAAGAAGCCGCGGTAAAGACATTGATGCTGCATGTGGCCAATTGGCCAATAAGTAGCCATAAAACTGCGCTCACTATGACATGGACAGAAAAGGACAATCAGCTTCAGGCAAGCTTCAAGTTTGATAACTTCACCCAGGCCTGGGCTTTCATGACAGAGGTTGCTTTTGCCGCAGAAGCTGCCCAGCATCACCCCAACTGGAGCAATGTGTACAATACGGTAAATATCGCTCTGACGACTCATGATGCCGGCAATACGGTTACTCAAAAAGATCGGGATTTGGCTCAGCAGATCGATCGTATTTATGCCCGTCTTGCCTAGCAGATCATCCGCTTTTTTACTCCTCTTTCTTGTAGGGCTGACTAGCATTTTACATAGTCAGGAAACCCTTGATTTTAGATACGAGCTGTCGCCCGACATTAAGCAGGTATATGCGCTGGCGCTTAGCTTAGAATTAGATGCTGCCCGCCAGCAGATCGATCAGCTGAAGCAGCGCGATCCAGCCAACGTAGCATCAGACCACATGGCCAGTTATGCTGATGTGCTAGAATTGTACATCACAGAAAATGCATCGGATTTAGAAGATTTCCTGGAGCGGCAAGAGCGTCGCTTGGCACAAGCTACGGAGCTTTCTGTTCACTCGCCCTGGTTTAGGTATATGATGGGCGAGTTGCACCTGCACCGGGCGGTTGTACTGATTAGGTTCGAGCGAGAGTGGGCAGCATTTCGCGCGCTCAATCGAGCTCATCGCCTGCTAAGAGATAATGCCGAGCTCTTTCCAGACTTTCTGCCCACCTATAAAGACCTGGGTTTGATACATGCGGCAGTAGGAAGCATACCGCCACAATACAAATGGGGTGTAGAGCTTTTCTCTTCTCTCAATGGGACCATTGCCCAGGGAAAGCGCGAAATGGAACGCATCGTACACGGGCCCGGCGACACGCCTTTCTGGGCAGAAGCCAGAGCCTTGTATGGATTTCTGCACCTCTATTTACTCGATGATGCCGATGCGGCATGGACCCTGGCACAAGATTGGCAGCTTAGGCCAGCCGAAGATAAAATTCACTGCTTTATCCTGTCTACACTGGCCATGCGTTCGGGCAGAAACGATGAAGCCAATAGCATACTCAACCAGCAACCCAGAGGAGGTACTTCGCTCGATTTTCCTTACTTAGACTATATGCTGGGCCTGGTTCGCTTACGCAAATTAGATCCTGCAGCCCGAGTGTATTTTCAGTCTTTCCTCAGCAGATTCAGTGGAGGTAACTTCCGGCGGTCGGCCCGGCAGAAGATGGCGTGGGCCGAATATCTTCGAGGCAATGTAGAGGGCTACCACGCTCAAATGAGTCAGCTGGACGAACGGGCCAACAATAGAGCCGGAAGTGATCGGAATGCAGCTCGGGAAGCCGAACGCGAGCAACCGCCACACCTGACCTTGCTGCGGG
>JBCBVN010000154.1:0-9723 GCA_039817625.1 Bacteroidota bacterium
CTTCAGATCTTTCCTTCATTGGCCACGATATGAAACCGGTAACTGAGTCTGGGTTTTTCAAGTTCATGCTGGGTGACCAAATGGTCCGGGTTGAGTACATAGAATGATCGCCCTGGGGGTAGTTCACTATCTCCGTTTGCCCTCAAGAACGAGGGCTGAAAGGTAGCGACCACTTATGCTTTACGGCCACTATCCTTATTAGGATAACTAAGCCGATAGGTATCATCAGATACGCACCAGATACGGTCATAAATCTGCTCATGAGCAGATAGACTGTGCCGCCTGCGATGCAAGCAGAGGCGTAAATTTCCTTGCGAAAAATCAAAGGAATTTCATTGGACAGGACGTCTCTGATCACACCTCCGAAAACAGATGAGACCACGCCCATCAGCAAGGCTACAATGGGAGATAGCCCCAGGCCAAGTGTTTTGTTGATGCCCAGTATGGTGAAAAGCCCGATCCCGATGGCATCGAACAGGAAAAACCCACGCCTGAAGCCAATTAGCGGCTTTTTAAAAAAGTAAACCAGGGGTAGGGCAGCGGTGATGAGATAGATATAATTCAGATCTTTCATCCAACCGACGGGAGTGCTCCCGATCAAGACATCCCTTACCGTACCACCGCCTACCGCTGTTACAAAGGCCAGGATGAAAACACCCCAAAGATCGAAGTCTTTTTCTTCGGCAGCGAGCGCTCCACTGATGGCAAATACAAACGTTCCTGCCAGATCAACTGCATAAATCATATCCATGATCAGGAGACCAGTTATTGGGGTTTAGTCTGTCTTAGTAACCCTTCCTGAACTACGCTGGCCACGAGCACACCATCCTGGAAAAAGTGCCCACGAGTAAATCCTCTGGCACCACTGGCACTTGGGCTATCAATGGCGTATAGCATCCAATTGCTTAAGTTGAATGGGCGATGAAACCACATGGCGTGGTCTATACTGGCCATTTGCAGGTTTTGATAGTTGGTGGCCAACCCATGGGGCAATAGAGCTGTGGTGAGCAAGTTGTAATCGCTCGCATAGGCCAGCAACTGAGCCTGGAGATTAGTGTGCTCAGCAGGTGCTTCTCCCTTAGCCCTCAACCACACATGGCGATAGGGTTTGTATACTTCCTGAGCGAAGGGGTTGTGAAATTCAACTGGCCTGAACTCTAATGGACGCTCCACTTTGAGTAGTTGTAAGATTCTGGGTGGAAGCTGATCGCCAAACTGTTTGGCCATACCTTCGTAGCTGACCAACTCTTCAGGAGGCAGCACATCTGGCATATCGATTTGGTGGTCAAAGCCAGATTGTTTAAGCTGAAAGCTGGCTGTTAGTTGAAATATGACTTCACCCTGCTGAATGGCCTTAACGGCGCGAGTAGTGAAACTTCCACCATCCCGGATAGGGTCTACCTGAAAGACTATGGGAAAGTTTAAATCTCCGGGCAAGACAAAATACCCGTGAAGGCTGTGTACTTGCCGGTCTTCTGGTACCGTACGGAAGGCAGCGCTCAGTGCCTGTGCCAGGACTTGCCCACCGAAGACACGAGAGCTGCCGACCGATTTGCTCTCTCCTCGGAATAGGTTTTGTTCCAATCGCTCCAGGTCCAGATGATCTATCAGTTCTGAAATATGCTTCACGACGCGTTCCTTAGTTGTTTAAATGCCTTGCCGAGATAAGCAATGATGTCTCTGGCAATGGTAGCTTCTTGTTCTTCGTGCTCGGCAGCTAGGTCTCCGGCTAGCCCGTGTAAATAAACGCCCAATCGAGCAGCAGTAAGTGGATGGTAGCCTTGTGCCAATAGACCTGTGATGATGCCTGTAAGCACATCGCCAGATCCTGCAGTACCCATTCCTGGGTTTCCGCTGCTGTTGAAGTAGGTTGTTCCATCAGGACTGTATATGGAAGTATAAGCTCCCTTCAGAACAATCACCAGACCGAGTTTGCTGGCATTTTCGAGGGCAGTCTTCCACCTGCGGAAGTGCAAATGATGAGACCCGAATAAGCGATCGAACTCTCCTGGATGAGGCGTGAGTATACTATGCTTTGGAAGCCGAGATAGCCAGCCTGGATTTTGAGCCAATATATTGAGCCCGTCGGCATCCACGACTACAGGTTTGTCTATTCGTTTAAGTAAATCGTCTAGTGCATTGATAGTCAGTGGGTTTTGGCCAATACCAGGGCCTATGGCCAGCGCTGCATAGTGATCGATAGATCCAACTCTGCTGATGGCGTATCCATGGTCATCTACCTCACACATAGCTTCAGGAACCGTGGTTTGGATTAGTGCGTAGCCACAGCCTGGGACATGAGCTGTAACCAGACCTGCACCCGATCTCAGAGCGGCCCGAACACTCAAAATTGCTGCCCCAACCTTACCGTGAGACCCGGCGATGATTCCGGCGTGGCCAAAGGTGCCCTTGTGCTCGAAGCGCCTGCGAGACCTCAATAGAGGTCGAATGTCGTCTTTGGTATTGTAGTACGCTAATGGATGATGCTGTTCAATAGCTAATGGGTCCAGACCAATATCAATTAACGACCAATTTCCGACGTATGAATCGTTTTCGGCAAAGAGCAAATTGAGTTTCGGTAGTCCTATGCAAAGGGTGTAATCTGCCTGTATGATCTCACCGGTTGCAGCTTGTTCTGCTGGTAATCCAGAAGGTAGATCGATGGCTATAAGGGGGCATTTCTTATTTGTATTGCAGTGTTCGATCAATGTTGCCCAATAACCACTCACGGGTCTGGATAGTCCAACACCGAAGAGTGCGTCTACCACCAGTTCCACTTGATCAAAGCTGAAATGACTGAGATCATCTCCCTTTTCGATGACGCGGTATTCAACCTCATTCGGCAGCTGATCTTTCATCAACTGATTATCGGCGCTTGGCTGACCGATCTGTGCATGCCAAACAGACGACTGAAAACCACGAGATTGTAGTATCCTGGCCATAGCTAATCCATCGCCACCATTGTTACCATTGCCACATAAGAATAGTATGCGACCTGTAGTAGTTGGTTTCAGCAAGCTGGTTTCTGCCAAGCCATCTACCAGGGCATGAGCAGCCCGATCCATCAGCTCCGGACTAGTGAGTTGCTGGACCTCCATTGTCGCCAGGTCGACTGCTTTTATGTCGTTGGCGCTTAATATCTTCATATCTACCGTCTATCTACCTTCGGCCTCATCGTCGGGGATCATTTGCACTTGATCCGCTCGGTCTCGGGCATCTTTTCTGTCGAACCTGATAACCCGATTTCTGCTCTTGAAGGGTACGTATCTGTATGGACGTTCGGCGAGGTCAGTGAGTAGGGTATCCAGCGATCCGCTCATGCGTTCGATGGAGGCTGCCATCTCCTCATCGTAGATCAGCTTACCCAGGGTGCCTTGCCCGCTTTGAATGCTTGTCATGATATTGCCCACACCTTCCATTGATCTGTTGGCGTTTGACATGGTTAGACTCACACTGTCCAACAAATTGCGCGTCTGAGTCAGGGTGGCTTCCAGCTCCAGCTTGCTCAGTTCGCTGGTAAAGCCCTGGGTATTGTCAATGATCAAAGACAATTCTGCTTGCTTATTGGCCAGCTGTTCGGCAAAAGTGGCTAAACTGCGCATACTGCTGTTGATGGGGCTGGTATTGGTGGCCAGTAGATTATCTAGTCGGCTGGTTGCACTATTCATGTTTTCCATGGTTTCGGCCAGATTGCGAGTCGTCCTGGCCAGTACGTGGCTACTGGTGTCTCCAAAGAAGCGATCGTCTATCTGATTCATGACCTCGCCCAGTTGAGCTGTTATGTCAGCCAGGGGATTATCCTCTGAATCGCCACCCATGAATGATTGCAGAAAGGATTGGGTAGAGGCGTTCAATTGACCACCTGACTCCAGACAAGGGACTCCGTTTCCACAAGGGGAAGGGTAGGTTAAGTCTACGGCCATTTCTCCCAATACAGAAATAGATTTGATGGTCGCTAAAGTGGCTGGAGGGATATCAATGTTTGGGTTGATATTGAAATCCAGTCTCGCCGTGAGATCTGCCTGGTTCAAGGTCACACTCGATACAGAACCTACGCTTACCCCTGCCATCCTAACTGGCGTACCTACGGTGATTCCCGCCGCAGAGTTGTAGATCGCGTAGTAATTCTGAGCGCGAGAAAGCAGATTGTTGCCTTGTACGTACTTGTAGCCCCAGAATGCGAAACCGATGGCTATTATGGTCAATAGACCAATTTTTACTTCATTAGATACTTTCATAGATGGTGGGGCAACTTTTATGTTTTACTTGGAGAGCAAACGCCGACCAAGTTCAATAGTTTTTGGCACTTTACTCTGCGAGCAAAGAACGGGTAGTTGTTGGGTCCAGTTTTTGTCCGTTTTGATAAATGACGATAAAGGCTTGGCCTAGCCCATTTTCTCTAACCCGATTCTGCATGTTTATGCTCGACTCTGCAGATCCCAGGCTTCTCAGCTGATATTTGTACAAGCCATCTTCTACAATCTGACTCACCGGCCAACCCAATATGGCCCAGCGTTGGTCTGCATCGGTAATGATTGATTCTGATGCTGCCAGCTGAACGCAGTACTCGTAGGTAGCCACTTGCGAATGCTGCACTTGCGCCGGCGAGGCAGTTACCTGGGCTGGTGCTGCACTATTGGTTGTCCGTTCTGGTAGACTTCCAGGCGCTGCAGGAACAACTACTCGTTCGTTGGTGGTTGCTCTGGGCGGAAGTTCGCGAGCGTGCAGCCGAGATTCCTCAGTAGGCGTAAAAGCGGCTTGAACGGGTTCCAGCAACTCGGGTTCAGTCGCTGTATCCTGAGGCTGAGCAATGGGTGGCCTGTACACCGCATTGGTCTGCTGGACCTCGTTCGACGATACCTCTTCAAACTGATAGGTCGTAGGTGGAGTCTGGTCTGGTCTGGAGGCTCGATCTAAAGTTTCTGGCTGTTGTGGGCCGTTTGCACTTTCAGGTCCTCTGGTATATCTTGGTATACTAGACTCAACACTTTCCACCAGGGCCAGGGTAGCCTCATCGATATTCGATACGGCGGCATCTCCGCCTTCGATAAGTTGCTTGTAAGAACGAAAGGCCTCCAGTAGCGCATTAGCTACCTCTTCCTGTCCGTCTTCGCTCATCAAATAAGCTTCCTCAGCCCGATTACTCAGAAAACCGGATTCCACCAATACGGATGGCATAGCCGTCTCTTTAAGCACCACAAAACCGGCTTGCTTAACACCCCGACTTTTTCGCCCTGCCGCTGCCAGCTGCCGCTCTACCTGCTCAGCAAACATGATGGATTGGTCTAGAAATGCTGACTGCACCATAGCCATCAAGATGTGGCCTTCATCGCTATTGGGGTCGTAGTCGTAATTGGCCTCGTAGTCAGTTTCCAGCAGTATGGCCGCATTCTCGCGCTTGGCCACATTCAGGTTGTGGTCGGCGGTATGCAATCCCATGACATAAGTCTCGCTTCCCCGCGTTGCTCGACTTCCTGGCATAAAATTGGCGTGGATGCTGATGAATAAATCAGCTCTGACTCTGTTTGCTATAGCCGCACGCCTGTGCAGAGGGATAAAAACATCTTCATCTCTGGTCAATATCACCTCCAGATCTGGATAAGCGTCTCTCAATTTTGCGGCAAACCGCTGAGCAATACCCAGCACGATATGCTTTTCCTGGCTACTTCCGCCCAGACAACCCGGGTCACGACCACCATGCCCTGCATCGATTACTACGGTGCGAATACTCGAAAGAGGGGGCGCTTGTGTACATTTGCCCTCCTCAACTCTTAAAGTTTCGTTAATCAAAATATTAAGAGGCGACGCATGGGCGCTCAAGCTCGTTAGGGCCATTAAAAGCCCCAGTACGCTCACTACTCTATAAAATGGTGGTATCCAAGCCAACCGCATACAATTTAGTTAAAGGTGCTACATCTGTATCCCATGCGCTAGCACAAAGGTACACTTTGCCAAAGGTATCGGTATGGGGTGTATGCTTTTTGGCATTTTCGTTTCTTTTTTTTGGACTTCCGCAGGTGGGCGCTACCGAAGTGAGCGCGTGCGATCATTGTCCTGTAGATAGATACGTCGATGTCAAAGACACGCTTCCCCCAACGGATACGGTCAACTTCAGCCTCCCACTAGATTCCCTGCTTAGAGGAGGTAAGTTGAGTTTTACAGATTCCCTCGATACTATCCCGCCGCCGCCATTTCAGGGTAGTACAGCCGATTACCGCAAATCTCCAGATAGTTTGGACGCTGAGGTAGACTATGAAAGTTACGATTCTATGCGGGTCGACTTTGCTGCCGAAGAAATTCATCTGTACGGGCAGGCCCGTGTCCAGTATCTGGATATCAACCTGACCGCAGACCACATTATCCTGAACTATGGCACTAATTTGGTGTGGGCCGGTCCAAGAGTCGATAGTTTAGGCGAGAAAACGGGCTTCCCCGAGTTCAAAGACGGTACCCAGGATCTTACGGCAGATAGCTTGCGCTACAACTTCAAAACACAGAAGGGCATCGTTTATGCGGCGGTCACTACCCAAGACGATGTCATTGTCAGAGGGGGCAGATCCAAGTTTATTCAGGATGCTTATCAGGTAGATGATACAACCAGCGCAGACGTCATCTATACCGAAGGAGGTATTTTTACAACCTGTACCCACGAAAACCCCCACTTCGGTATACGCTGTAGTCGGGCCAAGGTCGTACCCGGTCGATTGGCGGTGATTGGTGCCAGCAATCTGGAGATCATGGGTGTACCCACTCCGCTTTGGCTGCCCTTCGGGTTTTTCCCACTCAAAAACGGGAGGTCTACCGGACTGCTTTTCCCAAATGATTTTGAATACAGTCCGCAATGGGGATTGGGCCTAAGAGACGTTGGATGGTTTTTCCCCATCGGTGAACACTTCAATTTTTCTGTGCTCTCAGATTTTTATGTAGGTGGGCGATTCGGGGTAGGGGTAGCCGGTCGGTATCGAAAACGCTACAAATACTCCGGCAACTTCAATATTCGCTACGATGTGCTGCCCTTCGAAAATGCAGAATCCGGGCAGATTACCCGCCGCCGGACTTTTATTTTTAACCTCAATCACCAGCAAGACCAGGCAGCGCACCCCACAGCCCGGTTTGGAGGCAACATCAATTTTCAGACCTCCCAGGCCCAGAACCTCATCTTCAACGATACGCGAGTACAGCAAAATACAACTCGCTCCAACTTCAACTTCACCAAGACCATCAGCGGATCCATACCGGGCACTTTTACAGCTGGCCTCAGCCACGACCAAAACAACCAAAGCCGGGAGATTACCGTCAACTTTCCCGATATCAACTTTCAAACACAGACCATCTATCCCTTCCGAGATAATCAGGGGCAAGAACGCTGGTTTGAAAAGTTCCAGTTCAGATACCGGGGCGAAGCAAAGGCTACATTTAGAGGAGCCGATACCACCTTCTTCTCTCAAGATACTTGGGATCAGGCGGAATATGGTGTCAGGCAGAGACTCGATGCGGGGATCGCCTTTCCGGTAGCACAGTTTTTTACGGTTACGCCCAATATCTCTTATACCGAAGTTTCTTACGGGCGCAGACTTCTGAGGGAATTTGATGGATCGGATCCCAATAGTATCGACATCGATAGCCTCATCAATGAAAATGGTGAATTGGAATTCGATACTACGGATTTTGGTACCATCATAGACAATATTGACCCTGGTTTATTTGGCTTCCGCACCTTCAGCGCTTCTGTCAGACTGGAAACCCAGGCTTTCGGAACCATTCGTTTTGGTGATAAATTCCCCATTCGCGGAATCCGGCATGTGATCAAGCCATCCATTTCTCTGGCCTACCAGCCTGGCTACCGAGACAATGATGATTACTTCCGAACAGTCGAAGACACTACAGATATCACCAATTTCGATACCTACTCTCCCTTCGAAGGGCAGATATATGGATCTCCGCCCAATACAGAGAGGCAACTGGGCATCAATTATTCTCTTGTCAATTTATTTGAAGCTAAGGTTTGGAGTAAAAAAGACAGTACCGAAAGGCTGGTCAAGCTGTTCAATAACATCAATGTAAGTGGTAGCTACAATTTCGAGGCAGATACCGATGAGGGCGAATTTGCATTCTCTCCAGTACGGGTGAGTGGTAACACCCGATTCTTTAAAGGGGTAACCAGCCTGAACTTATCGGCGACCTTTGATCCATATATTCGGGTATCCGATGGCGGGTCAGGCAGAGGGACTCGCATCAATACTTTCGCCTGGGACAATCGGGGAGCCCCACTGTTATTGGACAATCTGACGGCCAATTTCTCTACTAACTTGACAGTAGCCAAAATTCGGCAGCTGTTCCAGGGCGAGGAAGAGGAACTCGTCACTGACGTTCAGGAGGAGGAACGCCAACGGCAAGAACAGGAAAACACGCTGTTCGAAGAAACGGACTTGCTTTCCCTATTTGAGAACTTCAGTATTCGGCACAACTTCCGATTCAGTCTCGATCGATTTGCCGATGGTAGCGGTGGTACAAATGATACCATCAGATACGAGAATACGGTCAATAGCCTAGAGCTCAGAGGAAGTTTTCAGCTGAGTGAAAACTGGCAGGTCAATATAGGTTCCATCGGTTATGATTTTGTGAGTGAGCGCATCACCTATCCCTTCCTGAATTTGCGCAGAGATCTGCACTGTTGGGAAATGAGCTTCAGCTGGGCCCCAGTCAGAAATACCTTTATGTTTAATATTGCCGTTAAGCCTGGGACTTTTGACTTCATAAAGATACCTTACAGGCGAAACCAGGCCGATGGGGGAAATCTGTTTGGCACTTGACAAAAAACCAGAACTCCTATCGCATTAAAGCGTTCTTTCAATAAAACCACCCACTGATGAAGTTTTTTATCGACACTGCCAATCTAGACGACATTCAGGAAGCCCACGATCTGGGCATACTCGACGGGGTTACGACCAATCCCAGTCTGATGGCCAAGGAAAATATTAGCGGCGAGGAAGCTGTCATGGAGCGCTACGCCAAAATCGCTGAAATTGTAAGTGGCGACGTAAGTGCCGAGGTCATATCCACCGATTTCGAGGGTATGATAGCCGAAGCCAAGAAGCTGGCTGCCATTGCACCTAATATTGTTGTCAAGGTGCCCATGATTCGTGAAGGTGTCAAGGCACTACGCTGGTGTACCGACAATGGTATTCGAACCAACTGTACATTGGTCTTTAGCTCTGGCCAGGCCATATTGGCGGCGAAGGCAGGAGCTACCTATGTGAGCCCATTTATAGGCCGTATAGACGACATCAACTGGAATGGTATGCAGCTCATTCAGGAGATTGCAGAGATTTACGCCATACAGGGTTATGACACCGAAATCTTGGCGGCCTCCATCCGATCAAGTGGACATATTGTGGAGTCTGCACGATCTGGTGCGGATGTAGTGACTGCCCCTCTCAAGGCATTTGACGGTCTGTTTAAGCATCCACTCACCGATATCGGTTTGGCCAAGTTCTTAGCCGACCATAAGAAAGCTGCCGGCGCATAATTGGTGTAGACCGGTACTACATTAAATCGATGTTTATCTTTGCCTCCTCATGGAGTTGTCTGTCGTCATTGTCAACTACAATGTGCGCTACTTTCTGGAGCAGGCACTGGGCTCAGTAGAGCGAGCCATAGCAGGTATTGAGGCTGAAGTATTCGTTGTTGACAATCATTCTTCCGATGATTCTGTAGAAGTCA
>JBCBVN010000155.1:0-9713 GCA_039817625.1 Bacteroidota bacterium
AGGTCGGGAGTTCAAGTCTCCCCCGCGCTACTTCTCAAAGCCTCATTAGTCGGATGACTAATGGGGCTATGTTTTTATGGATGATACCATTCACACCTGCTCAATCTTCACCGGCACTCCCTCTTTAGAAGTCGACAGTACAATCAAACTCTGCACGCTGCCTAAATCAGAGACGATCGTCAACTTATTTCGGATAAAGTTATCGTAGGCCTCCACATCCTTGACGACCACTTTCAGCAAGTAGTCAAAAGTACCAGATACGCGGTGGCATTCTAAGACCTCGTCGAACTCATCTATAATGTTGACGAAGCGGTCTAAATAATCTTTGGTGTGGCCCTTAAGCGTTATGCCAATGAAAATGGTCTGTTTGTAACCCAGCTTTCGCCGGTTGACCACTGCTGTGTACTTATCGATATAGCCCTCGCGCTCCAGCCTTCGAGTCCGTTCAAAAACGGGGGTAACGGTCATCCCCAATTCCTCTGCAATACTCCGGTGAGTACGGCTACTATCTTCTTGTAGCATGCGCAGAATCTCCAGGTCCGTTTTGTCTGCTTGATATGGCATATGTCTAGAAGTAAATTTTTCTGCAAAACTACCCTATCTATGCAGTCTAAAAGAAAAATATTCTCCCTTTTGAGATAACAATGGAAATTCAAAACCATAGATTACAATTAAAGCAAACAAACGTCTCGCTTAGGCATTACTTTTAGTAAATTTAGACTTTGTAGCCCAACCGTCCATGAGTACTACCGCCGTTCAGAATAAAACCAGTGCAGCAATAGAGAAAGGCTTTCGGCTATTCGCCCAGGCCAAAGCAATGAGTGAGTTGTACGAAGAAAATTTCAAGCTGGTATCGAAATACGTGCACGCTACTTCCCGCGGACACGAGTCTATACAAATTGCTACGGGCATGCAGCTGGGACCAGCCGACTATGTATACCCTTACTATCGAGATGATGCCATGCTACTGGGTGTAGGTATGAGACCATATGACCTCATGCTGCAACTTCTGGCCAAGCGCGATGATCCCTTCTCTGGTGGCCGCACCTACTATAGCCACCCCAGCCTGCGCGATGACGACAAGCCAAAAATTCCTCATCAGTCTTCTGCTACAGGTATGCAGGCTATTCCTGCCACAGGTGCAGCTCTTGGACTACAGTACAAAGAGCAGCAGAATTTAGCAGCAACCGATAGTGCCGTGGTCGTCTGCTCACTTGGCGATGCTTCCATCACAGAAGGTGAAGTAGCAGAAGCTTTTCAAATGGCCGCTCTACGCCAGCTTCCGATCCTTTACCTCATACAAGATAATGAGTGGGATATATCAGCCAGTGCCGATGAAGTACGCGCCCAGGATGCTTTCGAATACAGCAAAGGGTTTAAAGGACTGGAAGCCTTTCAGGTCAATGGATCTAGCTTCAATGCTTGCTACGAAACCATTGCCCAGGCACTGCGAATTGTACGCGAAGAACGCAGGCCCGTCTTAGTCCATGCTAAGGTACCCCTGCTCAATCACCACACATCTGGTGTAAGAATGGAGTGGTATAGAGACGACCTGGAGGATGCGCGCAGCAGAGACCCCTACCCCGTTATCCTTGAAGAGCTTAAAGAAACAGGGCTCAGTCAGAAGAAAATAGACCAGATCGAGCAAGCTGCGCGAGATTTGGTGCAAACCGAGTTTGAGCAAGCACTACAGGCAGAAGACCCCAAACCAGAAGACCTGTTCACCCACGATTTTGCTCCCACGCCCGTGCAAGAGGAAAAAGGAGAGCGAACGCCAGAGGGTGCCGAGTCTGTCGTTATGGTCGATTGTGCCCTTCATGCTGTGGAAGAACTCATGCGCGAGCATAAAGAATGCCTGCTTTACGGTCAGGACGTAGGGGGCCGCCTGGGTGGTGTATTCCGCGAGGCTGCGACTCTGGCACAAAAGTTTGGAGACGAGCGCGTATTCAATACGCCAATACAAGAAGCCTTTATCATTGGCTCAACAGCTGGCATGAGCGCTGTAGGTCTGAAGCCGATAGTTGAGGTACAATTTGCCGACTACATCTGGCCGGGCCTTAATCAGTTATTTACCGAGGTCAGTCGGTCTTGCTATCTATCCAATGGCAAATGGCCGGTCTCTATGATCTTGCGCGTTCCCATCGGTGCGTATGGCAGTGGTGGTCCCTACCACTCTTCTTCCGTCGAATCGGTCGTCACCAATATTCGAGGCATTAAAATTGCCTATCCCAGCAATGGGGCAGATCTGAAAGGCCTAATGAAGTCGGCCTATCACGACCCCAACCCCGTCGTTATTTTCGAGCATAAAGGGCTATACTGGTCAAAGGTTCCAGGTACCGATTTCGCGAAGACCAACGAGCCTGATAAAGACTACATCTTGCCTTTTGGCCAAGCCAATATCGTGCAAGCCATCGAAGAGAGTGACGAGCTCCCGACACTGACCATAGTCACCTACGGAATGGGCGTTCACTGGGCACTTAACGCCAGCAAAGAACTTCGAAATCAGGTAGAGATTGTCGACTTGCGTACGCTTTACCCACTAGATGAAGAAACCATCTTCCAATCGGTGCGCAAGACCAATCGATGCCTTGTCGTCACGGAAGAACCCACCAACAACTCCTTTGCAAGAAGCCTGGCTGGTCTGGTTCAAGAGCAATGCTTCGAAAAGCTAGATGCTCCGGTTATGACCATAGGCTCTGAAAATACGCCAGCCATCCCGCTGAATAGCGTATTGGAACAAACCATGATTCCGTCTGCTGAAAAAGTCAAGGTCAAAATCGAAGAATTACTCGCCTACTAATACCATTCGCCCCACCACAAAATCAATACCAATGTCAGACTCCAATCCTCTCTTCAAATCATACATAGGCAAGAGCATTTCTTATCTCGGCGGAAAGTCGCTGGATGAGATCAAGACCAAGGCAGATAAAATCTACAAGCTCTCCTCAAATGAAAACCCGATTGGAGCCTCACCTAAGGCCATCAAAGCTATAGAAGGGCAGCTTGGTGGATTGCATCTGTATCCGGATAGAACAGACAAAAAACTATGTGCGGCACTCGCTGGCTATTACGACAACCAACTCAATGCAGAACACTTTTTTGCGGCCAACTCCGGCTCAGAATCCCTTGAGTATATCATACGGGCATTTATGGGAGAAGGTACAGAGTGTATCTGCTCTACTCCAGGCTTTAGCCTCTATGAAAACCTGGTTAAGTGGGTGGGTGGAACCTCGGTTATAGTCCCACTGATTGGCGAAAACCACCAATTGGACGTAGAAGGCATCCTAAACAGCATTACGCCCAAGACCCGACTCATATTCCTGACTAGTCCCAACAACCCTACGGGCAGCTACATCAAGAAAGATGAACTGGCTTATATCCTCGATCGCATTCCCGAGCATGTAGTCGTTGTCTATGACGAGGTCTACTATCTTTTCACCGATGCGCCCGACTATAGCACGGCCATGCCATTCGTAAAAGCAGGCAAGCAAGTCATCGGTTTAAATAGCTTTTCCAAGTCTTTTGGCCTGGCAGGCCTGAGACTGGGCTACTTCTATACAAACCCAGAACTGGTCAGCTATATCCGTGGTATGACGCGTCCTTTCTTACTCAACACCCTGAGTCTGAATGCGGCCGTTGCTGCTCTACAAGATGACGATTTCATCGAGGAAGCCGTAACCGTCACCAAGCAAGGCCGGGCTTATATCTCCAGCGAGCTAAGCGAAATGGGCATCAAGCACTGGCCCTCTCAAGGTAATTTTGTGCTCGTCGAGCCTCCCATGCCACCAGCAGAGTTTGAGGCTCAAATGCTGGAGCAAGGTATCATGGTCAGACCCGTCGGAAACTTTGGTGCCGAAGGCTGCGTGCGGGTAACCGTCGGCATGCCAGAAGCTAACGAAGCTTTTGTAGAAGCGGTGAGGAAGGTGTGTGGGGTGATGGTGTAGGCTAGAAGCTCATCTCATTTTTCACCTTCTTGGACTCTGATATACGCTGTTTGTGATTTCTCTTAATCTTATCTTCTTGCATTCTAGTGAATAACCTGTACCAATAAGTTGCGGGTATCATTTTACCACTGTGATGTTCGAGTCTGTACATCAATTTTTCATTGGGGTTCTCACGGTTGTTAATTAGTCTACTGAGTTTTGTCTTATGAATTCCAATATCTTCAGAGAAATCTGACATAGATTTTTTAAGGACAGATATATATTTTCTCAGTTGGTTAGCAAACGAGTAGGACTCTATAAATAGAGGCTGAGTTAAGTAATCCTTAATCATGAGCTTCATTCTCATCAATTCCGACTGCATCAACTGCTCATCTGACATATTTTTTAATTGCTCAAATCTGAGTTTCCTGAACTCTTCGTCTGCCAATTCTTTTTCAGCAGCAGACATACTACTTCTGAATACGAAGCTTTCAGCTATCTCCTCGTCTGAGTAGATTTTGCTCAAGTCGTCGTACGTTGGTTCATTTTTTTTACTCATCACTCAAGTATTTATCGATAAGCTGATTTGAATATGAGCCTTCTACCGCCAGATATCTTCCATACTGCCTGAACCCATATTTGTTTTGATAGTGATCGATTAGTTCAGTCTTGGGCTCTAAAGAGACAAAGCCATTGTATCCTTTTTTAACCGCTAAGCTTGCAGCAAATGCAATTAGACATCCTGCTATGTTATCGATTTGCTTCTCTTTTCCTTGTTGACTTCTAACTACTTCAAGTCGATTAAGATGAATTCTATACTCATCAGGTCGATCAACTAAAGACATCAAGCCCAATATGCTTTCCTGATCAGAAAGAAGAAAAATCTTGCAGGTTTTATGGCTTTTCTCAATGTCCCAGTTAAATGAAAAACCATTGTCTCTTTTGATTCTTTTGTAGTCTTCTCTAGAGACTTCTAAAATTTTGGCCTTCAGATACTGATTCGTAAATCGATGTTTGAGATTCATAGGGCAGGTGAAAATTCGTTGATAAATATACGAAATTAAGTTTACATTTTTTATAAATTTTGTTTTTACCCGCCCTTCAGTCTCATCTCATTCAACTCAATATTGACCAGCTGCCATTGTGTTAGGTCAACTGATGAGGTATCTGCCTCTGTGCAATATCTTATGCCCAAAGGTAACCTACGTATGTCTGCTATTCGACGACCATCTCCTCCTACAGCACCACATCCCCACATTTGAAAATCAATTGTTCTATTAGCGTATTTCTTATGCTGATAAATGATTGTTTGCGTTCTCTTGGGGCCACAAAAATCCATAAGTGCCCCCGATATGTAAATCGCTACTACAGGCCCAAATAATAGAACATAACGAACAGCTCGCCAGGACTCTCTTTCACCCCTTTTCCTTCTCAACCACGTCACAGTAATCAGCCCAAGCAAAAAAATCGCAAATAGGGTGTGTTGTACTTGAGGCATAGTGTACTCAAAGCCCGGCACAGACCAGGTGATCATCAGGACAGAACTAAGGAGCAGCCATAAGACAAACAGTGCTTTCATTAATTGATCTTGGCTTATCTAAATCCCCTAAAAGACTAAAACCCTACCTCCCCAAAAAATCCTTCAGTGTATCGTAAAACGCCTCCTGCTCGGGCACATTTTCTGGCTCCTCCCGAAGGGGCTCCACTTCTCGTAGCGACTCATGGCAGTCTGCTGGCAGCGTTTGATAGAGCTGAGTTCCCTTCGTTTTCCAGGCGATCATCTCGTCGCTCACTTGCTTGATGACCTTAGCGGGATTGCCGACCACTAAACTGCGGGCAGGTATTTGGCTATTCGCCTTTACAAAGGCCATGGCGCCGATGATGCACTCGTCGCCGATCTCGCTGTCATCCATAATAACCGTGTTCATGCCCACCATGGCATTTCGGCCGATTTGCGCTCCGTGAATAACCGCCCCGTGACCGATGTGTGCACTCTCGCGCAAAGTCACCACCTTACCGGGAAACATATGGATGGTGCAATTCTCTTGCACATTTACACCGTCTTCCAGCACGATCTTTCCCCAGTCACCGCGAATGGCTGCCCCCGGACCGATGTAGCAATGCTTCCCGATCACTACATTCCCCGTCACGGCAGCCAATGGGTGTACAAAGCTACTCTCGTGCACCACGGGCGTAAAACCCTTAAAGGCATAAATCATCAGGCAAATCTTTTCAAGGTCTCTCGCGTAAACTCGCTCAGTACCAGCTCGCCGCTGATAGCCGCACGCTCTTTCAGCAGCTCATCCCAGTGATCCGTACCCGACCAGAACATCCGCTTCATGCGGGCCATGGCATCCGGATTGTACTTCAGTAGTCCCTGAGCCAATTCATCAATGGCTGCATCGAGCGCGTCGGCATCGTCGAATACTTCCGTGTATAGTCCTTTCTGCTTGGCCCATTCGGGATCGAAGAAATCGTTCGCCCTAATAGCGATCTGCGACATGCCCGACAAGCCCATCTTGCGCTCTATGGCTGGGCCAACTACAAAGGGACCAATGCCCACATTGAGCTCGCTCAGCTTGATCGAGGCGAACTTCGTAGCCATACAATAGTCCGTAGAAGCAGCCAGTCCTACACCGCCGCCAACAGCCTTTCCCTGTATGCGCCCAATCACAAATTTCGGGCACTTGCGCATGGCGTTGATTACGTTGGCAAAGCCGGAAAAGAACTTCAGTCCTTCCTCCTTATTCTGAATGGCGATCAGCTCGTTAAAGCTCGCTCCCGCGCAAAAGGTCCGGTTGCCGCCACTCTTCAGCACGACGACCTTCACCTCTTCCATCTCGCCAACAGTATCGAAGGCGCCAGCCAACTCAGCCAGCAAATCGGAAGGCAGAGAGTTGTGGGCCGGGTGAAAAAACTCGATCGTAGCTACACCGCCTTCAACGGCATGCTTCACATAGGGGTCGCTCATCTTAGAGTATGTTAAACTGTTCGAAGTGGTGGTTCAGGTGCTTGCGTTCCATCAGGTACCATTCGTAGCCATTCAGCTCGCCAAAAACAGCGTGCTTAGCACGAATACCTGGGTTTTCTTTGTAGTAATTGAGATACCTTTCCCGGGCCTCCATCATCTTATTGATGGCCGAAGGCAGGTCGGCATGTCTCAGCACATTGATCTGTGACTTTTCCGCCAAAGGAAAATCAAATCCCTTTGGAAATTTGCGGTAATTGTAGAGGCTGGCGTGCGTTTTTTCCAAGCGCTTCTCCGGAGTCACAATATGGAAATCCTGTACCTCGCCAGCTGCGATCTGGTAGGCATACTCCAGGTGCTCGACCATACCCTGGGCCGAGAGATTCCCCCAGGATGGCTTGGTCTCCGGTGTCAGCTTAGCCAGTGATTTTCTGATCTGATCTTCGGTCATTTCCACGAAGACTTCCTGCTTTTTCTGTACCATGGTCAGGATGGTCGCTACGGCAACCAACTCATCATCGGCATCAAAGACTTCTACAAACCACTTGACGATTCCGCTGGGGTGCTCGGCACTCGCCACATCGCGGTCTACTTTCTGCTTGCAGGTCAGGCGTACGTAGATGGTATCGTTGTGATATAGCGGACGCAAAAAACGACAATCTTCCAACCCATAATTGGCGGCAACTGGCCCCTTATTTGGGTAGACAAAGAGACCCGCGGCAGCCGAAATAATAAAATACCCATGCGCGGTACGCTTCTCGAAGATGCTACCATCGAGTGAGGTGATGTCGGTATGGGCGTAGAAGTGGTCCCAGGTTACATTCGCAAAATTGATGATGTCCGTATCGGTAAGCGTTCGCCGGTGCGTCTTGAGGGACATGCCCGGCTCGATATCTTCCCAGTGGTATTTGAATGGATGCTGTGGAGCTTCCTTGTAGCGGGCATTGGCCTGATAGATGCCCGTAATCTCTGTCAAGGTAGTAGGCGATCCTTGTACCGCTGTGCGCTGCAAGTAGTGCTTGATGCCACGCATACCACCCATTTCTTCACCGCCTCCGGCACGACCCGGCCCGCCGTGTACCAGCGTGGGCAGAGGCGAACCATGACCGGTACTCTCCTTGGCGCTTTCCCGGTTTAGAACGAGGATGCGACCATGATGGCTAGCGGCTTCAACGACATAATCGCGGGCAATTCGGTCGTCATTAGTTACAATAGAAGAGACCAGAGATCCCTTGCCCATCTGAGCGAGCGTGATGGCTTCATCCAGGTCTTTGTAAGGTAGAATGGTACTCACCGGGCCGAAGGCCTCGCGATCGTGCACCGCCTGATTGTTGAACGGATCGTCTTCCCGCAACAGGATGGGGCGCATGAACGCACCTACCTCGGCCGAAGCACCTATCAGTTCTACCGCCTGCAGATCGCCATAAACGATCTCGGCCGTCTGGCTGATGTCGGCTATGCTTTTGTGCACCTCTTCGACTTGGTCTTTACTGACCAGCGCGCCCATGCGTACTTCTTTCAGGCGTGGGTCGCCTATGGTCACTTTGTCTAGGGCTTTACCTAGGTGGATCTGCACATCTTCAACCAGCGATTCTGGCACGATGATGCGGCGAATGGCCGTACATTTTTGTCCGCACTTCACGGTCATCTCCTTGCGTACCTCCTTAATGAAGAGGTCGAACTCGGGTGTGCCCGGCACCGCATCCGCACCCAAAATAGACGCATTGAGCGAGTCGGCTTCCATATTGAAGGGCACGGCCTCTTTTATGATCTGCGGGTGGGCTTTCAGCAAGCGACCGGTCTCGGCAGAGCCGGTGAACGTCACCACATCTTGCGACTGAACGGGGTCTAAGATGGTACGTGCTAGTCCGGATATTAGCTGTATCGATCCTTCTGGCAAAATGCCGGAGGCGACGATCTCCTTGACCACCGCTTCGGCCAGGTAGGCGGTCGGTGCAGCCGGTGCCACCACCGCTGGTACACCTGCCATCCAGTTGACCGCGCATTTTTCGAGCATGCCCCATACCGGGAAGTTAAAGGCGTTGATGTGTACGGCCACCCCTCGCTTGGGTACCATGATGTGGTGAGCCATAAAGCGGCCGCCTCGCGACAAATCGATAGGTTCACCTTCTACGTGGAAGGGCTGATTGGGGAACAACTTGCGCAAGGATGCATTGGCAAAAAGGTTGCCGAAGCCACCCTCAATATCGATCCAGCTATCGACTCGCGTACAGCCAGCCCGGTAGCTCAACTCATAGAAATCTTCCTTCTTCTTGAGCAGGTAGAGGGCCAGCTTCTTGAGCATATTTCCGCGTTGCTGGAAGGTCATCTTGCGCAGTGCCTGTCCTTTGTCTCGGCCGTATTGTAAGATCTCGGCAATGTCGAGCCCCTGGGTATCAGAGAGGGCGATCACCTCGCCTGTCACGGCATCGTGTATAGGAGTTCCTTCCCCCGTTCCGGTGCGCCAGTTGCCCAGCACATAGTTTTCTACCTTATTCATGATTGACTTTTTCTCTTTTAAACACGCTCCAAAATAGCTGCATAGCCCTGCCCAACGCCAATGCACATGGTGACCAGTGCGTATTTCTTTCCGGTGAGTTGGAGCTCCAGCGCAGCCGAGTAGGCGATGCGCGTACCCGTTACCCCCAGCGGGTGGCCAATGGCAATGGCTCCACCGTTGGGGTTCAGTCTCGGGTCATCATCGGCCAATCCCCAGGCACGTATGCAGGCCAGTGCCTGAGCAGCAAAGGCTTCGTTGAGCTCTATAATGTCCATATCGCTCATATTTAAGCCCGCTTTTTCCAGCGCTTTCAGGCTGGCTT
>JBCBVN010000156.1:0-9660 GCA_039817625.1 Bacteroidota bacterium
ATTCTGATGTCGCCATTTGAATCTTCGTTGATCAATACCGGGCTACCCGCATCGTCGAAAGCCGAGTTGTAAGAAGAACTGGCAAAATCGAGGAAGGCTCCGTCGAAATTGACACTAAACTGGAAGGCCGTTATCTGGGTGAAGTTGGCGGTAGTGATATCCAGGCAAACTTGAGAGCCTACGCCCCCTGAACCATCCTGCAAATCAAAGAGCAACTCATCGCCATTGCCCGGATTACATGGCGCACAATCGGGACCGCCACAATCTACGCCAGTCTCGCCACCGTCCTGGATACCATTATCACAGCTCACACAAGGCGTACAATCTCCTCCACAGTCAACTCCTGTTTCATTGCCATTCTGGATTCCATCATCACAAGTGGCCGTCACACCACCATTGACGGAACCGTCATTCGTGGTTACAGGCAGCGTTTGCCCCATAGCGTTTGCCGCTATGATTACAATGGGATCATTGGTGATATCAACGGTTGTGGGACCTGCATCGACGATGGTAAAGCAAAAGGTAGCAAGCACCGTTCCATCAGGGAAACTGAAACCGTCAAAATCCGTCGTATTGTCTGACCAGATTACTCTGAGGACCCCTGGTGCGGAGTTGAATACCTGAATCTCACTATTCATGGCTCCGTAAGCAGGGTTGCTGGTAAAATTGGTGTAAGCCAGGAAGTCTGTATCGAAGTTGATGCTGAATTGCCAGGCCGCTATATCTGTATGATTGCTTGTTATGAGGTCCAGGCATACTTGCTGACCGACACTTCCATTTCCATCACTCAGCGAGAAAGTCAGTTCGTCACCACCTGCCGAGCAAGGTGCACAACTACCGCCACAATCTACGCCAGTCTCATCGCCATTCTGCACCCCGTCATTACAGCTTGGTCCACCTACACTTCCAGCGTTTATAGTACCGTCGTCGGTAATGATATTAAAAGGATTCAAATTGTTGTCGAAAGCTTCAATACCTATTGGCGTATTTGAGAATACGACATCGGTTTCGCTATCAGCCAGAATCACGAAGCAGACGGTCATCAATACATCTCCATCATTCAATGTACCTCCTGCGTTATCTGGGTTTCCATACACCCAGCTTACGCGAATCTGCCCTGGCGAATTGCTTGGTTGTGAAGCTTGCATATCCGGGAAAGCGAGATTAGAAAAACTCTCCCATTGCAAAACCCCTACGTCGTAATTGAGGCTAAACTGGAATGATCCTACTGCCTCAAATGCATTTACAGTCACATCCAGGCAGACCGTTGTACCTACAGCACCGCTACCATCAGAGAGATCGAAAATGAAATCATCACTACCGCCTGCAGGAGGGGAGGCTGTACCAGGAAGTACATCGATAGCTGCCATTTCACCACCACCCGTCATTGCCGTTCCGGCCGCTCCTTCTGTGATGATTTTTGGACTTGGATCAGTATAATTAGCCGGTATGTCGTGGCAGATCTCAAAGGCCACTAAACCATCGGCCAGACTTACACTACCACCACCGTGATCGTAGCTGATGATAGCCGTGTTGTTACCCGTTATTCCCAGGGTACCCGTCAGGCTAGGATGCGGGTTCTGTAAACTAGGCGTAGCAACAGCTCCTAACGGATTATTGATCGTAAACTGGAAGCTGCTGATATCGGTAAAATCCGAGACGGTAACTGATTGGCATACAGTCTGACCAGGAATGATCTGACCATTTCCAAAGTCAAAGACCACATCACTTGGTGCGCCAACGTTCCCCTGGTTGACCACACCATCATTGTAGACAACCCCGGTGATTTGCCCCGATTGGCCCGTCACTTCGGCTGCGATGACAGAGCTACTGAAAACAACAGTGGTTTCTTGATCCGACAAGACGTTGAAACAAATCGTACCAATCAAAAACGGATCGAAGTTGGTCAAGCCTTCAATGGCAAATAATGACCATTGAACGCGTACATCACCGGGTGCAGAGTTATTCAAATTCACCGGTGACCCACCAAGCGTAACACTCGTGCTACTGGTGAATTCGAGTACACTAGCATCGTAGTTGATGGTAAATTGAAAGCCAAAGATATTGTCGAAGTCATCGCCAGTTATATCCAGGCAGACTTCTGTTCCAGCCGCAGCATCCTCGCTTTCAATAGTAAAAATGGGCTGGGCGAGTAGATTTGAAGAAACGAGCAGGCATAACAAGCCTACAAGTGAGTGTAAAAGACCTTTCATGGGAGTAATCGGGATTTGGGAAAATGATCTAATTGGGATGTAAAATGAAAGGGGAAAGGTGGGAATCGGACTTACCTACGCCCGGAAAAAACAAACTTGCGGTTTAAGCGTAGGGACTCTCCGCTTATTTCCACAAGATAAGTACCCGCAGCAGGCAAATCGGTAGCCTCTACAAGCACTTGGTTACGACCTGAATCCAGATCTAAAGTTTTACTATGCACTAATCGACCTTCAAGGTCGTAAATATTCAAATCAACCCCCATAGCCTCTGGCATATCGATCACGACTTGCGCACGTTGGCTAAACGGGTTGGGTTGTATCTGTAATTGGACTTCCGCAGGTGGATTGTTCAAGCCGCCATCGACTACCCGAATCCGACCACCAACAAATTGAGCTGCCTTTTCCGTACCCTGAGGGTTTCCGACGACGCAGCGAGTTGGGTTTTCACTGAATTCAATTTGTACGGTTTCACCGGCCCTGGCCAGTACCTTGAACCTCAGATTGTAGAGACTGGTAGCGTCTTGAAGTTCGTAACCAACTAAAGTAGGATCGATGAATGAGTAGGCCAGAATTCCAGCATCCGACCTGCGCAAGTTGAAATTTCCATCTTGGGTAGCGCCGAGTGCCAGATCGTTGACCTCTAAAAACTCTAACTGTTCAGGATTCCAACTGATAGAAAGCTGAGCCGCAGCAACAGCCTTGAATTCAGCCACCGACAAAGAGATGTCTACTACCTCTCCGTGTGAAGCATCGGTTTCGGCTAAGTAGAAAGTAGTTATCTGAGCCTGCATCGGCAGGGCTAACAACAAAGGCAAAATTCCCAGACTGCGGAGTAGCAGTTTGCTCATATTCACGGGATTATGTCATTAAGCGACAACAAAGTGCAGCCGCCTCAAAGCTGGGTAAAGGTAGCGCTTTTTTTAAACCAATTGGTCCAAGCGCTACCTATACCTTATCTGGTGACAACCATTGATTTAGTTGCCGTTTCTTTGCCACTAACCAGGGTGTATGTCAATACACCAGCAGGCAAGTTGGCCACGTCTAACTCCATACGATTTAGTCCAGAGATGCCCTCTAACTGGTAATTAGCGACTGTGCGGCCGGAGATATCGCGGATTTCAAGCCTAGCAGGGCCTGCCTCAACCTGATTCCAGCGAATGCTTGTGCGCTCACTTACCGGATTTGGCGTATTCTGGTATAGCTGGAAAATATCTGCTTCAACAACCTCTGTGCCAAAGTCAAGTCCCAGTCCATTGATGGTTCCGTCGCGATCGTAGGCTTCAGCGCGAACGGCAAAATTTCCAATCTGAAGTTGATCGGAAAGTACCACATCTTCACGTGCACGAACAGTCAGACTCATCAACAACTCGCCTTCCATCAAACCTCCAAGGCTATGGAAGCTCATAGGAAGCTGATTGCGATCGAGCAGATTGAGATTGATGTTGCCTGCATTCAAAGCGCCATAGCTGATGTCCAGTAGTTCCAGAGACTCGCCAAGCTCCAGAGTGCCCTGGAATCCAACCATCTCCTCGTAGTCTCCTGCACTTAGGTGAATGGTATGCGTCTCACCAGCCTGAAGCTCCGCTTCATTTGTCGATAAGGCGTAGCGTGAGCGTGCCTGGGCCTGGTTTTCTCCGCTAGTCAGTCCTCCGGTATATCCTCCCTGGACATTACCAATCATAATGGCAATGAAGTCAGCTCCGAAGATGTCACCAGGTAGGTTGTTGACATTATAAACCTCTGGGAAGGAAGTAGCCCAGGGGTTCGACTGATTTGGGAAAATGAAATCGGCATCGACGAAACGCCAGGCCGAATTATTTGGATACTCGGCATCTAATCCCAGAATGAATCTGCGGATGGTAACAATATCAGTAATGGAGATATCCTGATTGTTGTCCGCATCAGCCGCCAGATACTGATAAGGCGACGAGAATTGGTTGATACCCAAAATGTGCTGGGTAATGAACACCAGGTCAAGGGTAGATATATCGTAATTGTGGTAGCTGTAATCTTCCGACGTAGGCACTAAGGTGTAATCCTCTCCTAGCGGAAGCTCATTGATGACGTAACTGCCCTGATTATTGGTTACCACCAGGTCGTCAATCCCACCAGAAATGCTTACCTCAACACCCGAAACGGCTTCTGCACCAGGTGTTAAAATCGTACCCTGAATAGAGCCAACGGCCTCATCGGGTCCACATATTTCAGCGTTAGTAGGCTGAACAGAAAGCGTAGTCTGACAGTAGTCGCTGTTACCTAATCCGTCGATGGCGTAAATGCGGACGATCAGGGTGGCGTCGTCATCACAAGTTGCGATCAGTCCCGTATCAACAGGATTTGGACCTTCGAAGTCCGGATCAGCAGCTTCGCTGTCTCTGTAGATGGCATACTGAACAGGTGCTGTACAGTCTTGCTGACCACTCACTACATATTCATTTGCCCAAACGGCTGCCATTCCACCTCCGTTGCCATCTGGCATCAGGGTAACCGTCAGACCGTTGATGCAAACTGGTGTGGGTGCTTTATCATCGAACACCTCAAAGATGATCAGTTCGATAGACATGTTTCCACAGCCATCAGTAGCACGTATACGAACAGCATGGCGACCAAGCGGCAAGCTGGCCAGATTGATGGTGAAAGAGCCATCGAGATTGTTGGTTACCTCGCCATTGACCAGGTTAGAAGAGGGAATAAAGTCAACAGCATTTAACTCGCCGTCGCCATTTACATCGCCGAAGAAAGCATCGAGCTGTACAAAAGCGTCGTAGTTGATAGCAGCCGTACAGTCATCGTTGATGTTGAAGTTCAACACGACATCTTCCACGCAGTCCCCATCATCATCACCAAAAGGTTCGGGCTGAACAACAGTTAATTCTGGAGCCACATCATCGTATACCTTGATAAACTGTCGGTACAAGAAAGCGCCCCGGGCTTCATCAGTCCCATACGGCTGAGTACTTGAACCAGGAACTAGTCCACCTGGATTATCGTCATCCAGCGGTGCAATAAAGCCGTTGAAGCGGTTGCCATCGCGGTCCAGATATGCAATATCGTCAGAGAGTGTATTAAGCGCTTCCGGGATGATGTGCAACCAGGTAGGCTCTTCCAAAATGTTGTCATCATCTGCGTCGCGAGGAACATTGTACGGGTTGGCCTCTGTGCTGTACTCACACCAGTTAAGCACCTCATAAGTGATGCGGAGCTTGTAGCATTCATCAGCCGTAGCCAGGAAAGTATCTATATCGGTAGTGGTCGTAATAAGATCACAACCGCGCTCTTCGAATGTAACACCGTCATAGTCTGGCTCGATACACTCCTCGCTTCCCTCATCCGCAGGGAAGCGGATGGAGTAATCGTGAATACCTAACACGTTTACAAACTGTAGGCAGGTATTCTGAGAGGTCAATGCTTCACCGTCCATTACAGAGAAAGTTCTGATGATGGAACCTACCCCGCAAGAGTTTCTCGTATCCTGAACGGCTTGGTCTATAGATGCAATCTCGCAATTGTCGAGGCCATTGGCTTCACCAAATAAAGCATCCATTTGAGCACCTACACCTACAGGATCACTGGCAAAAGCAATATTTAGGTCTTGTGGTAAGGTCAACAGATCCGGATCATTGCACAAGAATGTTTCCGGTCCAGGAGGGATACAAGTAGGAGCAAGCTTGTCTTCTACCAATACATCCAACCAGCAAGTGTTGGAATTGCCCGACTCATCAGTAACTTGCAAACCAATAGCTACAAAATCTGGAGTTGTTGGATCGCCGTCTAAGAGGGAACAATCCAAAATCAGACTTTCACGCCAGCCGCCCTGGTCACCTCCGGGTGTTTGGCTGGCAGGTATAGGCTGGTTGTCTTCACCGACAAAGGCGATCAACAAGGTTACTTCTGAGCACTCGTCTCTTGAATTCTTATCAATATCTTCAGGCAGAATCAGTGCATTACCAGCACCACCCAGGCTGATGTCTAATCCATCCTCGCAAATGGCTACTGGTTCAGTGCCATCCTCAATTAAAATGGGTATGTCTAGTGTGTCTGCATTTTCACAAGCATCCTCTGCGATGTAACGCATGATATGGCTACCCTCAGGGATTTCAAATGCCCCTTCTCCAACAAAGAATGGTCCAAGAGCTGCAACATCAGTCTGACCGTTGGGCAATACAAATACAGTCACCGACGGGTTGCCGTCACAATTATCTGTAGCATCTCCAGCAGGAACAATGAAATTGGCCGAGCAATCGAAGTTCGTTGTAGAATAAGTTAATGGCAGCGGATCAGGGACTCCATCAAAATTGAGATCCTGGGAAGGAGCGGTAATGTTCGGCGCCTCGAAGTCCCCTACTTTCACTAATTGCGTGTAAGTCTCCACAATTTCAGGCTGGCACCAGTCGATTACCGTAAATGTCCGGACGAACTTGTAGGTCTGCGGACAAGTCTGAATCCTGGGTGCATCTTCAAAAGTGGCGCCAATATTGCAGAAGTTATTGTCGAGGAAGATTGGTCCGTCAGGGCCATTGAAGAAAGGGAAATCCGTATCGCGTGGAGCAGGATTGATGTCTCCAAACTGGTTGGCCGAAGACAGTAATTCAAAGTCTTCATCGCACTCAAAGATGGCTTGAGTAGGTACACCGACTACATCCTGAATGCTTGGACGAGTGAAGGTGATGTCATAAGTATATACTGCAGGTGGATTCTCTTCTCCGACCTCTGCCGTACAATTCAGTCCGTCGCGAGCGGTGAACGTGCGAGACAAAACGACGTCATTACAAGGACCGTTGTTCAGAACCACATCAGTTACACAGATCTCAACATTAGAACAATTGTCTGTAAAATTGGGAATCCCGCCTCCGGCCAAAAGACGATCGCGCAGTTGCGGATTCATAGAGCTATTGATCGTTTGGCCATTGTCTCCTGATTGTATCCAGCAGCGAGAGACATTTCCTGGGAGAAGGCTAATGTCAATATCGTCGATGTCTTCACAATAAAGCGGCTCAGGTGCCACCAATTCTTCATCCAGCTCAGGGCTGGTCTTATCTTCTGCTGCAATATTTCCCCAGGCAGAAACGAAACCAACCACCATTTCAGGATCTGCAGTGATCGTCCATTGCCAGTTTCCACAACCATCAATGATTGGGCCATTATCTGGATTATCATCCTGAACGACAATGGAGAAAGCACCAGGAGCAGGGGCCATACCGTTGTCATCAACATCAAAATCTCCAGTGAGTAGCATCTCCACGATAACTACTGCCTGGCAGGCATCATTCAGTGTGATGTTTGTGTTCGTAATTGCCGCCAGATTGACCTCTTCAACGCCTGGAGGTAGGATATCAACATCATCACTTGGATCGTCGAACAAGACACCAGTACCACTTGCGATAAACTGGTTGAAGGTGTACTGGGAGGCCTGACCGCCGCCACCCTGAATTCCGGTGGTCGCAGATTGTGCATTCGTATCGTCGTCGTTGGGATCGGCGTCTACATCCGGATAGAGCAGCTTAATCTGATTCGAGCTTTCCAGCAGTTGTGCTTGTACGGTGATTACATCGCTGGCATCGGTATCTGCAAAATAGTTGGTCATGTTCCACTGAATGACCCAGGTGCGGGTCGGCGCACTACCGAGAACCTCGGTGTAAATACCTGCATCTGCTATAACTCCTGGATCAGCATCCAGGTCTTCCCACATTACACAGATGGCATCACCAAAATCGGTAGAAGGCAGCGGATCATTTACAACAGATACATTAGCATTATCGTCATCCAGGACAATAACACCATTGTCGGCAACCGTGAAGTTGGTTCCGACCGTGTAAGTAGTTCCGTAATAAGTAAAATCGAAAGGAAGGACGGCCTGATATTCATCTTCATCGCCCGCCCCGAGGAGGGTTCCTGTGCTGCTGATGTCTACATAATCAGCAATACCTATGCTGGCGTCTTGCACATATTGGGCAGACAAAGTGCCGAACCAGAGCAGAGCGAAAGCCAGAGGTAAGTTTAGTAAAGATCTGTTCATATGAGATTACGATAAATCAGTTGATGTAATGGCAATATTTCATGTCATGCTGCTGAGCTTGAAATAATTACCAAGCACACAACTACTTGGAATCACCTCAAGAAAGCAGAATATAGAACCTTAGCTTTTCAGCTAGGAGCAGTGATGATAACGATGGCGAAGAAGGGGAAAACAACCAGACACCTTGGGGAAGAAATAAACAACTAGCTAGGGCTGAGTTATAAATTTTGGTGTGGTATCTCTAGGTATGCTTAAGTCGCCTAATCAAAACTGCGCCAATTAGCGTTGGCTGTTGCTCTATTTGGCAAATATACGCTTAGGCAATGACTTATTTACCAAGACTAACAAAATTCATACAGGGTCTTGTAGAAGCTGTCCGATATGTCGCTGCAACGCAGGCAGAATATCTCGTTCAAAAAAGGGCATTTTATCAAGCCATGCGCGGTTTCTGGGACTTGGGTGAGGAAGTGGCCAGTAGCCTTGAACAGCCAGTTTTTCCCAGCTTTTTATCGTCTTTGAAACGGAACCAGGATAGTTTCTACCCAAATGATATCGCATGGCATGCCCACCTATGAGCACGCGCAGTTTTAGGTCTGGCATCAAACCCAAAAGTGCCTTTTGCCATAGCGGTGCACACTCTTTTCTGGGTGGTTTGTCTCCCCCCTTACCTTTTCCTGGATAACACAAACCAAGCGGGAGAACAGCAAAATTTTCTGCCCGGAAAAAAACCTCTTCCGAAACTGCCAACCACTCCCGAAGTCGCTTGCCCCCAGGATCATCCCATGGCGTGCCTGACTGATGCGCGATTCGACCTGGAGCCTGGCTAAGTAGTGCAATTTTAGTATGAGGGTGCAATCGAAAAATAGGCTTCGGACCAAGCGGCAACTCCTGTTGGCAAACCCGACAATCTATGGCCCTATCGATCAACTCCTGCTCATTCGTATGCCAGACCATTAAGTAATTGATTTTCTTAGACTTACGCAGGTAGTCACATCGCTGAAGCCTATATATCTTATGTGCTGTACAAAGTGTGCTACCTCTATAAAGCACAGGCTGAATTCAGACGGGAGTTTATGAATGGCTTCCGACCTGCGGAAGTACAAAACAAAGCGCCGCTAACTTGTTTACTAAAGTAGAAAAATGAGTAAATTCTTATGAGGGCAAAACCCGTTCAGGATTGGAATCCCCTTACCAAAGAAGAGGAGCGAATCATCGTGCACAAAGGCACTGAAATGCCTTTTACCGGAGAGTACAACAACTTCAAGTTGGACGGCACCTTCGTTTGCCGCAGATGCGAAGCTCCACTATATGATAGCAAGGACAAATTCAGCAGTGGCTGTGGTTGGCCCAGTTTTGACGATGAAATTGAAGGAGCCATCAAGCGTGAAACAGACGCAGATGGCAGGCGGGTAGAAATATTGTGCAATAACT
>JBCBVN010000157.1:0-9659 GCA_039817625.1 Bacteroidota bacterium
CTCCAATTTCCCTCTCAGATACACAAACGCATCTTCGCAGTTGTCGAAGATATCTTCAACCGGGACGAGGTCTGGTATGATATCGATTTTTTCCATCATGGCCCGGGGCTGGCCTTGCAAGCCGGTAAATATGACTTCGACACCTTCCTTTTCCAGATCGAGAATGACATCTTCTAATGCATACAGGCCAGATTGGTCCATGTATGGAACCCGCTCCATGCGGATAATAATGGCCTTCAGGTCATTCGTCAGCCGCTTGACCTCATCCTTAAAGTAGGACGTGAAGCCGAAGAAGAGTGGGCCTTCGATGTGCTTGATGATGACTTTATCCTTGTAGGCATTGTAGAATTCTTGCTCATCTTGCCATGGCTTGAAGTCTTCGAGTTCATCGAGAGAACGAGCCTGTAATCCTTGCTCGCCCAGGTCTCCCGCTTTTTTCATGAACAGCAAGGAAGCCAGAGCCACACCAATGCCTACCGCCTGAATCAGACTGCCAAATGTAGTAATCAGCAAAACGATAATGAGTACTACGGCATCTGCTCTGGGCACAGCAGCCAGATGCTTTAAGCCTTTGAAATCAATAATTTTAAATCCGATGGGGATCAGCAGTCCGGCCAGTACGGATAGCGGAATGTGGGCTGCCAGCTGGCCCAGTCCCAGCAGTACTGCCAACAGGAACAGTCCATGAATGGTGCCTGAAAGTCGTGTCTTTCCACCGGCATTGATATTAACGACCGTTCCTTTTGTGGCACCTGCCCCTGGAATACCACCTATAAAACCAGCCAACATATTGCCAATGCCTTGGCCGATGAGCTCTCGGTTGCTGTCGTGCTTGGTCTTTGTCATATTGTCGGCGATGACAGACGTGAGCAAAGAGTCGATACTCCCCAATACGGCCAGTACAATACCGTACTCCAAAATGATGGGGAAGGCCTCTCCGGTCAGTGCAGCGAAGTCGGGGATGATGACAGAGGGAAGACCCGAGGGAATCTCACCGATAACCGGTACATCCATTTCACCGAAATAGGCAATCAGTGTAGCGGTGATCAAGGCGACCAGTGCACTGGGAATGGCTTTAGTGATCTTTGGGAACAGGAAATAAACCGCTATGGTAATGCCTCCTAACAATATCGCCTGCACATTGGCTTCTGCGAATAGACGCGGCAAATCTTGCAAAACGGCGATGGTCGACTTTGGAGAACCAAGTCCGGCAAAGGGGAATAATTGCAACAGTACGATAATCAAGCCCACCCCACTCATAAAGCCCGATACAACTGGATAGGGGAAGTACTTGACATAGCCTGCAATGTTCAGGAAACCGAAAATGATCTGGAATAACCCGCCCATGATAAAGGCCAGCAAGATGATGCTCATGCCTGCTTCTAAACTCCCGGTCAGCTCGATGGCTCCTGCCACCAGGGCTGCGGAGACTACGGTCATCGGTCCGGTAGGGCCACTTGCTTGTGTCTCTGTGCCACCAAATAAGGCGGCGAAGATTCCGACGGCAATCGCACCGTATAGACCTGCTGTTGCGCCCATACCCGACTGCACACCAAAAGCCAGGGCGAGCGGCAAGGCAACTACGCCAGCAACCAATCCACCTGTGAAGTCTCCTTTAAGATGATTAAAATTGAAATAACTCATAGTGTTGGGTGGATTTAGTGCGATCAGGGATACTTGACAAACTATCTTTATGTGTACTAGGTTTGCTCAAGCCGGACGAAATGCAGCATATCTGATGAAACAATCCATAATTCACATCGCATTGGTCGTAAAAGATTACGACGAAGCTATTGATTTCTACACGAATAAGCTGCACTTCAAGCTGATAGAAGACACCTATCAAGCAGAGCAGGACAAGCGATGGGTCGTCGTTGCACCTCCCAATTCAGATGGAACGACTCTTTTACTGGCCCGGGGATCGAATCCGGAACAGCAGTCTTTTATTGGCAATCAGTCTGGTGGGCGCGTATTCCTGTTTCTCAGAACTGATGACTTCTGGCGCGACTATAGAGCTATGATGGCCGAAGGCATAGAATTTGTGCGAGAACCCAAGGAAGCCGATTACGGCACTGTTGCTGTTTTTAAAGACCTGTATGGAAACTTGTGGGACCTACTGGAATTGAGTCCTGATCATCCGCTAGCCTAGCGCTTGTTGGAGCATTAGAAATCGTCCTTAATCGATGAATCCATAGCATTTGTGACCTTTGATTCTTTTGGAAGTTTAAAAAGCAGTGTTAATTTCAAACATTTTGTTGCATTAAACTATTCTACCATATATCTTTGCAGTAGAGCCTGAGGCACACAGCCTTCTACTAGTGCTGCCAGTCATCCCTGCTCGCTACGTCAGTATAATTTGATTTTACTTGGCTTTGGTCCGTTGGGCTAAAACCAACCCAGAGTTGCAAATACAATGAGAAAAACTACGCGAGCGACTGCCTTAACGGGCAGCGAATGGAACAAGTATGGATTTTATCGAGTGGAGAAAGGGAAGAGATATTAGTCATGTATATCGCCCAGACCTACTTCTCTTTGCGATTTGGTCTGCTTTCGCCCGAAAAGCTCGTTTTAGAGGCTCAGAAACGCGGATTGAGCAGACTGGTACTCGCCGACATCAACAATGTGTCTTGCGTAGGCGAGTTTGTCATGCGCTGCCGTCAGGCGGGCATACAGCCCATTTTGGGTATAGATTTTCGCACGCCCGATTACCGACCGCTTTACTATGGGATAGCTCACAATGACGAGGGATTTCGGGAACTGACCGAGCTACTCAGTCGCCATTCGCTCGGCGGTCGGCCACTGCCAGCCGTTCCTCCGCCTATGCGGCATGCGTCTATCATATATCGCAAACGGCCGAAAGCCATAGAGCACTTCAGGCCCAACGAATATCTGGGGATACGAGCTGAAGATGCCAGTCGGCTGCGCAGCTCGGGCTTACTCGCACACCGCAATAAGCTGGTGGCCTATCAGCCTGTGAGTTTCCTTTCGGATCAGGAGGATTATGAAACACACCGCGTATTGCGGGCTATAGATCAAAATACACTCATCAGCAAGATCGATGTGGATGATTGCGCGCGACCTAGCGATTTCTTTGTGGAAAGCGGCGACCTGCGGAAGTCCTACTCCACCTATCCCTTTTTGCTAAAAAATGCCCAACGCCTATTGGCGCGATCGGCCATAGCGCTACCCGCAGGGAAGCAAAACAATCGCAAGCACTTCAGTGGAAGTGCCGAAGACGACTTTGCGCTGCTCAAAAAGCTGGCCGAGTCGGGCTGCCGCGCGCGCTATGGCAAACAAGCTGGCCCACAGGTACAGGAGCGGTTGGAGCGCGAGCTGACGGTCATTAAGCAGCAGGGGTTTTGTCCGTACTACCTCATCACCTGGGACCTGATTCGCTATGCGCATGAGGCCGGTTTTCACTATGTAGGCCGTGGAAGTGGAGCCAACTCTCTGGTGGCTTATGCTCTGCGCATCACCGACGTCGATCCGCTGGCGCTGGACCTCTACTTTGAGCGTTTTATCAATGAGTTCCGCTCGTCACCTCCCGACTTTGACATTGATTTTTCCTGGCGCGAGCGCGATGAGGTGCTCGACTATCTGTTTAAGCGGTACGGCAGCGAATATGTGGGGCTCATTGCGACCTACAGCACTTTTCAATTGCGGGCGTGCATCCGCGAACTGGGTAAAGTTTTTGGACTGCCCAAGGGCGAAATAGACCTGATGGCAGCCCGCCCCGAAGACTTCGAAGCTCAGCACGAACTGGCCAGCGAAGTCTTTAAATACGCCCTGCGCATACAGCACTTTCCGAGTCATTTGAATATACATGCTGGCGGCGTACTCATCAGCGAACGGCCGCTCTGCTACCACACGGCTTTACAGGCGATGCCCAAGGGATTTCCCATCGTACATATGGATATGTACCATGCTGAAGACCTGGGGTTTCACAAGTTTGACATCCTCAGTCAGCGTGGGCTGGGACATATTAAAGAAGCTGTAGAATTGGTCAAAAAGCAGCGCGGATTAGCTGTAGATGTACATGATCTCGACAAAATCACGCGTGATCCTGCGGTGATCGAACGCTTGCGATCAGCCCAATGTATAGGTTGCTTTTATATCGAAAGCCCGGCCATGCGAGGGCTACTGACCAAGCTGAGGTGCGAAACCTATCCGGGACTGGTTGCGGCCAGTTCTATCATCAGGCCGGGTGTCTCTCGGTCGGGTATGATGCGGGAATACATCAGTCGCTCGCATGCGCCACACAGTTTTGAGTATCCCCACCCCATTTTCGAACAGGAGCTGGGCGACACTTACGGAGTCATGGTCTACCAGGAAGATGTACTGCGTATAGCCCATCATTTTGCCGGGCTGGGGCTGGGAGAAAGCGATGTGCTGCGTCGCCTTATGTCGGGTAAAAAGGCCAAGGGAGACGCCTTCGAAAAACTCAAAGACAAGTACTTCGACAACTGCCGCAAGCGGGGCTATAGCGATGAGTTGGCCCAGGAGGTCTGGCGACAAATGGAAAGCTTTGCGGGCTATAGTTTCTGCAAGGCGCACTCGGCTTCCTTTGCCGTCGAATCGTTTCAGAGTCTGTACCTCAAAACGCACTTCCCGCACGAGTTCATCGTAGCGGTGATCAACAACGGTGGAGGATTCTATCGAGCTGAGCACTACTTTCACGAAGCCCGCATGCAAGGTGCGCAGCTGCATGCTCCTTGTGTCAATCACAGCGAATTGGCGACTACCCTGGACGGTACGGACATCTATGTTGGTTTCGGCCATATACTCGGCTTCGAGCAGGAATACGCCCGGCGGCTGGTTGCCGAGCGAAATATGGGAGGCCCTTTCCGCGACCTAGTCGATTTTCTCGAACGCGTGCACCTGCCCAATACGCAGTGCGATCTATTGATTCGCATTGGCGCCCTGCGCTTTACCGGACGCAACAAGTACGGTCTGATGTGGGCCAAAAATGCATGGATCGGTAGTCATGCCGCGAGCTGCGACAACCAGGCGGATCTTTTCCCATCGACAGAGCCCAGCTTCGAACTGCCTGCCCTACCCGACCATCCGCTGGATCAGTCTTTCGATGAGCTGGAGTTGCTCGGTTTCACCCTGGTTTCTCCCTTTGTCTTATTGCGTGATCCCGAGCGCTATGCCCACTGCCTGATGGCTGAAGATCTCAGTGAGCGCGCCGGGCAGATGGTCGAAATTGTCGGTTACTACGTCTGCGCGAAGAGTCTGCGCACGCGCAAAGGGCGGCCTATGCAGTTTGGCACCTGGGTAGATCGCAGCGGCCGCTTCTTTGACAGCGTCCACTTTCCAGATGTTCTTCAGCATACGCCCATACGCGGGCCAGGCATCTACTTGCTGCGCGGCCGCGTCACCCTCGATTTTGACTTCCCGCAGCTGGAGGTCAGCGAACTGGAATTGTTGCCCATGGTCAAAGATGGTAGGTATGGGGAGGAGTAGACTTTCAGAGGCGAGTGTTTTGCCGGGACTAAAGCCTCGGATCTACCTCTTCACTTTCTAAAGCCAATACACCAAACACACTCTCGTGAATACGACGAAGCGGCTCCTGATTCACAAATCGCTCTAAAGCTTCAATTCCCAAAGCAAACTCGCGAATGGCCAGTGAGCGCTTGCGCGAAAGTCCTCGGGTTTTGAGCCTATCCAAGTTTTTCGGGAGATCATACTCTGGACCATATATGATGCGCAAGTACTCTTTCCCTCTGCATTTTACAGCGGGTTGTAGTAGGCCTTCTCGCCCATAACTCAGGAAATCAAGTGGTTTTACAACCATGCCTTCACCGCCTTCAGCCGTTAGCTGCAGCCACCAGCTTGTGGCATCAGCAATACTCTCCGGGGCTTTTGTATCCACTATCTTATAGGGTGTTGCCCTAAACATTTCAGGATCGACATTGCATATGGCTTTAATATTCTCCATATGCCATTCATGATCTCTATCGACGTGTACTTTACCTTCGGTTGCCAGTATATGAAAGGGTGCTAACTTATAGTCTTCTACCCTGGATACTGGCCAGCAGTAGTTTCGATATGCATCTGTAAATAGGCTTACGGCCTGCTGTTTATGTGAAAACTTAGCCAGCAAATCTTCAACGCCATCGATGTTGCGTTTTGATGCAGCTCGAAGTAATTCAGTGGCACCAGCAAGTGAATGGCTAGCAGAGGTCCCCACGGCTGCATACTGCCCCTGGAGCAAAGACTGTGCTTTAGCTGACCAAGGCATGAGCTCTGCATCCAGACAGACCCAATCCGTTTGAAATTTTTGCCAAAATCCGCTTTGACTCAAAGCTTGCCTCACCCGATTCAAAAATACCTGGGATAAACTTTCATCATTGAAAAAATTGCGCCCGGTTCTCGTATAACATATACCTACGCCTTCATTTTCGATACCAAACCTTTGACGTATTGCCTCTTCATCTTGACCAACGACCAATACCACACGAGAGCCCATATGCTTTTCTTCGCAAACGACTTTATCGACCTTGCGCTTTCTGTAATAGTTAATGGCTTGTTTGGGATGTTCCAAAAATTCAGGCAGATCACTGGTCTCACAAGGTGACATTGTCGGTGGCAGATATATCAGCCATTTAGGATTAACCGCAAATCGACTCATTACCTCCAAAGCAGCGATTGAGTTCTCTTCTCGGATAGTTAAATTATTTCTGAGTCGAGTTTGAATGATGCGCTTACCGATTACATCCTGTATGTCTAGTAGATCATCGTATTTCTGCTGTTGACTCAGCAGGTGGTCTTCGGCAGTTGCGAGGGGTCTAACAGGTTCGCAATAGGTCTTTTGGGCGGACACAGAAACGAGTTCCTCTTCCGGGTATCTGAGTGCAGTAAGCTTGCCTCCAAATACACAGCCTGTATCTATATCAATGGTTTTATTCAACCACTCTGCTTCGGGTACAGGGGTATGACCATAGATAACTTTTGCGCGTCCTCTATATTCGGCAGCCCAATCGTGCCGGACGGGTAATCCAAATTCATCAATCTCCCCAGAGGTTTCACCATACAGGCAAAAAGCACGGACGGCTCCAGAGCCACGACCTTGCATATCTTCTTTGAGACCGGCATGAGCGACTACGAGTTTACCACCATCCAGAACGTAGTGGCTAATTAAGCTGTATAAGAACTCCCTGACTTCCTTTTTAAACTCTGAGGTCTCTAAAGCAAGCTGCTCTACAGTCTCTGCAAGGCCGTGCTTCAACTGAACATTTTTGCCGTTGAGTTTTTTTTGGAGTTTGATGTCGTGATTGCCCGGAACACATAATGCTGTACCAGCATTTACCATGCTCATAACCAGTTTTAAAACTGCAGGAGAATTGGGGCCGCGATCAACCAAGTCTCCTAAGAAAACAGCTTGTCGACCTGCTGGAGGGATTACAGCTATTCCATAATTGCCCTTAACCTCTGGAACATTGTTTACAGCGTATCCGAGTTTCTTCAATAATTCAAGCAATTCATCATAGCAGCCATGTATATCACCGATAATATCGAAAGGTCCTCGCAGTTCCTTTTTATCATTGTATAGTTTCTCGCGCTTGATCCCGCTTACAGAAGCTACCTCGCCTTCGGATTTCAAGATCTGAATCCTTCTAAAGCCTTCTCGCTTCAGCCCTTTCATGGATCTTTTAAGCTGTTGTTTTTGCTGCCTGATCACATGGTCACCAAAGCTTCGATCTTCTCTTTGCCTATTGCGCTCCAGACAAACAGGCAATGGTAAGTCTAGTACGATAGCCGCTGGAAGTGCATGATGCGCTCTGGCTAAGGCAATCAGTTTCTTTCTCGACTCCGACTGTACATTGGTTGCGTCAACTACGGTCAGCAGTCCTTTTTCAAGGCGCTTGGCCACAATAAAATTGAGCAGCTCAAAAGCATCATTTGTGGCAGCCAAATCATTCTCATCATTGGCAACTACCCCCCGACACACATCTGACGATACGACCTCGTACTGATTAAAATACTTCCTGGCAAAGGTGCTTTTGCCTGAGCCAGAAACTCCGATTAATAAGACAAGAGACAGTTCAGGTACATTAATTTCCATACTTGAAGACAGCTATTTGTGAGGGTGAACCAAACTGTTCGTCAGACTCTCCAACTCCTGTTATTTCGACGATGTAGCTATTGCGTTCTGCAACGGCATTAGCCCATTCCCAAAACTGTTTTCTATTCCATTCAAATCGGTGATCATCATGCCTCATACTACCCGCATGCAGCTGCTCATATTTGGCATTGTATTCACTATTTGGGGTGGTTAAGACAATGGTCTTAGGTCGTGCCATCTCAAACAATACCCTTTCGAAGGCTTGCAGGCGATTCTCGTCCAGATGTTCAATCACTTCTACTACTGCTGCTGCATCGTAACCAGACAAACGCTCGTCTCTGTACATCAGAGAACCTTGAAATAGATCTAAGCGCTCCCTTAGTCGGGGAGCCATATCGTCCCAGTGAAGTCTCTCCTTGCACTTCAGCAACTCTGTATAAGACACATCCATACCCACAATTTTTTCAAACTGCTTGTCACGAATCAACAACCTCATCAGCTTACCTTCCCCACAGCCAAGATCGATAACACGCTTGGCACCAGACTTTTTCAACTCATCAAAAGCTCGTTGTAGTCTTTGTTGATGTAAGCTGAGCTTACGATCAACTTCTTCTTGATTTAAATTCTCCTGTTCGTCTATCTCTACTGGATCATTAAGCCTAGCAAGTGCTTGATTGGTCAATGAACGCAAGTTGATTAAATAACGGCTAATTATCTGCTCCTTCTGGGGGTGACCTTCCAGCCATCCTTTTCCTCTTTGAAGGAGTTTGTCCACTTCATTTTGGCTTACGAAATAATGTTTATCATTATCGAGCGCCGGCATAAGGACATATAGGTGACTTAGCAAATCTTTTAAGGGAATGCTATTCGCCAAACTCAGGGTATAATATTTGCTAGGCCCCCAATCCGGAAACTGCTCATCAAGCAAATAGCGGTCTAGTTGTACCCGGTAGCCTAATGGTTCAAATAGTGCTTTTATCAGAGATTGCCCACCTTTTGGGGCCGGCAGTGTATAGATGCGAACTTCGAAGGGAAGAGCCTCATCGACCAAATCAGGCATGGTATCGCAACGCCCATTCATAGCTGTTGAGAAGGCTTTCGACAAAGCAACACTCATGAAGGAAGAAGCTACATAGGGGCGATCATTTACATACTGTCCCAGTGCAAATCCTTTGCCTGACAGCTTTCGGGCATTTTTAACCAGATCAATGGGATCGATATCCAGCAACAAAGCAACTGTGGTCCTATCTACCCCACTTTCTGGATAAAAAATATGTGCCTTGCCCACTGATAGAGTAACCGATTGCAGTCTATCAGGATGCTTATGCAAAAGATACCCTAAATCGGATGCGCGATGATGGTTGGTAGAAATAGTTAGGATCATGGGTGTAATAAAATATCTCTCCTAGAATAGGAGTAGTCATCTAAATGGTTTCAAAACTACAGATTATTGGTACAAAGCATCTCTCAAATAAAAAGCCAGCTCATTGATATAATCGATATCTGGTTGGTCTCTTAGGCTTGATTTTGAGAAAGCTTTATCAACCATCACTTCACCAAATTTATCATTCACCATACCATGTACCTTCTA
>JBCBVN010000158.1:0-9537 GCA_039817625.1 Bacteroidota bacterium
ATTATTGGTGACATCAACCAGCAAAGAGCGGGTAACCGTAGGCGCACCTTCTGCACTAGCCTGAACAACAATCTCCAGTACTCCGGAAAAATCACTTGCACCAAAATCGATCGTCAGTTGACTCCCTTCGCCGGTAGCGATGGTACTAGATGAGAATGATGCCACGGCATTTTCTGGTAGTGAACTGATCACTTCCAGAGAGACATCCCCACTAAAGCCCAAAACTGAAGTCGTATTGATATCAAACACGGCATCATCTGGCAAGCATACGATTTGGAAGGGTTGTGGGAAATCCAGCGCATAGCCAGCCTGAGATGGAGCTGTAATACTAAAATCTGCATTAGACATATCATAAAAGATATTGTCCGCTGCAAGCACACGAACACGTGCAAAATTGCTAGAAATGCCTGGTGGTATCAGCACTTCCAATGACCCATTATTGGCAGCTCCCTCCGCGAGTAAGGTTGGGAAGGTGAAGCCACCGTCTGTCGATAGCGCAATATCTACAATCTGACAGTTCACTGGAAACTGATTCGTATTGGCTACATCCCAGCTTACAGTGTGAGCCTGACCCGCTTCCCAGCTCTCGACTCCTGTGTTAGGGCTTTCCACTAAAAATGGACCGCTGTCTCCATCTACTTCAAATTCCAAGGTTTCCCAGACAGCTGCACCAACATCATCATTATTGTCGCGCGCCGTTAGGCGGAAAGTCAAATCACGGCCATAGTCTGGAAGAAACTGCCCGAGCGGATTAACATTGTTGATTACTGCATTTCTTCGAGGAACATATCTAACGTCTCCGGTACTACTCGGCGGGAAAGAGCGAAACAGCGGAGTATTTAAGCTAGGGTCACCCAAGTTATCAACAGGCCCAAGATCGTACTGCTCCCAACAGTAGGTCAATGGATCGCCATCTGCGTCCGTAGCAGAGCCTCTCAATATGAAGGGCGTAGATATAGGAATGAAGAAACCATCTTCCTCTTCAATGGTAACCACCGGCTCATTATTGGTCTCCGCAAGTAAGGTGGGGCAAGTAGGGGTTTGTATCCTACTCCAACTAAACATTTGCTCAAGCGAACGAACGTGGAAGTAGTTATCATTACTTCCTACGATATTCTGTGCCCCACACAGGCCAGCGTAGCTCATGATGGTAGATCCAGACCCTGGCTCAAAAGCAGAGCCACTAGACCTTTGCGGTAGAGAGTTTGGACAATTATTCCAAGTGTGTGCAGCTGTAAACTGATGACCAACCTCGTGGGTCATAATTCGATTGGTAATAGCCGCTACGTTGCCACTCGAGTGACAGGTTACTCCTCGAGACTTTCCATTATCCGTACAAGCCAAACCACTTACGACACCGCCAACATCTTGGCATCCCCTGGTGAATATATGCCCAATGTCGTAAGCTGATAAGCTGATACCCTGGCCTGCAATCGCAGGACCAACCTGACCTAGCAGTGCTCCGCCTATATCAGCATCAAAAAAGGGATCTTCATCAGGGTCGAGAAAGATCAGCAGATCGTTGTCTGCAATAAGCTGAAATCGCATACCGACCTCATTCTCATAAACGACATTCATTACAGACACTGCTTCATTGAAAGCCGCGTTAACTCCACTTATGGTACCGCCTTTACTTTCAGCAAATTCGCCAGTACACACCAGGGCCATATCGTATACCCGCATACCTAGTACACCAGCAGAAGAACGGGCAGATCCGGCAGCTTGGTGTTCGTGTCCACCTGCAGATGCCTCCTCTTGGATAACACTCGCATCATAGCCACAAGAGAGTTCTCCGCCTCCCAAGGCCACCTCAAAATCCATATCGTGTGCGTAGTAAGCTAGGTGATCTACGGCATTTCCATCAACCGCTCTGGTAATGAAATACCTACCTTCCTCGCCATATAAAAAACCAACGACACCTTGTGGTGAAACAGCAAGACGCCCTACTCCTTTATCACTAAAAATTCGATAAGAACGAATGTCGGGATGTTGTGCTTGGAGGTCAGGATGAAAGACCGAGCTTTCTACAACCTCAAAATCCATTAGCTCTCCTTCAGGAGTGGGTAATTGGATATTGAGCTTAATCTGAGAACGATTGCCAAATTCCTCTACAGGCGCAAGGCGCAGTAGATTACGCAACTCGTTCATATCAACAGTTACGCCTTGGTATTCTTGAATGTATAAGTCTGCATCAGACTCTAAAGGCAAGACCGCTTGTGGTCCGCGTAAGGAGAAAGGGTTCTGTGCAGTCAGGCTAAGGAAAGTACCCAGCATCAACACAGTTAAAATAGATCGCATATGCATGTCGGTGAGATGAGTAGACAATTTTAAAGTTCACAAATATATGACTTTGAACTCGCCTTGGTTCAGCAAACAACCCGCTTACCATCTAGCTTTGTCGGCTCAACTACTAGATGAGTCCCCGCTTCTTGAGTTCCAAATACTTGTTTATGGTCTCCAGACTCAGGTTTTCAGGCCGAGTTTGCATAGCCTGAATACCGTATTGCCTTAATTTTTGGGCCAGCATATCCTTTTGGTAGAGGAAGTGCCGAGCCGTAGCCTGAAAGTAGACGTCTTCAGTCGTTTTGACCTTAGCGTCGAGCGCATCGCTTATTTCGGTATTCTCAAACAAAACGACGACCAGCACGTGATTGCGGTTTATTCGCCTCAGGATGGGCAAGACGCGATCCAGAGCATACTCGCTTTCGAAATTGGAAAACAAGAGCAGCAAAGAACGACCAGACACAAAGGCTCTGGAAGCATAGTATAGCAATTCGTAATTGGCCTCCGTATCGCGCTCTTTTTCCCGATAGAGCGATTGTAGAATACGCTGCAATTGAGTGGTCTTGCTATCTGCTCTAATCACTGAGCCGATCTTATCGCTGAACGTAATCAGGCCCGCCCGGTCGTGCTTGCGCAAAACGACATTGCTCAGCGCCAGGGAGGCATTGATCGCATGATCCAGCAAACTAAGTCCATTGAAGGGCATGAGCATAGATCTGCTCTTATCTATGACGCAATAAATTTGCTGTGCCCGTTCATCTTCATATTGGTTGACCATCAGCTCTGCTCTCCGGCCCGTTGCGCGCCAATTGATAGAGCGATAGTCATCACCGACCACGTAGTTCTTTATCTGATCAAATTCGTAACTCTTACCCAGGCGCCTCATTTTCTTCACCCCGCCCGTACTTACATAGCTGAACGCCTGCAGCTCGTACTCTTTCATTTTGACGATGCTGGGATATACGGGCAGCTCCGCCTCTGCTTCAACGGTAATTCGCCTTTGTGCTAAGCGCAGGGATGTTTCAACAAAAAGGCGAATATTTCCGAACAAAAAAGCGCCTCTCTCCCTGGGCCTTATCTCATAAGACATGCGCTTTTTGCCTTTGGGCTTGAGTTTAAAATCCAGGAAGAAGTCTCGCACCTGCAATTGTACCGGGAGCTCGTCTATGAGTCGGACATGAAGCTCAAATTCAGACAAGTTTGCCATCTCTAGTTCGATGCGACTCGTATCACCAAGTGAAAGTACTTTGGGTAGCTTTCTAGACGCTTTTATACGTAGGCGCTTGTTGAATATCCGGTAAATATCGTAGCCGGTAAATCCAATCAACAACACCAGCCCTGGCCATGGTAAAAAGGATAACCCAGGTAGCCAATAAGAAATGATCGCCAGAATACAGACGCCTCCAACTGCCCCAAAAAAGCGATTTGTCAGATACAAATTCTGAAATCCAGCAATCAGGGTTCCCCACCAGTATTCCGGGCTTTTGGCCATGGTCACAAGATAGAGCTATTTATTGCGGTTTAAGATGATACTTACACAATTACCCCCAAAGCCCATAGCATTGATCATGATGGTTTCTGGCACTTTTGGGGCCTGCTCTATGGCTGATCCAACATGGTCGTAAGGAAGCTGGTGCACAGAAGTTTTCGACCGCAACCAAGCTACGGCCAGACCCAGACTCCAGGCAGCAGAAGCGCCAAGTCCGTGCCCATGCATCCACTTTGAATTGGCCAAAATGGGCATCTTGGCTTCAAATACCGATTGAAGCGCCGACCATTCGGCAGCATCGCCTTTTCGCGTTCCAGGGGCATGCGTCACTACTGCATCTACGGTCGTTAAATCAGCATCCTTCAAGGCCATGCGCATCGCCTTGCTGATACCAGCACCAGCAGGATCAATACTCGTAGGACTCCCCAGATTCTCCTGAGCGTATCCGAGCCCAGACACCCAGGCTAATGCTCGATCAGCCCCCCCAGTTTCCAAGGCCAAAACACCGGCTCCCTCGGCCAACACCATGCCGGTATGTTCATCTCTGGCCAATGGTTGGCAAGGCCGGTCTGAAGTTTCAGCTGGAGCATTACAGTATATGCGAAGAGCCTTCATTTGGGCAAGCGTAAATGTAGTGAGCGGTGCCTCAGCTCCGCCTACTAGCATGCGAGATGCCATACCGGATTTCAGCCAGGCTGCTGCCTGCACAACAGCATGAGCCGCTGTAGAACAAGTAATGCTATGAGATGACCGAAATCCTCTTTGACCAAGGTCCTGACCAACCCAAGAGCTTATATTGCCCAGTGTAGTAGTTGGTGATGCGAAGGGGCTCGACCTATCTTCTTTTGACCAGAGCTCGTACTCGGCTTCCCAGCGGGTGGTTGCCCCCCGACTACTGCCGATCAATATGCCAAAGTCGGGGGAACTGTCCAGCCAGGAGGCCTCGTCTACAGCTCGTTGCGCGGCCAGTATGGCATAGCAAGCAGAAGGGTCGACTCGAGGATATTTCTTCTGCAATTCCCGTAGTTCATCGTTGATCTCTTCAGGCAGTCGACCGACCCAGGCCTCCAGCCCTTTGTCGTAGACCAGCCTATGCCTACCCAATCCATAATCCTCCAGGAGTGTATGGATACCCAAACCACAAGGAGACACTAAGCCCAGACCCGTAATTGCAATTTTATCTCGCCCCATACTCACTTAGTGCACTGTTCAGCAAGTCAATTTCTTCTTTCGTATTGTGCGTGTGCAGACAGATACGTAGTCTTTCGGCGCCTTCGGCCACAGTGGGATGGCGTATGGCCCGTATGGCTATTTTGTACTTCCGCAGGTGGGTTTCCAAATCCATTACCCGTTTGGCTCCCGGGCAATGCAGTATTTGTATAGGTCCTTCTGTAGCTGCCAGATTAGCTTTCCATTTATCCGGGATACCTTGCCTGAAGTAGCGGATTCTTTCGCGCAGGATCTCAGCTCGATTGGGCCCTTCGTCGGCCAAGCGGTCCAGCGCCTTTTCCAGCTTGAGCACGAAAGCAGGACCCGGCGCTGTAGAGTAAATAAACGGCCGACTAAAATTGACCAGGAAGGAACGCAATTTTTCGGACCCTAAGATCACAGCGCCTTCGGCTCCGGGGCCTTTCCCGAAGGTGAGCACCCGAATAGCCACTTTAGATTCCAGGCCGTACTCAGCAATAAGTCCTCTTCCCTGAGGACCTAACCATCCAAGCGCATGGGCTTCATCTACGATGAGCGCAGCACCAAATCGCTGACAGAGACCTGCCATCTCCAGAAGAGGTGCCTGGTCTCCATCCATACTAAAGACGCTTTCGGTCACCACCCAGCAGGGGCCATCAACTCGATGCAGCCGCTTTTCTAATGCCCGCATATCATTATGACCAAAAGCATATGCCCTGGCCCCTGATAGTCTAATCCCATCTCTCAAGCTAGCGTGGATCAGGCGATCGTATAATATGGTATGCGTGCGTTGTGGCAAACAAGAAAGCAGCCCCATGTTGGCCATATAGCCCGATGGAAATAGCAGGGCCGACTCTGAATGATACGCTTTAGCTAATCGATTTTCCAAGCTAACTAGTAAACTATGATCACCACTGATCAGTCTGGAGCCTGTGCTTCCTCTGGCCGGCACAATCAAATCCTCTGCAGAGTTGGCCAGTCCGAGATAGTCGTTGGAGCAAAAATCAACTCCATTCAACACGCCAGACAACGCTCTCCACTTACCTGTTTCTTTTTGATCGGTTAATCGTTGGTCTATGTATTCATGCCACTTCAAGGCGCGAAGTTAGTGTACACGCGAGCGTCTCAAAACTCCTCCAGCAAGCGATTGGCGTTATTGGCAAAAAGATGACCTGTTTGCCCTGCGATATCGATGGCTTCACTCTCTGCTGCGGCCAAACTACCAGCTTGCAGATAGGCAAGTACCCGATACCAACTCGCTGTTTCGTAGTACTCATTATCTGGCCTTACCTTTCTCAACCACTGTAGGGCTCTTTGTGGTTGCTCCAACTCGATGGCAATCACCCCCAGGTAAAGGGGTGCCTCATCATATGCCTCTGCAGCAGGCAGTAAATCTTCATATGCTTGCCGAAACTGCTCTTGCCGATAGGGAGCTAGTATTTCCACCAACTCCTGCTGATTCATATCTGATGGCGTCAAATCTCTGGGTGCTGCCAGTGGCTGATAATGGCGAGTAAACAACTTATTGGTTTTAGTGCCACCTGCAAATGTCTGGACTACCATGGCCGCCAGTACCACAGACAAGATCCCGATCAGTATGTTTTGTAAATTCAGACTCACTGCTGGCAGCCTGTATTTGGGCAAATTCAGGGCCTTCGCCTTGGCCTTTTTCTTGCCTTTCTGGAAGACGAGCTCTTCCTTCTCCAAAATGCCAAGCGTGTCTTTTCTACCCAGCACCCGAATCGCTTTAGCCCAATCTTCCCGCATCTGTATGGCATGCCTGACAGCAGGTTCACTAGCCATCAGTGTATCTAGCTCCCAGCGCGACTCTGTGCCCAGCTCGTCACGCATATAAGCATCAATTAAAAGCTGTTGCTGAGGAGTCGCCTGGAATTGTACAGACTGCAGACCTGCGGAAGTCCAAGAATCTCTAACCGCCTGAAGACAAGCCAATCTTCTCATTTTGGCGGTCTCACGCTCTGACAGATCATAGGCATTCGCCAGACTTCCGTCTCCAATACCATGATAATAAGAAGCCATAAGCAGATCTCTGCATGGAGATTGCCAGCTGTCCATCTGTTGATACATAGCGGCCTGGGCATCATCTAGCTGTATGGATGCAGGCATAAAATCTCGTGGATCCTGAACGGGAGCGTCAGCAGCCAGCAAGCGATCTGTCTCCGATGGATCGATGGAACCTTCCAGGAAATGAATGGAGGCTACTTGTAGATAAAGGCCGACATCGCCTGTGTAAGGATTTCGACTGCGCAGTCGAGCTTCGTACCAGGCTAATAGTGATCTTCGAAAAACATCAATCTTGCCTTGCTGGTCTAAATCGAGTGCAGACAACCATTCCAGGAATGGATTGCGAAAGCTGTGGTAGTGTTGCCTCAGCTCGGCCAGGTAGTAACCTTGATCGATGGCAGCATCGGTCATGAAAGTCGATTTATACAAATATATTGTTCGCTACATGAAGATATCTGTTCTACCCTTCAATTTATTGTTGGCCGAGCCATTTGGCACCAGTCATGGTATGCGTACAGTCCAGCCTACTCTCATCATCAAAATTATTGACGAGGAAGGCCAATACGGACTTGGAGAGGCACCACTAACCAGCTACTACGGCCTGGAGAGCGAAGCATGCCAGGATATACTTAAACAATTTGCCCCGCGTCTTTCCAGCTGGCAGCCTACCCAATTGAGGCATATTGAGGAATTGCACATCATGGCGAAAGACTTACACCCGTTTCTCAGGTGCGCACTTGATGTGGCTGCCCACGATTATATCGGTAAGTTGAACGGGCAATCTGTTAAATCGCTTTGGGATGCCCCTGATTCCGTGGGACCTCCAACTAGTTATACCATTGGGTTAGACACCATCGATCGCATGCTGGCAAAAATGCAAACGCATCCCTGGCCACTATATAAGATCAAGCTCGGAGGCCCAAACGATCTCGAAACAATAGAGACCTTAAGAGCAGCTACTCAGGCCCCATTTCTGGTTGATGCCAATACCGGCTGGTCGTTTGAGGAAGCACTTGATATTATCCCCAGCTTGAGCGCCCTGGGTGTAGAAATGGTCGAACAACCTTTGGCTGCGAATGACTATGATGGGCACCGAAAGCTCAGAGAGCGGGTAAATTTACCGATCATTGCCGATGAGAGTTGTCAAAATCTGGAAGACATCGGTCGATGCAGCGAAGCATTCGATGGCATCAATATTAAGATCACCAAATCAGGAGGGTTGTTGCCTGCCAAAAAGATGATAGATCGCGGGCGACAGCTAGGTCTTCAGGTGATGGCGGGTTGTATGACAGAATCCAGTGTTGGCATTAGTGCGAATGCTCAGTTGTTGCACTGGTTAGACCGAGCCGATTTCGATGGCGCCATGCTGTTGGCAGAAGACCCTGCAGAAGGTGTCACCTTTGACAGCTTAGGATTTGCCACCTGGCCAGATCGCCCGGGAACCGGTGCACTGCTGAGAGATCAAAAGCTATATATTTGAAGAAAAAGTTGAACGTCAATCGCAGACAGCTCCTATTAATTAATCGCATACCAGCTAATGTGCTGAAGCTGTCGATTGCCTGCTGGTTGTTAGCTACCTCTATTATAGGTGGAGCTCTGGGCTATGTGCTGATTGAAGGCTACGCCTGGGTCGATGCCTTTTATATGTCCATCATTACACTGAGCACGGTTGGCTTTGGCGAGCTGGAGCCCCTGAGTGCAAGCGGACGTGTATTTACCTCCATATTTATCTTATTTAATACGATCGTACTGGCCTACGTCTTGGCCGTCTTTTCCTATTACATCATCGAAGGCAAAATTTTTCACAGCATGTATGCGACCAGCATAAGATCAAAAATAGACCAACTCAATGATCACATCATCATTTGTGGTTACGGAAGATATGGTAGGGAAGTAAGCCGAAACCTTAGGGAGCAAAATCAAAAATTTGTCGTCATCGATAGTGATGAAGATCGGCTAATTGAACATGCACAAGCTGACCCTACACTATTGTATTTGCATGGAGACGCCACGGATGACAGCGTCTTGGAAGCAGCAGGAATACACAGAGCCCGTGGTTTGATTTCGGCTCTAAATGACGATGGCGACAATATGTTTATCGTACTCAGCGCGCGTCAGTTAAACCCGGCCCTACGAATCGTGAGCAGAGCCAAGCAGGTACGATCAGAAGCCAAGCTCATGCAAGCCGGTGCCGATCATGTCATTATGCCAGAGCTCATGGGCGGCTTTTATATGGCTACGCTTATGTCCAGGCCTCAGACGGTTGAATTTTTTCGATTTATGACAAGTGAGCTGAATAGCGACATTGGATTTGAGACCATTAGCTTTAATGACCTAAGAGACGAGAACCGCAATAAATGCCTGAGCGAGCTGCACTTCAGGAAACAAACCGGCATCAACATAATAGGCCATCACCGTATAGACGGCACCTACGAAGTCAATCCCAAACCAAATGCTCGCTTATTACAAGGAGAAAGTTTTATCGCCCTGGGCACCGCTAAACAATTGGAGAAGCTGAGGGAGATATTAGGCCGTTGATGCAAAGGAAAAAA
>JBCBVN010000159.1:0-9521 GCA_039817625.1 Bacteroidota bacterium
GTCCAGAAGCGCATGTGGTGGCTCTCCGGATATAGAAGATAGGTGGCGACAAGGCATAAGAGACCAAGGAGCCCAAAGCTCAAGGTTACTGTTTTTGCCCGCGATGAGAAAACGAAGTTCTCCATAATATTGTCTTTCCGTGGCGGCCTGTAATGGCCGTATCTGCAGGGTGTTTACTTTTTCTTTCGGTTGAGTTGGGTTTCAGTATCGCTACTCTCTGTTTCAGCAGAGCCAGCGGCTGATCCCAGCTGATTATCAAAGCCAGAAATATTGCGCAAAGCGGTAGGATCAAACAAGGAAGCCGGTGTCCCGTACTCCGAATTCAATGTGTTGGCTTCTGGCGAATATTCTAGGCTCTTATCCGCTGCTTGCAGCTTGCGGATATAGTGAATCACATGCCAGCGCTCTTCGTAATTCATCTTATCGGCATAAGCACCCATTACGTTATACCCGTACATAATGGCGTGGTAGTAGCGACCATTGGAGGCCTCGACGTACTCATCGCGCAAAAAGTTGGCAGGTGCTGCCGGATACTTGGCATTGGGGTTTTGATCTGTGTCATATATATAACCCAAACCGTTTCCAGCCTCTCCGTGGCAAATCCCACAGAAAGTGTTGTACAGCTCCTCTCCTATTTCAAGTCCTTCCTCTGTAATTGGGAATGGATTTACCGTCAGATTTGCGATGGCATCAAGCCTGCCCTCTTCCGAGTTATCGTAGTAATATGGAGCGTGGCCATTCATAGGCGCGGCAAGGTTCAGACTCGCATAGTTCCGGTCCAATTCGGTATCCAGAGCATCATTTGCATCTGCCTGCGACTCTGCACGTAGTGCAATGCCTGCATAACCACGAGGTATAGTGCCCTCAACCGGTCTATTCAGTCTGGCCAGGTCATACTTCGAGGCCACAGATTCATCATCCCAGGTATTGTAGTAATACCCGCCATCCTCCTGGACAGTATTGGTCTCATAGGCAATAGAATGAGCCATATCTGGCATATATTCTGTGCCCGGGAAGTCGCCCTCTGCATCTGCACAGGCCACCAAAAGGTAAGCCAATGCCAGACTACATAGATATATTTTCAGCGTCTTCATATTTATTTTATTCTGCCCTTCGGCATTTTACTTTTTTAGAATAAGGCTTTGGTGGTTAGGGCGCAAAAATTTGTGCCTTTGCCAGTAAAGTGGTGTTTGTATTCTCGTTTTTAGGTGGTTTTGTTTAGACTTCCGCAGGTCGTAAGAAGTATCGACCCCTGCGGAAGTCCAAATCCATTAAATCACTTTGGTGTGTATACTTTCCACACCAGTATTGGTGAAAAAATCACCTAGTTTTTCCTTTTGCTCATCATCAGCATTGGTCACATCAAATGCGATGCAAAATTTATCGTCAGTGATGCGATCATGCAAGCGAGGAGGTGCTGCACCAGGTCCCAGTCCACAGATAATGTAGAATGTGATGACCATACCCACGGCAGCAAATAATACCGTAAGCTCGAAGGTAATGGGCACGAAGGCCGGAACAGACCAGTAAGGCTTACCTCCAAAAATGATGGGCCAGTCGCGTGTAAACACCCAGGTCATGAAACCAAAGCCCAGGCTTGCACCCGTAAGGCCATAAACGAAGCCAGCAATGTGGAGTCTACTCTCCGAAAGACCCAGAATAGGGTCCAGGCCGTGGAGTGGGAAGGGCGTATATACATCCATGATGTCCAGATGATCTTCCTTCGCTTTTCTGACGGCATCCATCAGAATCTCCTCATCATTGTATAGACCGAACAATACCTCGGTGCCATCAGTCTTGGTGGAGACTTCTTGCGCTGGTGCCGGAGATGTTAGTGTATCTGCCATTTTTCTTTAGTTAAGACTGGGCCAAAGCTCAGACCGTACATTAATGATGAGCGTCGTCATTTTTTTGGCCACTTGCCGTACTGGCAACAGCGGGTTCGTGATGATCGTGGTGATGACCTACGTACTGGTCGCCACTAGACTTTAAGATCGACTTGACCTCTGCAATAGCTACAACTGGTGCTACTCGAGTAAATAGCAAGAAGAGCGTAAAGAACAGACCAAGTGAGCCGATATAGATAATGATCTCCACCCAGGTCGGCACATAGTAGCTCCAGCTAGAAGGGAGGTAGTCTCTGGCCAGCGTAGTCGCAATGATCACGAAACGCTCAAACCACATACCGATATTGATGAAGATCGACATGAAGAAGGTCCAGAAGATCGAACGACGCATCTTCTTGCTCCAGAAGATCTGAGGCGAGATTACATTACACAGCATCATACCGATATAGCTCCAGTAGTAGGGGCCAATTACTCGGTTCATAAAGGCAAACTGCTCATAGATATAACCCGAATACCAGGCGATAAAGAGCTCTGTCAGATAAGCCACCCCTACAATAGATCCGGTTACCAGGATCACCTTATTCATAGACTCAATATGCTGAAGGGTAATGTAGTCCTTCATATTGAGCACCTTTCTGGTGATCAACATCAGCGTTTGCACCATAGCAAACCCAGAGAAAACAGCTCCAGCTACGAAGTAGGGCGGGAATATAGTCGTGTGCCAGCCAGGAATAACCGAAGTGGCGAAGTCAAATGATACAATGGTGTGTACCGAAAGTACCAGAGGCGTAGCCAGACCGGCCAGGATCAGAGACAGACTCTCCCATCGCTGCCAGTGCTTGGCGCTCCCTGTCCAGCCAAAGGCCAGTAGGGAGTAAATCTTTTTTCTAAAACCTTTCGCCCGATCTCGCACAGTAGCAAAGTCTGGCACGAGTCCAGTATACCAGAACACCAGAGATACCGTGAAATAGGTTGATATGGCGAATACATCCCACAAAAGCGGTGAGTTGAAGTTCACCCAAAGCGGCCCTCGTGTATTGGGATATGGAAAGATGAAGAAGGCGAGCCACAACCTGCCCATGTGAATGAGCGGAAACTGACCGGCACAAACGACCGCGAAAATGGTCATCGCTTCAGCAGCCCGGTTTACCCCCGTTCTCCATTTCTGTCTGAATAGTAAGAGGATGGCCGATATGAGGGTCCCGGCGTGACCAATACCTACCCACCAAACAAAGTTCGTAATGTCCCAGGACCAATTGATGGTTCGGTTCAAGTTCCATGACCCGATACCAACCCAAACTGTCCAAACGACACCAAGAACGAAGAGTCCCAGGCAGATCACACTGATCATGAAAGCGATCACCCAGGCAGTACCCGGAGCTGTTTCGGTGGGCCTACAAATATCTTCGGTGATCTGGTGGTAAGTTTTACTCCCAGTGATCAGTGGTTCCCGAATTGGCGATACATGTCCGCTCATTGGTTTTCATTTTTTCCTGAGCTATAGCCCAGGAATAATTTTTTATACTTCCAGTTCTTCCATGCTGTTGTGTACGCGAGCGGCGTAGAAAACAGAAGGCTGAACATTTGTTTCTTCTAGCACGAGATAGTTCAAGGGGTTATTCTCAATGGCATCTGCCAAAGGACCATTGGAGTTGCGATCACCGAATGTAATCGCCCCGGCTGGGCATGCACTTTGGCACGCAGTTTTTACATCATCATCTCGCAGACGACGCTTCTCAGCTTTAGCTTTCAACTTGCCTTCCTGTAGTCTTTGCGCACAGAAAGAACACTTTTCAATAACTCCCCTACTACGAACCGTAACATCTGGGTTGAGGACCATACGTGTCAGGTTATCGGCTCCGTAGGCTAATTCCTCGTCACTTACGTAGGCTTCGTTGACTGCAAAAAGATCGGCAGTTGTGTAGTCAAGCCAATTGAACCTACGCACCTTGTATGGGCAGTTGTTGGCACAGTAGCGCGTACCGATACAGCGGTTGTAGGTCATTTGGTTGAGGCCTTCGTCGCTATGTGGTGTTGCTGCGACAGGACATACGTTCTCACAAGGCGCATTGTCGCAGTGCTGGCACATCATAGGTTGATATACCGCCTTTGGGTTTTCATAATCGCCATAGAAGTAGCGATCTATTCGCAACCACTTCATCTCGTGGTGGCGCCAAACCTCATACTTGCCAACAACGGGAACGTTGTTCTCGGCTGTACAGGCAATTTCACACGCACCACAGCCATAACAGGCGTTAAGATCGATGTGCATGCCCCACCAATGGCCTTGTGAATAAATGTCCTCGACGTACTCCTCGTATGGATACAAGGTCGTTTCATTGAGGTGCTGTGCATGTGCTCTATTATGCTCGATGGTATGCTTTAGGTGATCTAAGTCCTTAAAGCTACCTTGATAGATTATAGAGCGATCGGTCAAACCGCCTTGCATACCCTCACCGAGTGTCATTACGGTTTTTTCATCGACGTGGAAAGGATCTATGTATTCCTTTTGCTCTTCCGTTAACTCTTCTGCCTGAGAAAAAGTCTCGCCCGTGCGATTGTTGTAGTAGACCATGTTGCCCTCCTCATCTCGGGTAGTTAATCCCATAGAGTGGTGGTACTGCACACTGGCGAATTCGCTTTCCTCGGCGACTTTTCCGCTTACAGAAACGGAAGAATGATACTGAATGTAGCCATCTGCGTCTACAGGCAGCATGGGATACACATCCGTACCTAAATTATCAGCTATTGCCCGTCCCTTCATGCCTGTGATACGGCGACCATAGCCTAGAGCAATGGCAAAGGTGTCTGGCAAATGGCCGAACATACGCACAGCAGTAGCCTGAACTTTCTGTCCGTCTAGTTCAACATCTACAATATCGGCCTTACCCTTGTACTCCTCCTTATTAAGGCCTTCGTAAGCCTGAAAAGAGTTACTGCCATCCCAACTAACTGGGATCGATAGATAATTGCCCCAAGTAGTTCTCAGAACCGGATCTGGCAACTCCTGTAGCCAGGGGTTGTCGGCATAAGTACCATTCCCAATATTGATGGTCTCGTAAAACGTAATTTCCTGACCCTCAGAAGAAGGCTGAGAAACTTTGTTCAAATTGATCGTAGGAACAGCTGCACTCGGGTCTGCAACTCCTTGCTCAACTGGCATGGTGATGATACCATCGTGCAAGCAATTATCCCAGAACATCTGGAAATTGCTGAATTCATTCTGTTGGGTGAAACAGAGTTCTTGCCAATTATTCTTAACAAAATCGAGATAAGGAGTCTCTGATTCCCGATTTAGGTTGCTGCTTTCTGACCAGACCAGAAGGCTTTCACCAACTTGTCTTGTGCCATATCGACCTAATGCCTTGAAAATAGGTGTTATAGTAGGCTGTACAATGCTGTACACTCCCTCGATCATCTCTGCGTCGCTCCAGCTTTCCAGCCAGTGCGTGTTCGGAGTGATATAATTACAGTAAGGCACTGTATCGTTCGGGTTCTGAGCTAAGCTGATTTTAGTTTCAACCTTAGATAGAGCTTCCTGGATTCTTGCGGCATAAGGAGTATCGAAAACCGGGTTTGCACCAGGCATAAAAACTACCGCATCAATTTTACCACTTTCCATCTCTTCGACGAACTGACGCAACTTGAGGTCGTCGCCTTTGCGCTGAAGGTTCCAGCGCTCTGTTTCGATGGTTGTTCCATATGACCCGAGCGATTGATTGATTTGATTAATCATCATTTGCTCAGCTGGATTATTGTTTCCAGCAACAACCAGAGAATGGCTTCCACCGCGCTTCAACTCATCAGCTACTCGATCAAGCTTTTGACGCAGCTCGGCAGGAAGAGAAGTCGATGGGCTTCCACCAACTATAGCCCCGTGGAGGTAAGCTATTACATGACCTGCCTGTGAAGGCTTAATCATGACTCTATTGTCGGCATTTGATCCAGTAAGGCTCATGTAGCCTTCTATCTGGATATGCCTAGACATCTTACTAGATAAAGCCTTTCGGCCTTTTGCATAGTGTGTTCCGTACTGGGAGCAATTGATCCAACCTCCCAGAAAATCACATCCGATGCCCACGATGACATCTGCGCGATCAAATCGGTAATGAGGAATGGCATATTTTCCGAACATGACCTCATTGGCCCGCATCATAGCAGAGCTAGAAACGGGATCATACATGACGTGATCGGTATTGGGATATGCCTGCTTGAACTCCTCTATGGCCGAAAAAGTCGAAGGACTCATTTCCGTATGGCCAATTATTCGGATGTTGCCAGCAGACTTTAGTGCAGATATAATTTCTGCATCAATATCTTCCCAACCGGGATTATCTGATAGCTTAGCTTTCCTCACTACGTTGCCCTCTTCTATTCGATAAGGGCCATCAAAGCGGCTGGTATCGTACAAGCTCAGGATAGAAGCTTGCCCTCTGGCAGAAGTTCCACCACCAGTTAGAGAGGCCAGTCCATTACCTTCGACCTTGATTGGACGACCTTCTCGAGTCTTTATAAGAACTGGTTCCACATCGCCACCTTGAACGAAGGTTGAAGCGTAGTAAGAGGCGACTCCAGGTACGACTGTGTCGGGCTTAGATACGTAGGGTATTGCGTTCCGTACCGGAATGTCACAGGCTGCAATGGTAGCAGCACTCATGCCAAATCCCAGATACTTCAGGAAGTCTCGCCGACTGGATTCCAATTTAGGATTTTCCACGTCTGGCCCGCTGAACTCCTCTTTCTCGCGGGCAACATAGTCTGGTTCGGCCTCTACTTGGTCCGTTCCGATCCAGATTTTGTCGTTTTTCTTGCTCATTTCGTAAGGGTAGTCAGATACTCCTTTGGAAAGGGGTTTCGCTAAGCGCGAAGGGGTTTTAGAGCCGAAGCTCCATTTAATAGTGACAGCGCTGACAAGCCAAACCGCCGATGTCTTCGACCGTTACTTTATCGCGTGTCCCGTTTTGCAGTTGCTCGTGATATTGCTCGTAAGCTTGGTAGTATTCGTTGTTCTCAAAGGCAGAGACTTCTGTCTGTCGGTGACAATTGATACACCAACCCATTGATAGTGGCGAGTACTGCCATACTTTTTCCATCTCTTCTACTGGTCCGTGGCAATTCTGACATTCCAGCCCACCGACTACCACGTGCTGTTTGTGGTTGAAGTATACGTGGTCGGGCAAATTGTGAATGCGAACCCATTCGATCGGGCCGTAGAGATTGTTTTGATCTTCAGCACCGGGCATCTCATCTCCCTTGCCGATGCTTGCTACTATATCTTCCCACTGCTGGTCGACTACGCGATCTACGCGCTCCATGTTACCACCATTTTCCTGGTATTGGTTCGCGATCCAGCTTTCATAAATATCTTTCACCTCGTCCATGGTCATGTCTTCATAACCATCGATATAAGTACCATCGTTAGGATTCCAACCTACTGAAGCATAGATTTTTGTCAGTTCGGCGGTACCGTAGTTGCTGCCGTACTTAATCGCTGCGTGACAATTCATACAGGTATTGGCAGCAGGGATTACTGAGTGCTTAGACCTTCGGGCACCATCGTGGCAGTACTGGCACTCGATTTGATTGAGACCAGCGTGTGTGACGTGAGAGAAGGCAATGGGCTGTTCGGGTTGGTAGTTCTGCTGGCGCCCCATGTCAACTGCGTGGTTAACCATACTGTAGCCACCAAGTACAACCAATGTAAACACGACGAAGGCAACTACGCCCCGGCTGGTCAGTACCTGACCTAGTGTACGTCTCTGTGCTGGCGCATTACCATCCTTGGCCTTGTTCATGTAGGCCAGGTTGCTCGTGACCCGAGCTAGTACGACAGAAAGTAAAGCCAGAAGAACAGCAAGGGTGATAAACAGCCAGGTATTGTCGGCTTCTTCAGTGACTACATTGCTTACCGCATCACCAGTTGGACATGGAAAGCACCCCTCGTCATTCATCACATTGATGTAGGCGATCAGGCCTTCAATTTCATCATCGGTCAACGCCATATATGGTGACATGACCGTTGGACCCCAATCGGCCCAGAGCTCAACAGCTCTTGGGTGACCTTCTGCGATGAGTGCCTGAGAATTTCTGATCCAGGCGTATAAATCTTCTCTGGGGTATTCTGCCCAGCGTTCTTCGAGTCCACCCAGTGCAGGGCCTGTCATGTTGGCCACCATATTATTGTTATGGCAAGACCCACAAGCATTGGCGTTCCATACTGTCTTACCGACAGCCGGATCTCCTTCTTGTGCAGACACTACTTGGCCCAAGCTCAAAAAGAGAGCTAGACAAAGCGCAAACCAACGTGGAATTTTATGCATGTTCGTCATTAAAGACTGACCTTTAACAATTTACGCTATTCCGGAATTCATACTCCTAACAACGTTTACACAAAGATACTTTTGTGACATTTCTCTAACAAATGAAAAGGGCAACAAGGGTCTTTATTTAGATTTCATCTACACAACGACGTATTATGATTGTTACCTGACGCGAAGCTAACATTCATTTTACAATTGATCGAGTAGCCATGTGCGCTCCAACAGTGGTTCTGTTTCAGATATGATTTTTCTCAGTTTTTCGCGGCCGCGGCCAGACCCGGGCGGTAATCTGAGTAGCTGGCTGCTCAGATCAAATAAGTGACTGAAATTTTGCACGTGATAGCTTGTTTTGCGCTTTCTACGCAGCATCGATCTTGTATTCCTGATGTGATTTTCCAGCAAATGATACATCTCTAAAGCCCAGTAGGCTTTGAGTTTCAGGACTCTGGCATTCATCTGCTGAATAAAATCTCGGTAATCGTCTTCGCGCAGGGCAAGGAGTACAGCATTGTAATCCTTACGAGCCAAAGCCAGCTTTGCCATGTTCAAAGCTTTGAGTGGTGATTGCTGATCTACAGGTAAAAAGTCAGCTTGAGATAGTAAAAATTGTTCTGCCCAATCTGTTTCACCAAGCCTGAGCGCTATCCCAATGATGTTATTAAAGGTAAATGGAGATATTTCACGGCCTTCATATACCAGTCCCCTATCTATAGCCAGCCTGTAAAGGCCCAGAGAGGCCGGCAAGAATTCATACTTTTCCTGATTGATGCGCCCTACACAGTAGTTTATTCCCAGCCTGAGCAGATCTCGCTGTTCTGCTAAAGGAAAGAAGTCCAGCTCACTTTTGATGAGTTCATAAAAAGCATCGAAGTGAGCATCTCCTTGATTCGGTTGAAGCAGCATACTGCAAGCAAGAAAGTAGGCTTTGATCTCTGGCCGGGCGATGAAATAAGGCTGCCTGGCAAGTGTAAGGCACTCCTGTAGCAGCGTAATGTCTGCTTTTTCGCCCCTCAACTTATAAGTAGACAGTGTCTGGCAGGCAGCTCGCAGCTTAATGCGCAAAACGGCCGCATCTAGCAACTGGTCTCTTGCTTTCTGATTATGTGCCTCCAGCCTCTTACTCCCTGCTGCCAGGTCAAATTCCTGAGTCTCTATCTGGTAGGCCGTCCACAAGTCTGTAGCGGGTAGAGACTCCAGACTGCGACGTGCCCGTTTCAATCGATTTTTATAATGCCTTTCTAAGCCACGAGCTCGATAGGCATTCAGGAGGAAAGGATCTACCTGCGGAAGTCTATCCGAATACCACCGTCTGTATGCCAGCCAACATTCCAGCTTTTCAAGCAGGTAGGATTTG
>JBCBVN010000160.1:0-9491 GCA_039817625.1 Bacteroidota bacterium
AAAGAGGTTCGTGAAATCCTATTAGCTCTCGAAGAACCTTTGACCAACGAATTGAACTTCGCGAGATATCGATTGAAAAAGACAATCGAACCCAAGGTGGAATTTTTGAATCGGCAAGTGACTTAAGGTTAATCAAGAATAATTATTTTATTTCACAATTGATGCTTTATCTCTTCGATACATACCAATCCTGTCTTACGCTGTAAGGCTGTACCTTTAATGAAATACTCTTCGATCTTTCCATTCTTTACCCAGCGGTGCAGGGTACGCAGATTTACCCCTGTGATACGCGCAGCTTGAGCTTTTCCAGTTAGTGTTTTCATACACTCATTCTACCGATTATCTCTTCCTTCGTCAAGATCGAGTGTCATTCATAAATGCAAATAAGTGACATTTATTCTTGACACTCCCTATGCTATCCCTTATGATCTAGATGTCTCTTCTGCTCTTTCACCCCGTCGTTTACACGCTACTGAGCGCTATTTATTCACTCATTACCTCATGGTAAATTTGATCTTCAGCAGTAGTAAAAAAACGAAAAAGGCCAAAAAGCCGTACTTGTCGTCACGACAGTGCTTTCTGGCCATACTATTCTTCAGCGTAGTACAGATTATGTTGCAAGTTATCTGTATCGCTGTGATAATTATTAATCAGTTGAGTTAGGCTCGTCAAGAGCGGAAGAGACATTCAGGGGGCGCTAAAAATGAGCGTGGAAAGCCCAGGAATAACTTTGATCAAGCCCAAGCAAAGGAAAAATCCAACAGCAATCCATCGTAATACACTGGGCCAATCTAGGCCTTTGGGGACTGAGTTTTGTGCACGCAGTTTATTCACAAAAGCGGAGAGGTTTTCTTTTGGTTCTGGGCCATACTCACAATAGAGTGTATGTAAGTGGGGAAGTAGCTTGTAGTAAATCTCGTCCCTGGTATAAGTCACCTGCGTCGGTTTTCCTTCATCTACTGTAATTGTGCCAGTATGCTCTGCTAAGATTTTCTCTAACTCATCAAGATGCTTCTTTCTTAATTGTGAAATAGTCCGGGATTGTAGACCAAATAGAAGTGAAAGCCCATCTATTTGTTGTTGGAGATTAAGCTTAGGTAGTGCTGCGAGTTCGGAAAGTCTATATTGAAGCACAGTAAAAGTTTGTACAGATTTTGGATTGTTCACGTTGACACAATTACGTATTAGTTGAGCGATGGGGTCAGTGGGGCAAACTTTGGGTAATATTTCTAGATCATGATCTGAAACTATAAGTGACTCTGATGAAGCCATAAGCTTTTGATTTTAACGAGTACATTGGCTCGTGTGAAGAACGTATTGGGATAAAAGTGTGTGTATTAATCTGATGCCTAGAATACAGAATACTTTCTCCAAGAATCTCCGGTACTTGTATTGTGGTATCTACCCGTCCACTTGTGCCAAAAACTCAGCGTGGCAATAAGGAGTAAGGTCGCAAGTAAGCCTACTGCTAGGGCTTTATAACGCTGGCCTTCTCTATAGAAGAATCGAGTTACAACTGAGAGAGCAATGATGATAGCAATTAGATATAGATGTACCGGCTGATTACTATTGAGTAAAGGGATGAGTAAGTGGTGCACAATTCCAAAGAGACCAGCAAGCCCAAAACCAGTAATAGCTGCGACTTGTCGTACCCGATTGTCCCGATAGGGGGGCTCGATATAATAGTAGATAACGTTCCCCAGAGCCATAGGGAAAAACGTTCCCCAGAAAATACGTCCAAAGCTCCATTCTGCTAGTAGATGCAGTAGCAGAATAATAATAATGAGTGCTAACCCTATCAGGCTGTATAAAATATAGTTGGGTTGGAAGTTAGTATGCTGAACAGGAATTTGATCCTTAGGAATCAGACTGGGTAAGTCTTCAGTTTCTTGTGCAGGGAGTTTATTAGGATTCTGCTCGTTGAGCTGAGGAGAATCAAAAGAGTCAAAGAAAGTACTCATGTTGAGGTAGTCGTTTAATGATGAAATAATAAGCGAGCTTCGAAGGGGGCTTTGAGGTTATACCAAAGAGAATCTTTTAGGAGATTACCCTGTACAATAGCTTTATGAGTAGCACAGTGGAATAGATGAGGAAACTGTAGATGACCTTGCGACTGTTTTTGTATCGTGCGTATGTGGCGCACCGTCTCGGTGATAGTCAGGACTTCAAAGGCTTTGACTGAAGTACTAACTTTTTGCTGCCAACTGCGGTCGTGCAAGATAGCCTCGTAACGCAGGTATTTATCCAGAAGAGAATGGCGTGGAACCATGCCAAGACGGTCAGCACCGCCAATGGTTTCTTTAGCAGAATCTATCTCGATCATGAGTACACGTTCTGTCTTCTTGCTGGGATGATGAAGTACAGCGATCAAATCTGGAATAATGTTGATTTGTCCGGTCTTATTCTCTAGTTTGTTGAGACTTACACGCCGACCGTTGATGACTTCTTTTTCGTAATCCATAGTCATAGATCGAAGTTGCAGCGGTGAGTCCTCCAATGCCTGATCCAGGTTCAGATACAGGTCAATCATGCGCTTACGATGGTAAGCATGGTTTGGACTCTCTAGCGGATAGACAATCCGTTTATACCCTAACTCTTTGGCGCTGAAACCCGAATCACTCACGAGCATATTACAGCCACGATCAGTCAGGTATATAAAAGCTCCCATCTTTAAATTAGGCTGCCTGGGGATTTCGCTTTTTTGGATCAGGCGACGATCATGGAGTTTTTTAATGATCCTATAGGCGTTCTGTAGGCTCTGTCCGGCAAAGAACAGGTGATGAATCTGACTCATCTCCAGGTACCGGTAACGCAGTAGTGCATAAAGAATGCGCATTTCTCGTATTTGTAGCATGGGGCTCAAGAAATGTCTTCAAGGGTGAAATCAAAGTCTTCTTCTGGGGGAATCTGTTGCGTGATTGTACCCGAATTTGTTCCAGAATAAGAGCTGTCTCGTTCATTGATGATTGCTGTAGCCGCAGGCAGGTAGTAGCGCTCGTACTGCTCAGCCATCAGCTGCCGGTAGCGCTCTTGTGGGAGGTAGTGTTCGCCATCGGCACCAAGAAGATGACTGTGTGCCTGAATTACCAATGCAGATTCTTCTCCAGCTTTCAGTGCAAACTTTCCAGCCTTGAGGTTATCGACCTTAGCGAGGTTCAGGTCAATGGCTTGACTCATGATTTTTGCGTCCCCCACGCTGACACTCCCGCAGATCTTCACTGCGGTATTGGCCATAATAGACCGGCGTAAAGGGAGCATACTGGAGAAGTGTCCTAGATGTTGGGTAGCCAGCGTTAAGTGTACACCGTATTTTCTGGCCTCAGATAGGACCTTATCGATTTTTTCATTGAGGAAATTCTGGCATTCATCCAGGTAGACAAAGACTTCCTGGCGCTGGCTCTCCTGTAGCTTCGCTCGACTGAGCGCTAAAGACGAGACCTCAGCCATGAGGAAAGCTCCAAGGATACGAGAGCCGAGTTCTCCAAATATTCCCTGTGAGGCGTTAATGATGACTACTTTTCCAGACTCCAGTAGTGGTGTAAGGGGAACTCCCTTGCCTGATCGGCACAGCAAGAGTTTCAGGGCTTCATAGCCAAGGGCAGTCTCAAAACGGGTGAGTATAGCAGCCTTGGTGACTTGGTATCGGTCCTCAAAAAAGAGCTGCTCAAAGTAGCGTTGTACGGATGGATCATAGTGTTCGTTTGCTCGTCTCAGATACGAACTCTGAGGGAAGGGATAGAGCATATCGAGTAAGTCCTGAATACCTGTTCCCTGATGTACTAACAGCAATCGTAGACATCGATCCAGGAGCAGCCGCATATTGTCGGTGAACTCTCCACGAAAGATGACCTCAAAGGCACTCATAAGTTCACCTACACGGATGGAAATCATCTGGCGTTTGGTGTGGATGTCGACCTCATAGAAGTTGTGTGTCAAGGGATTAAGTAATGGCATAATGCCCTGATAGATTCCCTGGCCAGATATGTAGACTAGGCGCTCACGAAAGCGAGGGTCTTCCCATAAACGAAAGCGACTACACTGCTCTGCCAAATCTCCGTGTGGGTCGATGAGCAGTACGCCTTTACCCGCTCTAATATCGTTATGGATGAGAAGCTTGAGGAGCTCTGTTTTACCACTCCCAGTTCGGCCTAGGATGAAACAGTGCCGCTGTCGGGCTTTATGAGGGAGGCGGTAGAAAAAAGTCTGCTGCTGCAGCCGCGTGACTAGCAAAGAATTAAGCACCCGGCGCTCATAGCGATGAAGCGGTCGGTCCTCCCTAATGTTGAGGGCTGAGTCGTAATAAATCAGCTCCCGTATCTCCATGAAATCCGGCTTTTGGAAGACTGGGAAGTAGGCCATGATTTCATAGAAGACCATCCAGCCCCAACGCGAAAAAAGCGCCTCATCCCAGACGAATTTTCCGATGGAAGCCTCCGCTGTATCGTAGAGTTGTGGCAGCCTGGCCATGCGGTCAAAAACCGGATCAAAAAGATCGACAAGTTTCTGGAGAATGCGATTACGGGCTTTGAGGCACAGATCGTAGTGCGACCGATAATCACTGAGGAAACGAACGTTATTAGCCGGTACGGGACGACCCTGATGAGAGAGTCCGTAGTTGTCGGCATACTGTGCCAGTGGACTCATGCGGAGGGCCATAATGTAGTTGCTTAATTCGGTGTAGGAACGACGTGCTTCTTCGAGCGCTGTATCCGTCGTTTTGACTTTTTTCTGGAGTTGATTGAGAAAAGGGCTAAAGGTGCGTTTGAGGGCCAAGTGCGAAGACATGAGCTGCGTATTGCTCATGAGGTGGGGTAAATAATTGGGGATGTGATTACCTGCTTTGGTGGCGGATAGGACGGCTTTTTCCCGAATTTTTCCATTTATTTTAATTTGCTCTTGAAAGCTGCGGTTTAGCTCTCGGGCATGATCCTTGAGCGTTCGTTGCAGCTCTCGATAGTGGACTGTACGCTGCTTAAAAAGATCATTGCTGAGTCTTTCTGCGGTTTGTAAGGCTTCTGTTGCTTGGGCAAGTTCTCGTTGAAAATCCTGCACCTGCTCAATAAGGGAGTGGTTGCCTTCGACCATCTGGAGAAAGAAAGCATCAAGGGCTGCGGTTAGGTCTTGTTCCGTAAAATCGAAGCGGAAAGCCAGTTGTCGGATCAGGTGCGCCTTGAGCTGTTTTTTCCATTGCCCCAAGGAGGTGTTTAGCGTGATATTCAAGTCCAGTAATTTTTTTTGTACTGCCATTCTTAAAAGTGAATATTGGGTGGTATATCTGGTATTTGCAAGAATTGCAAATTGATGAAAGTGCCTTATGAGCTGCGAGACCAGTCAGAATGAGGGCTGTTTTTTCAAAAAATATAAGCGGCACCTATATTTGCAATTACACATATCACAGTATGGACATCAACGAACAAGATTATCTGGATGAATTATGGTGGCAGTTTCGTGTAAAAATTGAATCAGAGTGGGCACTTAAATACGCGGATTTTGGCAGCGGCTTGGACGATATCACCTCTCCTTACTTATTCAGTGCCGCCCTTTTAGAGGACATTAATGAGACGCGAGCTGAGCGGCAGTTCCGTTCCCATCAACGCACAATCAATCAGTCTACCCTTGACCGTATCATTAAAGCTGAAGGACTCTCTATAACACTACATTCTAAGACTAGAGAAGTGCTGTTGGAATACTTGGGCTATAGTCATATTTGGCAAGAATTTAAACTGGCCAATAGAGCCAGAATCGAGGCGAAGGAGCGGCAAGATTATCACACCAATCAGCACCAACCTTGGAGAATATTTATTGGGAAGTATGGTAAGAAAATAGCCGTACTTCTTCTGGGAGTCTTTGTAGTCCTCCTCTTTCTGAACAGGCAAGAAGAGCGGAAAAATACTGTTAGGATGGAACAGTTCAAAACCCTCATTCGGTGGGCTAATGAGATAGAATTTGAACTCTCACGAACGCCGCCAGATTCGGTATATATCACTTTACTCGATAGTGTCTTCACCGAAAAAGGAAGTGCCAGGATCCGAAAGACAGTAGAAAATTTACGCACCAAACCGCGCCGCTTCAGTGAACAAGAATCGTATGTTAACCCCTTGCTCGACTTTGTTTTCTTAAGCGAGAAAGATGGCATTATACGCATCCAGACAGAAGAAGAGTGGATGCAAGTCTGGTATGATACAGAAACAGATCAACGGCTTGCATACCCCACGAGCGGCAGGCAGATATACTACCTCAAAAAGGAAGACGGGCGTTGGAAAATAGATTCCTATGCGAAGGTGGATTAGATTGCAGTAATGGATATCATAAGACACCAAGACTACTAGTCTGTGCCAATTCTGCGATGAGTGACGGTTATGGACTTGTAAAACTCTATGATACTTTTTAGTTTCTCTGAATCTGTGTTTTTAACAACCCAATCCAACTGCGATACTGCTTTTTGCTTGAAGTAGAGAAGAAAAGAAGTTTGGGTTGTTTTTCTTAGTGTAATTCCTCTTAAGGCAAAGTTCATGCTGATGCCGTCATTTCTTTTCTCTGCTTCCTTGTACGCTTCAATAAATATGACACTTTTTGCATGCTCCAGTCCCTGGTTTTTCATAAACTCTTCTAGATCATCAAAAGCCCCTTCAATTTTTGGAGCGATGATCTTTTCGCCCATAAGGGTATGTGAACCGTTTAACTCCTCGAACAGAATATACTTCTCGCATACAAGAGTTTGGCCTTCTTCATAACCTACCAAAAGCAGGTGAGGCCGACCAAGAACAGTGATAAAATCCCCAGTATAATATTCAATGATTTCGTTTTCCATAACACCAAAAATAATCGTTTTTAAAGCTAGGTATCAACTGCAGCGGCACGCTCTGCCCCTTATTTTTTCATGTGATATAAACCTTGAAAAAGGTATTGAATTCAGTGTTGAAAGTGGTGTTGAACCCATTATTTGTAAGTAGTCTGTGAATCCAATTGTTTGGGCATGGTTTACGTATTCAAAAACACCCTTTCCGCTGTATACTCAGCTTCGGATGTCTTCACCTGTCATCGTTGTCAGTAGAACCGTTCGTCCTCAGTGATCTATGCTTACCTCACAAGATCACTTCGTCCTCACTCCCTCCTGCCGCCTTTTCCGTTGGTGCCACCCCTGATCAGTCGCCACTTAAGCGGACGGCTGTTGGCGGCGCCGTAGACCAATAGCCCTTCGGTCATATTGTTCCGACGGCTTTGGTCCGCGCGCGTGGGCATTTTTCACCGATTGCGCTTGCAACACGGTAAAAGAAAAAAGATAAATCGGTGTGTGGACAATGCGTATGAATCGAATGAAAGCGCACCTGAGATGGGGACTGACAGAATTTGTACGCTTTAGAAAATCAGTGATTTTGAATCAACTTGAATAGGCAATATAGAAAGAATATGCATATTGAAAAAACTACTGAGTGTTGATGTGTTCAAAGAGTGGATATGGATTGGTGCTGGCTAGTTTCTTCTGGAGTGGGAGAAAATCTATTGACGATGAGGATCTTTGAGGTGAGTAAAAGGTTTGGAGTGCCTGGAGTCTTCCCTGGTGAGAACGAATACGCGCATGGCGCAGTAGTTTCTTATTGGCATAAAGAGGTGTGATACGAAGATCTACAGCTGGGGCGTTGCTGTGAATAAATACGCCTCGACCAGTAGGCAATCGCCGTAGCTCATCAAGTGTCAGTACCGCTCGGGCGTTGTGCTGAGTTCGGCCTAGTTCGTCTTTTTCTTCGTGTGTAGTGACTCCGAGTAGGGTGAGTACGCTACGTAGTGTACGTTCACTTTTGAGGCCTGGATATACGAGTAAGCCGGCCGTATTCGACTGGATGGTTTGAGCGTCTTCTCGACCATAGATACGGTCGAGCTGATCGATATTCTGTAGAACGAGTGAAACGCTGACCCGGCGACTACGGACCAAGGAGGTGACAGCAGCCAGATTGGGGATCCGCTGAAGATTGCCAGCTTCCTCCAGGAGGACAAAAATAGACTCGTCTACGGGGGATATTTCTGAGCTAAGGAGGTAGTCAAAAAACTGCGTGTAGAAGAGTGTAATGAGCGGAGACATTTGTGTAGCCTTGGAGATGGGGACTTTGAGAAAAAGAACGGTCTTTTGATGGCGTAACTCTGCGAAGTTGAGCTCGTCTTTTTGGGTGAGGTTGTGGATGTCGGAAGAGTCAAAAGCAACCATGGCCGCAAGCGCTCCACTGAGTTGTCCAGCTCGTATTTTGCTTTCCTGATTCATGAAGCGTTTGTACTGCTGTTTAATAGCTTCGTCTGCAGAGCAGATGACCCACTGATCGAGTAGCCTTAATTCGTCTGGAGTACCAGAAAAATAGTTGAGTACATGCTGTATGTTAGCCAAGTTTGCATAGTGACCACCGTCCTTATTTTTGAGTAGACGGATGATTACCTCTAGCACCTGTATACATCCTTCGGTCCAGATGCCTTCTGAAGCCTTTATGCTGCTCATAGTTATGAGTTGACGGGCAAAGCTTTTAATGGCTAGATCATCTTTTAAGCGGTGGAGTGGATTATAGTGAAGTGAGGTAGTCGGGTTTCCAAAATCAATGCAGCGCACCTGAAAACCTTTACGGTGTAAATACGCAGCTGTGAGTTCATAGAGTTCACCTTTGATATCGGTGACAACCATAGAGGTATCAAGCGTGAGTAAGTTGGGAAGCACAAAGCCTTGACTCTTGCCCGTGCCTGTTGGGGAGACACACATGAGGTGCTGAAAGCTGTGCTGTGCGCTTAGACGGTTACGCCCGTCGATGACTAGTCCTTGATGCTTTCGGTGGAACAAATGACTGCGCCGTACAAGTGTAGCTGAGCCATAGCGCTGTGAGGCTTGAAAGCGTGGACGTAGGAGAATAAGCACGAATAGTAGAAACGGCAATACCAAGCCCAGCAGATACATGGTGGTATTGTGCGTCAAAACGCATGAAAAAGTAAAGATTCAAGTAAGCGCGCTTAGCCTTTTAGAGTACATGCTTGATTTCATAACTGATGGTTGACGCATTTTTAGCGTACTCCATATATCGTCTGTTCCGAGTGAGCGCAGGTATTTGCATACCATCTGCTTCTTCAAAAGCATTCTCGGCTTCTTCACGGGTATCAAAAGCACCTGTGATATCATTATCCCTCCCAATTACAGAACCATGTTTCATAGGGATTGCTTGGTAACTTTTTCCGTCCTTGTTTGCATAGATCATGTACGGCATAGCAATGAATTCATTAGAGTATTACTAAAGGTTAAAGTGAGTATTTTAAAATACACTTTTTGTCGCACCTTTGAAACTATTCTACTCTATTCTTAGGGCGAAAGAACCATGAAGAGTTTAGTTAGAGGCATACAGCTTGAACATACTGATTATCAATTCCCGCCCTTCCTCAGTACAAAGCAGGAAGTAGACAAAATACAGGAGGACAGTAATTATAAAACCAACTACGAGTAGTAGACTATAAAAAGGCTTAAC
>JBCBVN010000161.1:0-9464 GCA_039817625.1 Bacteroidota bacterium
TGGAAAACTTGAGCCAGTTGTCTTTTTTGTTGAATACATGGTAGGTGAAACCAAATCCAAGCAGATATCGCAGATCGATTTGTCTTCTGAAATTGGTACTTACAAATCCCAATATTTGAGGATATAATCGCTGCTTGGGATTAAAGTATAAAAAATTGAGACTGAGAATATCTTCGTCGGCTTTCTCATTGCCAAATTCCTGATATACGTATGAGTTTCGGGTATTAAAGACCAACTTTTCTGAGGGTCTGTACACTAGGTCTGATTTTGCTCTGAAGATCAGGGTCTCCACATTTCCACCTTGCCAGAGGCCCGTCAGGGAAAGGCTGGCCTTGAGTCTGGTCGTGTCATTTTCATTGATCTGAGCAGATAGAAATACAGACGGTGAAAGGAGGCAGCACCAGACTAGTATGCTAATTCTGAGAGGGGTCACACCATCTTTTTTCGCAAAGATAACTGCTGTCTACACGGCTTTGGTCTTTGAAATTCGCCAGCCATAGAATACGATATAGCTATAACAAGCCATCACTAATAATAAGGCCGTTTTAAAGCCGACCATATCGGTACACAAACCGTAAAGAGGAGGGATAACGGCTCCACCCACAATGGCTGTGCAGAGCAAGCCCGAAGCTTTTGGTTTGAGATCTCCGAGACCATCGATGGCCGTGGTGAAAATGGTGGGGAACATAATGGAGTTAAATAAGCCCACTGCCAATATGCTCCACATAGCGATCAGGTCAGTGCTCATCACAGAGATGAAAATGGCGGAGATAGCGAGCAGGGCGAAGAGGGTCAGTACTTTGGCCGGTTGTATGATTCGGGTCAGGTACGAGCCGATAAAGCGCCCGACCATGGCGCCCGACCAATAGCAAATCACAAAAATGCCGAGTATCGCTTTATCGTCGGCACCAGCCAGCGATTTATTGAAAATCGTGGCGATGAAATTGGCGAAGTCCATCATGCTCGAGCTGCCTCTAATGGAGTCGATGACTTGTAAATCGAGAAAGTAGTTGATCAGATAACTACCGATGGCGACTTCGGCTCCGACGTAGAAGAAAATACCCAAAACGCCCCAGGGTAAAGACTTGGTTTGAAGAGCCTGCTTGTAGGTGCCTTCAGATTTTTCGTTGATGATTTTTGGCAATCTTGCGAATGCAAAGACGACGGCAATAATGGCAATAAAAATAGCCAAGCCGATGAATGGTGTCTGCACTGCAGCGGCTTCGGTCGCATAGTAGCTTTCCCTGGCCGCATCGCTCAGTTGAGCAATTTCCTCTGAAGACTTAACGGAGGAGCTTAAGATAAAGAGGGCACCGACGGCTGGTGCAATAGCTGTGCCCAGCGAATTGAACGCTTGAGATAGATTCAGGCGGCTCGATGCTCCTGCTTCGTCGCCGAGTACCGATACATAGGGGTTGGCAGCTACCTGCAGTATGGTCATCCCTCCGGCCAGTACGAAGTAGGCCAGAATGAAAATGCCAAAGGTTCGAAACGATGCAGCCGGATAAAACAGCAGGCAGCCCAGACCCATGGTAAGCAGGCCAAGGATGATGCCCTTTTTGTAGCCGATTTTAGACAACATATATCCCGCTGGGATGGACAGTAAGAAGTAAGCACCAAAGAAGGCAAATTGCACCAGACCAGCCTCAAAGTACGATAGCGTAAAGAGCTCTCTGAGCCTCGGAATTAAGGAGTCGACCAGAACGGTGATGAATCCCCATAAGAAAAACAGGACTGTAACTAGAATAAAAGAGTTCCTATACGAACCGGATGTTTTTTCCATAATTTAACCGCAGCTTAGAAAGGGGTATGGGGCCAAATTACAAAATTGGATCATACCGGCTTTTTCGCGTCATGAGTTCAAAACACCATTTATGAGATCGTCTGTTGCCGCCTTTTTGGCGCTTCTCTTTTGCCTGATTCCGCTATCCTGCTTCCTCTTTCCTCCCATCGATAAAACACCCACCGAAATGGATTTGAGCACCAACTGGACTTTTAGGCAGGCAGATTCGAGTGAGTGGCTATCGGCCAAAGTGCCAGGAGGCGTACATATGGATCTGCTGTACAATGAAAAAATCGAAGATCCTTTTTACGCAGACAACGAGATCGACCAACGATGGATAGAGGAAAAAAACTGGATATACCAGGCTTCTTTTCAAGTTGATAAAGCACTATTGAAGAGGCAATTTGTAGATCTCGTTTTCGAAGGCCTGGATACCTATGCAGATGTCAGACTCAATGGGGAATCTATTTTAACGGCAGATAATATGTTTCGTTCCTGGACCACAGAGGTAAAGGCATTATTGCAAGAAGGCGAGAATACTTTAGAAGTCTACTTTGAGTCGCCCATCAATCGAAATCGGGAAATCGCGGAAAGCTATCCATATGCATTGCCATCGGGCAATGAACCAGACGATATATCGCTCAAGGTGGGATCTTTTACGCGCAAAGCCGGCTATCAGTTTGGATGGGACTGGGGTCCTCGCTTCGTCGGTTGTGGCATTTGGCGGCCCGTTTATTTGTCGGCCTGGGATGGAGCGCAGATCGATCATGTGTATACCCAGACTCTGGAAATAAGCGAAGATTCTGCTCAAATGATGACCCAGGTACAAGTAGCAGTTAAGGAAGCGGGTCAATATAAAATCGTAGTAGACGAGCAGGTTTATGAACGAGAGCTGGAAGCCGGAACGCATACCATATCGCATGCTTTTACGGTGCAGGATCCCCAGCTCTGGTGGAGTAGTGGTTTGGGAGATCCCCATTTATACGAGACAAATGTTGCCTTACAAGGCGGACGAAAAATATTGGATCAGCGACAAGCCAGCTACGGTATACGAACCATAGAGCTGATTAATGAGCCGGACGATATGGGCACGTCTTTTTATTTCAAACTGAATGGTCGCCCTGTATTCATGAAGGGTGCAAATTACATACCTCAGGATATGTTCCTGTCGCGGGTTAGCCCTGAGCAATACGATTCTTTGATTCAGACGGTCAAAGAGGCCAATATGAATATGATCCGCGTATGGGGCGGTGGCATTTACGAGGAGAATTTATTCTACGACCTCTGTGACCAGAACGGTATCCTGGTCTGGCAAGATTTTATGTTTGCCTGTAGCCTATATCCCGATCTTCCCGACTTTCATGCGACCATTCGCGAGGAAGTCCGTGAGAATATTATCCGATTGCGCAATCATCCGAGCATTGCCGTTTGGTGTGGCAATAACGAAGTGGAGGTGGCCTGGAACAATTGGGGCTGGCAAGATAGATTTGGATATACGCAGGAAGACTCGCTTGAAATCTGGGATAATTATGTCCGCATATTTCAGCAAATGATACCTGAAGAACTGGAAAGTCTGGATCAGTCGCGCCCATACACCAGCACCTCACCTTTGAGCAACTGGGGTACGCCCGAAAACTTTAATCACTCGACCATGCATTATTGGGGTGTCTGGCATGGTAGAGATAGATTCGAGGAATTTGCTAATAATGTAGGGCGGTTTATGGTGGAATACGGCTTTCAGTCATTCCCCGATTATTCCGTTTTAGAGGGTGTTATTCCCGCCGACGAGATGCGCTTGGAATCGGACATCATGAAGATTCGCCAGAAGAGCTATATCGGCAATGGCCTGATCCTGGAGCACGTAGAACAATACTTCGATACGCCTCAGTCTTTTGAAGAATTTGTGGCCCGCAGCCAGGAAACTCAGGCGCTCGGCATGCAGATGGCCATCAGTAGTCATATGGAGGCCTACCCGCATTGTATGGGTACGCTGTTCTGGCAGCTCAACGACTGCTGGCCTGGCCCCAGCTGGAGTGTGATCGACTACTACGGTAACCGGAAAGCAGCCTACGAAGCAGTGAAGAGGGAGTATGGGAAAGATATAGAGGAGGCATTCTTTTAGACTTTCGCAGGTCGGAATATTCCCCGAATATTTCGATCCTCGCACGAAGTCTTGTAGACTGAGTTGCGGGATGGGATTATTTTCAAATATTCAGATGAGTTTAATCGAGATCAGTATGATTGCCGAAGAAATCAGAAATAGAAAGGGTCCAAGAAAAGCTCAGGACATTATACCAGAAGTGTTGAGCCTACTGAATACTGGGCAAATACAGACGGTAAATCTGACGGAGTGGCTGGCCATTGATCATGTAAAATTGATTAGTGAAGTATTCCCGTCTCTGGGCATATCAAATGCTGATCTTAATACGGTCATAGACAAGCTCAAAAGGCAGAAGAAGCTAACGTCAATGAGTGCTACAAAGACGGTAGGTCATATGCTTTACGATTTGAATCAGGGAAAGGCGTCATTGTACGATGTATTTGATCGGCTCAGCGCTCACCAATCCGATGCCATACGTTGTTATTCTCCTTACTTGATTGCACTGGATCATTCCCTGGATTTAAAAGAAAAGCTAAATCGTGTGAAGCCTTTGGTGGCAGATGAGCATTTCGGCCTTAGGGAGGTGGTCTGGATGGCCATGCGGCCTGAAATCAATCGCTCTTTAGATCAAGCCATCAAGCTATTGACCAACTGGACCCGAAGTGAGGATGACAATATCAGGCGGTTTACTACAGAAGTAAGCAGACCAAGAGGCGTTTGGTGCAAGCACATCGACCGCCTAAAGGAAGATCCGAACCTGGCTTTGCCCATTCTGGAAAATTTAAAGTCAGACCCATCCAAATATGTGCAAGATAGCGTAGCTAATTGGCTCAACGACGCCAGTAAAACTCAAGCTCAATTTGTCATCGACTTATGCGATCGCTGGCGGGTTGAGTCGCCGACAAAAGAGACCCAACGAATCGTAAAGCGTGCGCGGAGGACGATAGATAAGGGATGACTAAATAGAATTATCGGTTGGCCAAAATCATTTCAACATATACGGAGGATTTAACCCATGACTATACAAGAAGTACCTATATTAAAGTGGATTTAAGGCTTCTTCAAGGATGTATTTAGATAAAATTTTAATCGTACTTGTTTTTTTGAGCACTAGCTGCAAAAATCATCAGACTGGATCGGTTGAATCCTTTAATAGAAGCATAGAAAAGATCATTCAGGTTATAGTTGAAGATCAGCTAACGGTACCAATTGAATTTTCTGACTTGCATGAAGGACCTTTCTCTTTAGAAGATTGTAGACAGAGGAGGTCAATTCTAGGCCAATCACTAGAAAGGTTTGGATTTAATAAAGAAGAATTGGAGTTGGAAAGAGACACAGTGACTCAATCTAAAGTCGAAGTCATTGTGTACAGATCTGAGCAGTTGGATTGTGAAGTGATCAAGTTTTACGAAAGTACTATTTATGATCGTAGCCTTTACTTCATAAAAGAGCGCATATTTTGTGTTGAAAATTAGCCTGCCACTCGATGGCTGGTGTTCTCTTCTGATTAGAAGCTTTACATCTTAATTATGAATAATGCCAAATTATATTGGATTTGGATAGTTCTTATGCTCTACGCTCAGGGGAGCCTGGTCTCCTGCGAAAACAACTACAACATAATGGTCAGTTGGTCAGAGCAGATTCCAGTTGGCACGCATATGGATACCGTAAAAGCAAATACGCCAAGCGGAGTAGTCGTCAACTGGCAAAGGGCAGATACCATACAAGACGAAGTCTATTATGAAGTGTATGTTAAGAATAACTACGATATCCTGGGTATGCAGAACTTTTTGGTCTTCTACAGCGATAGATTTGTTAGAAGAAGTGCAATAAAATGATCAGGACAAAGAAGCATCCTGTAAAATATTATGCCTTTCTGGCTTTTATGGCTGGCTTTTGGACTCTGCTCGGCCTGCTTTTGGTATTTGTAGCTTTTGGCGAACCGACACCCAATGACTTTGGAGTAGCAGACCTGATTATTTGCCTTTTTGGTGTGTGTTTGCTGGCACTTGCATTTGTGATGGTCAGAAGCTACGCCAGGAACGTCCCGGTCATAACACTCTCCGAGCAAAGAATTTGCTTTGATGATCAATGCTATGATTTAGCAGACATTCACCGAGTCTCACTGACTGGGAAAGTGCCCTTTAAGTTTGTCATAAATACCCAGAAAGAGGGCGGACAGATCAGCTTCAAGGGCGGGAATAAACGATACATATATGACGACTTCTACTTCAATTTATGGCAGGTCAAGCTGTTTCTAAAAAAGAAAATTATTGAGCAGGAACACGACTTTGCCTTATCAGATATCGAAGTAGATCAGCCTGCGGATGGTGTAATTGGTCAGTTAGAAAAATTCAAAGGCCATGTATGGGCGAGTTATAGAGGGATATTGTTCTTTGTTGTGGTTGTTTTAATGATTGGAACACTATTGGACTCAAAAGATGTGATTAGTTGGTTCGGTTTTTTCGTCCTATTGGTTTTCTTGCCTTTATGGTTCCTTTTAAATACGTGGCTGATGCACTACTTTGCTTTGAACGGCAAATATTTGGTGATCAGAAACCAGCTTGCCTTTTGGAGAAGAGAAGTCTTTGAAGTGTCTAACATCGAGGAGGTTGTTTTTGAATCGAGTAGCGAAGCCCCAAACAGCATGCGGGTGATCACGAAAGATTTTAAGCATGTGAAGTACTTTGGAGCTACACTGAGCACAAAGACCTGGGAGAAATTGGTCAAACGCTTGAGCAAAACGTCTATACGAGTCAGAAATGAAGCGGATTTTTGAATAGGGGCTGGGTTGGTATGATTCAGTAAATTCGACCAATAAAATTCGAGTTTTGGCTAGTCATCATAAGCGGAATTGGGCGGGGAATGTACAAATGCAGCCTTCTGAAATCATTTATCCGACTTCAGAGGCAGAGATTCAGGTATTGGTGGAAAGGGCCGCTAATGATGGTCAAAAAATCAGGTTGATCGGGTCTGGGCATTCTTTTACGCAACTCTGTAAGACTGACCAAATTCTGGTGTGTCTGGACAATTTTCAGGGTCTGCTAACGGTACATCGGGAAAAATGCCAGGTTACCGTTAAAGCCGGAACTAAGCTCAAGCTACTCGGTGAGCTGCTTTTAAAGGAGGGCCTGGCGATGGAGAATCTGGGTGATATAGATGCTCAGTCTATAGCAGGGACAATAAGCACGGGAACACACGGTACCGGGCAGGACTTCGGTACCATCAGCACGCAGCTTGTCGGCCTGAAGTTTGTCAATGGCAAAGGCGAAGTTGTCAGCTGCTCGCTGAGTGAGCATCCTGACATATTTAAGGCCGCTCAGGTTTCTTTGGGTGCATTGGGTATCATTACAGAGGTTAGTTTGCAGTGCGTGCCCAGCTACAAGTTGCTTATTCAGAACAGAAAGGAAAAGCTTTCAGATGTCTTGTCTACGATCCGCGAGCGCAATGAAGGAAATCGCAATTTTGAGTACTATTGGTTTCCCCATACCCAAACTGCGTGGACTAAAACAACTAATATAGCAGAGGAGGGAGAGCCGGATAAGGATAATTATTTGAATTATTTATCGGAATTGATTTTAGAAAATTACACCTTCAAAATATTCTGTGAATATGCCCGACTATTTCCGAGTCAGAGTAAGCGCATTTCTAAATTAGTCGCTCAATTTGTGCCCAGTGTCGATAAGCTGAGTTTAAGCCACAGAGTTTACGCTACGAAACGACTAGTGAAATTCACGGAAATGGAATACAACATTCCCGCAGAAGCTTATGATGATGCGATACAAGACATTATGAAACGCGTGAATTCAGGTGATTTCGCGGTCCACTTTCCCATCGAAAACCGCTGGGTAAAAGGAGACGATATTTACATGAGTCCTGCCAATGGTAGAGACTCTGCCTACGTGGCCTGCCACATGTATAACAAAAAAGACAGCAGCTACTATTTCAGAGAGCTGGAAGCCATCTTCAGATCCTATGGCGGTCGGCCACATTGGGGTAAGATGAATACTTTGAAGCGGGAAGAGGTCGAGGAGCTATACCCCGATTTTCCCAAGTTCAGGCGGATTCAGGCCTCACAAGATCCCCATCGTCTTTTCGTCAATCCTTATTTGGAGCAATTATTAGGTTGATGGCAGATGCATCGTTTGAATACTATTTTCAGTCACTCAATACAAGTCTGAGAAATCATCACCGGGCCATTCCATGCTTATTGCTCGATTTAGATCGGTTGGATGCTAACATCGACACTTTCTTAGCCACTAAAAATGCGGAAGCTACCTTTCGGATTGTCGTGAAATCACTTCCATCGGTACAGTTGATTGAATATCTGATGGAAAGGATGAAAACTCGGAGTTTAATGGTTTTTCATCAGCCATTTTTAAGCCGCTTGTCATCTGTTCTTGATGATCAGGCAGACGTTTTGCTGGGCAAGCCCATGCCGATCAAAACGGCTGAAAGCTATTATCGAAATCTACCAGATTCAGGAAATGGTTTTAATCCTTACAAGCAAATACAGTGGCTGGTCGAAACTGAGCAGCGTATGGCGCAATACGCAGATCTAGGGGAGAAACTGGGCCGCCCACTCCGGCTAAATGTGGAGATCGATATCGGACTACATCGAGGAGGTATACGTACGTTGAATGAGCTACGTACGTTCTTGAAGAGATTCGAAAAACGGGCGAAACACATTGTTTTCAGTGGCCTGATGGGCTACGACCCCCACATCGTCAAGATTCCGGGCTTTATTCGGTCTCAGGCAAACTCGCTCAGAAAGAGCAATGCGTTCTACGAAGAATGCAAACAGTTGCTCAAGACGGAGTTTCCCCGATTATGGCGTGAAGACCTCACGTTTAATGGAGCTGGTAGCCCGACGTTTCATTTACACAAGACTGGCGATTCTCCTTTAAACGATATTTCTGCTGGCTCTTTTCTCGTCAAACCAACGACCTTTGATTTGCCCTCCTTAGATGCTTATAAGCCAGCTTGCTACATCGCAACACCTGTTTTGAAGAAACTCAAAGGGACAAAGCTGCCAGGTCTGGAAGGTGTGAGCCGGCTACTGCGCAGATTGAAACCGGCTTATGCCCATTCCTACTTTATTTATGGCGGTTTCTGGAAGGCAGATTACCATTACCCCAAAGGGTTTCGTCAAAATTCCATATTTGGTCCTTCCACAAACCAAAGCATGCTGAATGGTCCTAAAAATACGCAACTAGAAGTCGACGATTTTGTGTTTTTGCGTCCACATCAAAGCGAGTTTGTATTTCTCCAGTTTGAAGAGATATTGCTGATGAGAAATATGGAAATAGTGGGAGTGTGGAGTTTGTTAAACAATGTATCGATACAAGATGCTTAAAAGGTTTTTATATCTAATGGCAGTTATTTTAGCCTGTAGCTGTGGTGGAAATAGACTTGTGAATAACGGGATCCTCATCCAGCAGATAGATGATCTCCCTTTTGTGGATAAGACGTACGAGGTACAGGTAGATTCACTTGGTCTACTCGGTGATACCATCGAATTTGTGAAGGCTAAAAAGTGGCCAAATGGGATCACTGCCTATGAGGAAAAAACTATTTGGA
>JBCBVN010000162.1:0-9454 GCA_039817625.1 Bacteroidota bacterium
CATGCATTACCAACTGCACCGTGGTATTGGCGTTCACCATACACAATACTTACAAAGCGATGAGCCATTCCGAGCTTCCTGCTTTATTGGTGGTCCGCCTTCCCATGCTTTTGCGGCCATTATGCCCTTGCCCGAAGGCTTGAGTGAGATGACTTTTGCTGGTATGTTGGCCGGGCGTAGGTTCGGATATAACTTCACGCCTCAAGGGCACCTACTTAGCACAGATGCTGATTTTGTAATCTGCGGCACCATCCGTAAAAACGTCACCATGCCAGAGGGACCTTTTGGTGACCATCTGGGGTATTACAGCTTGCAACACGAGTTTCCGGTTATGGAGGTAGATGCGGTCTACCATCGCAAAGACCCCATCTGGCACTTTAGTGTGGTCGGCCGTCCACCACAGGAGGATAGCAGCTTTGGCTATCTGATCCACAAAATTGTTAAGGAATTGACACCGGGAGAGTTTCCTGGCGTCCGGCAAATTAATGCTGTAGATGAGGCCGGTGTTCATCCGCTTCTTTTGGCCGTAGGATCTGAGCGCTACATGCCATTTAGGGAAAAAGTACCGGAAGAAATCCTGATCCAGGCGAATCGATTGTTAGGCTCTGGCCAGACGAGTTTGGCTAAGTTTTTGGTTATCGCAGCTGAAGAAGATGACCCGGCCATCAACGCCCAGGATGAGTTTGCTTTTTTCCAGCATGTACTTCGGCGTTTTGATCCGCGACGGGACCTGCACTTTCAGACTAAGACAACCATTGACACCCTCGATTATAGCGGATCTGGATGGAACGCCGGGTCTAAAGTTATCTGGGCATGCCGTGGTGAAGTTGTTCGAGAGCTCGCTACAGAAGTGCCAAATATGTTGGATTTTCCCAAAGGATTTGGAGATGCAAAGCTTGTCGCACCCGGCATACTGGCCATTAAGGGACCTGCTTTTAAATCGGAGGATAGCTATGCCGATGTCAGACAATTCTGTTCGGCCATCGAGAGAAGCGACCAGCCGCTGGACCTTGGCGCTTATCCACTGATTATTCTGTGTGACGATCCTGCTTTCCTGGCCGACGATTTTAGCAACTTCCTTTGGGCGGTCTTTACCAGAGCCAACCCTAGTCACGATATCGATGGAGTAGGTGCATTTGTAGAAAACAAGCACTGGGGATGTACAGGGCCAGTAGTTATTGATGCGCGCGTTAAGCCTTGGCATGCACCCGGACTGGTAGAAGATCCCGGGATCACGAAGCGGGTAGATGAGTTGTTTGTAAAAGACGACGCTTTAGCTCAGTTCAAGTAGTGTCAGGTCTATAAGATGAGTGCCTCTATTCAGACGAGTACTTTCTCTTCTTCTTCTACTTTGGCATACTTACGTCGGATGGCTGCATCGACGAAGGCTACAAACAGTGGATGAGGGTTTTCTACCGTGCTTTTTAGTTCAGGATGGAATTGCACACCAACAAACCACGGATGATTCCCCACTTCGATGATCTCAACCAGATCGTTTTCCGGATTGATGCCCGTAAAGCGCAAGCCACTCTCTGATAGCTCTGAACGATATTCGTTGTTGAATTCGTAGCGGTGGCGATGGCGCTCTGAGATTATTTCTTTTCCATATGCTCGGTAAGCCAGACTATCTCCATCGAGCCGACAATCGTAAGCGCCCAACCTCATCGTACCTCCCTTGTGATTGATGCCTTTTTGGTCTTCCATTAGGTCTATCACTGGAGCTTTAGCATGTTCATCAACCTCCGTAGAACAAGCATTCTTAATACCGGCTACATGTCGGGCATATTCTACTACTGCACACTGCATGCCTAGGCATATACCAAAGAATGGAATCTGGTTTTCACGGACGTATTTAATGGCTTTGATCTTTCCTTCAATTCCTCGCTCCCCAAACCCGGGTGCGACCAGGATGCCGTCGTAATCTGCCAGCAGGCGCTCAAGCTCTGACTGGCCGGCTTCGAGCTGTTCACTGTGAATGGGACTGACCTTTACCTTGCATTCATTGACGGCGCCCGCGTGTATGAAGGCTTCGTAAATCGACTTGTAAGCGTCTTGTAGTTCGTTGTATTTACCAACCAGCCCGATTTTAACTTCCTGCATTGGATTTTTAAGCTTACCCAGGAAGTTCTTCCATTTGCGCAGGTCAGGTGCCTGTAGATCGGGGAGATGAAGCTTGCTGATGACCGTGGTATCCAGATTCTCTTTCAGCATGAGCAATGGGACATCATAGATGGTCTCTGCATCTTTGGCTTCTATGATGCAGTTGCGCTCTACATTGCAGAAAAGGGCCATTTTTCGCCTCAGGCTGTCGTCAAGATCGTGCTCGGTCCGACAGACCAGGATGTCTGGCTGAATACCCGTTTGAAGCAGTTCCTTGACCGAGTGCTGAGTCGGTTTCGTCTTGAGTTCTTTAGCTGCTGCCAGATATGGAATTAAGGTCAGATGAATGACGACACAGTTGTCTCTGCCCAAATCCCAGCGCAATTGCCTGACGCTTTCCAGGTAGGGCAATGATTCTATATCACCGACTGTACCACCTAGCTCTGTGATGACAATGTCGTATTCGTCGCTCTGGCCCAGCAACTGCATGCGCCTTTTAATCTCGTCAGTAACATGCGGAATAATCTGGACGGTTTTGCCCAGGTAGTCGCCTCTTCGCTCTTTTTCGATAACGGTCTGATATATCTTACCGGTTGTGACATTATTTGCCTGAGAGGTAGGCGTGTTTAGAAAACGCTCGTAATGGCCCAGGTCCAAATCGGTTTCTGCCCCATCGTCTGTGACGTAGCATTCGCCGTGCTCATAGGGGTTGAGCGTACCCGGATCAACGTTGATATAGGGGTCAAACTTTTGAATCGTAACTGAAAAGCCACGCGCCTGAAGCAGTTTTGCCAATGATGCTGAAATGATGCCTTTACCCAGAGATGAGGTGACACCGCCCGTAACGAAGATGTACTTGGTCATATTAAGATGTTACGGGATACGAAGTTAGGCAATTTTTAGTGGAGGCCCGAGAAATCTGGTGTGGAGAAGTATGAAAAACGCTAAGTCAACCAATGTCGTGGTCTGGCAAACATTGCTTCAAGATTGGTGTTAATTATTTGTAAACTTTTTATTAACTTGAGGTAAAGTAAAAGCATCGCCTATTCGAGATCTGAGATCAGTTGTAGCAAAACCATCTTCTTATGAGTTGTCAAATCATAATCCACACCACTAGAAAATTATATCGTGTTTCTTCATTTTACCTCTTTATCGCCATACTGATGAGCAGTCAATCGTCGGCTTTGGCCCAGAGTGAAGTGGCGGCCATGACGACTTCAGACCATTCAGTAGACTTTTCTCTGGAGGAAAAATCAGATGCTATCGCAGTTGACTTTGAGTTAATATCCAACTTGATTTGGTTTGAGGCCGAAATCGATGGGGAAAAGGGTCGGTTTATACTCGATACAGGCGCCCCCACTTTATTGTTAAATGACTGGACCGGAGAGGGAGGAAATACGGTGAGGGGCGAAGCGGCCAATGGAGCGCAGTTTTCGCTTCAGGAGGGCAGGGTCAATTCCTTTCAATTGGGTGGAATAGAACAAGGCAAGCAAAGAGTGCTTGGTCTTGATCTCAGCGGAATGGAAAGCCGGGCAGGCCATCCGCTACACGGCATTATGGGATTCGAGCAATTGCGTTCTTACGAGCTTATGATCGATTATGAAGCGGGTAGATTCGAATTGTTGACCAAAAAGCAAAAGCGTGATCGCATCGAAGAGCCGGTCTTTAGCGTCCCATTCAGAATAGTGGATCACTTACCCGTCATTCGTTTGAAAGTGGGGCAGACTACGCTACACCTGGCGCTGGACTCCGGATCGGCATGCAACCTGATCGATCAAGAGGTACTCGACAGAGACCTCGAGTTTGAGTTGACCGGCGAGCAAACGAGGCTACATGTGCTGTCTGGTGGCGAAAACATAGCCGAGTTCACAGAACTGAGAGATATAAAATTTAGAAGACATCAATTGGAAGACCAGGTGTTTGCTCCTGTGGTGTTTGGAGAGTCATTGTCCGACGACATCCAAATTGATGGTCTCTTGGGGCAGCCATTTTTTCAGTCATACCGGATCAGCATAGATTATAGGAAACAGAAAATTCACTTCTGGGAAAATAATTCTCTTGCTAAGTTTTGAATCCTACTGCCGAGTTCCATTCCAGCAGCACAAGAATTCATCTTCAGAATCCTGACTGTATATTAGCAAGCTGACTGAAATATGATCACCGTTCAGTAATAAGTCCAGCTGTACATTTGGAGTGGTCATACTACTCAGGTAATTTAGGGCACACCCACTGAATTGGATATCGGAAAAACCCGCAACAAGTGGACTTGCAAAATTGGTTAGCTCAACATTCAATTCATTAGTAGAATTGCCTGCTTCGACAACAAGAACTCCATTATCGAGGGTCATTTCACAGTCTGGATCTTGAATGAGGCTATATGTTCCAATCCAATCTATCTGGGTACAATTGTTTGATGGATCGTCGTCATTGGAACAACTTGCAAGCAGTAGAATAAGAAGGGTTAGGGGTTTATGAATCAAGTTTGATTTCATAAGTATTGTTTTCCAATTAACTACATCAATGAGCTGCAATTTTCTCCAATTGCCTTTTTAAGAGCCTTTAACTCGCTTATCAGCTCTTTTAATCATAATTTTTGAGGGCACACTCAATTTTTAGTAGCTCTAATCTGGCAAAGCGGGCCAATTGCACTACCGAAAACGAGGCGATCTTCAAGCTCTAACTCATTACCGTCTAGAGTGGCTTTGATGCTGTAGTTGGCCCCTTGGCCGACTATATCTTCATCAATTTGGCAGCCTGTAAAGTCAATGGGTTCCCCTGGGGTTACTACGGTAGTTCCCGTGACATAAGAGACCATCAGTTGAGACCCACTGGCAGAAATCGTGACGGTCACATTTACTTCAGCTCCCCCGTCGCAGCTTCTGGTTCCTGTGTACGTACCTACCCAGTCAGATTGCATGCAGGAAAGGTCGATATCATCATCGTTTCCACAGCCGGCTATGAGTAAGCAAAGGGTAAGGATGGCTAAAGGTTTCATGGTATTGTTTTTGGTAAGCTAACAAGTAAGTTACTAATTGAATAATGGTAATTTGGGCTAAGATGTTTTGAATCTTCTTGTGTCGTAGACCGACAACAATGAGTATGAATTTAATTTCGGGGCACCGGAGTTTGACAAAATTTGACTTCCTTTGGCTTTCGAGCTTATGTCGCATTCTACGGCCATATTGTTGTTTAGTCATTCTTCTTCAGTTGAAGAAAGGCTCAAGTGGAGTATAGGTAACCAGTATGACCTGAGTGTTTCTAACCACTTAATCAAGCGTGCAGAACAACTCTGCAAGCAAAGTGGATTAGACTACTTCCGATCAGATGAATCGACGCAAGTAGGGGAGACCTTCGGACATAAAATCGCCCATGCCATAAGTGAGATTTTCGCCCGTGGCTATCAGCATCTTATAGTAGTAGGAAATGATTGTCCGGAGTTGCGGGTTTCCGACCTGCGGAAGTGCGACAAAAAGCTACAGCAAGGCGCACAAGTTCTGGGGCCAGATCGGCGTGGTGGTGTTTATTTACTGGGACTTCAGTCTGCCACTTTTGACGCGGATGTTTTTGCTAATCTCTCTTGGCAGCAGCCACAACTGCACAGCCAGCTCAGTGTACTCTTTCAAGATGCGCACAGTCTGCGCAGCCTAAGCGACCTGAACAGCATCGCAGAATTGCGTGACCAAATTAGCTGCATAAGCGGCTTCAGAATCTGGTCTGTGTTGCGAGCTGCATTAACGGCAATTAGCGGACTCGGAAGCGTATTTCTCTTTTGGACTTCCGCAGGTGGCAGCCATATAACATACCGAAGAGGACCGCCCGTACTTTCCTAAATGCTTCAGCTGATTGTGCTGAAGACTTTAGCCAACCTTTTTCATATTCGATGACCGGCGTTCTGCCGGCACCTCACAGTTTGGACTTCGATATTTCTGTTTAGTATGCACAATTTTTTACGTGGCTTTATGTCGCTACTGGCAATCGTTTTGCCCTTAATTTTAGTTGGTCAAAGCACGGTCAATGGCAGGGTAATTGATACGGATGGTGAGCCGCTTGTAGCGGCTACTGTGGCCATCAAAGCGTCTGATCGTGGTACAACCACTGATATTGACGGATATTTCTCACTAGACCTACAATCCGCTGATGAATTTTTACGGATATCGTATGTCGGTTTTAATCCTGTTGATGTAGCTCTGGATGGTGGGGAAAACCTGGGGGATATTGTACTGTCTGCCTATGTAATTCCGCCGGGAGGTTTGCCTGCTGGTTCGGCCCAGCAAGCCCCAACTGTAGTCGTTACCGCTTTGGGACTCAATCGCAACAACCGAGAGTTGGGCTACGCTGTCCAAACGCTTTATTCCAATGAGCTAACAGACGTACAGTCTGCTAATTTCATAGATAATCTGGCCGGGCAGTTGGCGGGTGTGACGGTAACGGCCGGGCCTACGGGCGTGGGCTCAACCAGCCTGATTACCATTAGAGGCAGCTCCAGCTTCACCAACAATAACCCCTTGTTTGTCGTCGATGGGATTCCGGTAAACAATAGTACCATCGTTAATGTCACTAACGAACAAGCGGCTGGCTTTCAGGAGGTGGATTTCGGTAATGGAGCCATGGACATCAATCCAAACGACATCGCCTCTGTCAATGTCCTGAAAGGACCAAGTGCGGCTGCTTTATACGGAACCCGCGCAGCCAATGGCGCAATTGTGATCACGACTAAAACGGGCCAAACACCCGAAGGGGAATTGGGGATAAGCTTTAGTTCTTCCACCTTCATTGACCGACCTTTTCAGCTGCCGCAATACCAGAACACCTTTGGACAAGGCAATGCTGGCGAATTTGAATTTGTCGATGGACTGGGTGGCGGTATCAATGATAATATCACGTACAGCTATGGACCGCGACTGGATGCCGGGCTCCTCATTCCACAATACGATTCGCCCGTGACTTTAGCCGACGGAAGTGTAGTGAGGGGAGGCGATGTAGCTGTTCATGGAGGATTGCCCATTACCCCTACACCATTTATAGCTCGTCCTGATAACGTGCGCAACTTCTATGAGACGGGTTTGACATCAATCAACAATCTGGCCTTCAGTGGTCGTATCGGTGATGGTGGAAGTGGTGGTAATTTTCGCTTGTCGGCTACAGACCTTCGTAGCGATAGCTACATACCTGGCGTAAACCTCAAGCGCAAAACCCTAGCTGCTCGCCTGAATCTCAATCCTACAGATCGGTTTAGCATCAATCTCGGACTCAATTACATCAACAGCAATAGCGACAACCGGCCAGCAGGTGGATACGGATCTGAGAACATCAATTACGATTTAACAGCCTGGCTAGGCAGACAGACTGACCTGGAACCACTGCGCGACTACTGGCAGCCAGGTCTCGAGGGCGTGCAACAGTACAGCTTCAATTATACCTTCTTTGACAATCCATACCTGATCTTGCTCGAAAACCGGAACAGCTTTAACCGAGATCGCTTGTTTGGCTTTCTATCGGCCAGCTATCGCTTCAATCCATACCTGAGTCTGACCATTCGTTCGGGTATGGACTACAGCGACGAGCAGCGGCAATTCCGACGGGCTTTTTCCACCAATCGTTTCCAGAATGGTGGCTACGCAGAGAATGATGTTGGCTATCGGGAAATCAATACTGACTTTTTACTGAGATACAACAGGCGGTTTGGTACCGTTGGATTTGAACTATCTGCTGGCGGAAACCGCCTGGATCAGTTTGCCACCAACCAGCAAGCCCAGGCCGTAACCCTGGCTCAGCCAGGCATTTTCAAGTTGAGCAATGCGGCTAGTCCTGTGCAAATTTTTGATCTCGAAGCCCAAAAGCGGATCAATAGCATGTACGGATTGCTTAAGCTGAGTTTTAATGATTGGATTTACCTCGATCTTACCGGGCGCAACGACTGGTCTTCGGCTTTAGCCACACCCGCTTCGACCGATGGTACAAGCTTCTTCTATCCATCTGCTTCATTGAGCCTGGTATTATCCAATCAGTTGAGGTTGCCTTCTGTCATCTCCTTCGCTCAGTTGAGAGCTAGTTGGGCACAAGTTGGTAACGATACGGATCCCTATCGAACCAGTGGGACTTTCGTTGCCCAAACGCCGGTCAATGGCCAGCCGACATTTAGCGATCAGTTCACCTTAGCAAATGAAAACTTACTGCCTGAGCAGGTGACCAGTTTTGAGTTTGGTGCCGATGTACGTTTTGCGGAAAATCGTCTGGGATTTGATGTCACCTACTTCAATCAATTGGCCGCCAATCAGATTATTTCACTGCCCATTGCCATCAGTTCGGGCTATACCGAGCAAGTAGTCAACGGTGGAGAAGTGCGTACCCAGGGCCTGGAAGCGGTGCTCAGTTGGCGAACGCGTTACCGCGAAAATTTTGGATATCGGGCTGCGCTGAATTTCAGCACATTTAGAAGTCGGGTAGAGAGCCTGCCCACAGGAGCTGATCGTCTTACCTTGGCTTACAGCCGGGTCTACGACAATCCCAACCAATCCGTCTACTTCATTGTGGAGGAAGGTAGTGAATTGGGTGACCTCTGGGGAACAGGCTACTTGCGAAATGAAGATGGCGAGTTTGTCATCAATGAAGACGGTCGATTGATCGCCGACAATGAGCTGAAAAAATTGGGTAATGCCAATCCGGATTTTATCCTTGGATTCAATAATGAATTTCGATTTGGTCCGGTTCGTCTGGCCTTCCTCCTGGACTGGCGTCAGGGTGGTCAGCTCGTTAGCCGCACCCTGAGTTTGGCCGGAGTTGGCGGACAACTAGAAGAAACGGAGTTCCGCCCGGAAGAAGGGCTCGTTTTTCCTGGTGTAGTCAATGTGGGGACCGATGAAAATCCTCGCTACGAGCCTAATACGACGGCCATTCCTGCGGAGACCTACTATCGCCAGTTTTACGACAGAAATCATGAAGAAAATAATGTGTACGATGCTTCATACCTCAAGCTGAGAGAGCTGCGGATCAGTTATGACTTTGGAGATGCAGCGCTCAATTCTGGGGTGCTTTCTGCATTCAGCAATTTACGCCTCAGTCTTATTGGCAGAAATCTATACGCATGGAGTGCCATTCCTCATTTTGATCCTGAACAGTTTGCGATTCAAGGCCAGACTTTCGTCGGAGGTGTAGAGGATATGACTTATCCGAGCGCCAGGAGTTTTGGAATCTCATTAGAGGGCAATTTTTAAATCGAGCCAGGCATGAGAGCACTAATTAATACGATGCAAGGAGGAAGAAAGCGCCAAGAAGAAAGAGCAAGGAAAAGAGAACGTAGACTTTTCGATCTCTATAAAATTTTCAAGATGAAAACTGATTTGACAGACTGGAA
>JBCBVN010000163.1:0-9415 GCA_039817625.1 Bacteroidota bacterium
AAGTAGCTGAGTTCCAATTCGGCCTGCTGTTGGCGCGGATTGTCTATTTTGACAACAACCCGCTTGGTTTCTTTTTTCTCCGTAGCGTCGATTTGTCTAAGTCGATTGGCCATACGGCTGAGTTCTTCTTCCATGTTGCGGAGCCTTCGGTTGATGGTTAGTGCCTCCTGCCGTATTGACTGTAGACGCTCTCGGTGATAGGCTGTGTTAGCACGCAGGACTGCCGGATCGAGATTGGACTCTGACCCGCGGAAGTTCCTATTCTGATCCAAAATTTCGAGCTCTTCTCGCCCGAGTTGAAGCGCCAGCTCCAGTTCCTCTTTTTGAAAAAAAAGGCTATCCTGACGGTCTCGCAAACCGGCAGCTTCGCTTTCAAATACCACTTGGGTTTCGTAGTCGATTTGCGCCCCGACAGATAATATGGTAAAGTCGCCTGTGGCTTTGAGCTGAATGCTTTGAGGGTCGAGCTTTTGACTTAGGCCAGGGAATACCAGAATCTGCCTGCCTGATGGCAATTGTACTTCGGCTTTTCGGAGAAGCTGAGCACCAGAACGAAAAACCGTGACTTCGGTTAATTGGGAATTTATTTCGAGACTATCGGTGGCCAAACACACCGAGTAAAACATAGTGAAAAGAATAGCTGAGAAGAGGAACCGCATAACTTTTTAGCATGGATGCCAAAAAGTTCGAGATTGCATATTCTGCCTGGAATTAAGCTTGAATCAGATTTTGCAGATCACCATTCATCGAGTCTGCCCGCTGGGCACCAACTCTACATTCAGCCAACTGGCTTCGCCATCCTTGATGCGGGCCTCGACTTCCTGAGACAGGTAACCCGGTGCGCTGAACTCGAAGGTGTATCGACCTGCTTTGAGATAGCGATGGTAGCGGCCAGTAGGCAGCTTACTGTATACTTCGCTGTGGAGGCGATCGTAGCCCGGTATGCGAATGCGGGCACTTATGGGTTCGCCGGTTTGCGCATCAGTAACGATACCACGAAGACCATAGCCTGCTTGAGTCAGGAGGCTGAGAAATCCGAGTCTGGTGGTCTCCCACAATTCTGGCAGACGATTTGCGGGAAAGTCTTTTCGCCCTTCGATCTCGAGGGTGGCTTCGCGGCCGTGATGAAAATAAGTTACATAGTCTTGTCGGCCACCTGTAATGGGATACCACTCATAGCCATTGGTTATGCCGTTATCTAGTTGCCTGAAGTATCTGGGCTTGTAGTCACCCGATTGCAGTTGATCCGCAAACTGCCGCCCAATCAGGCGCCACCAGGCATCATCGGGATGAACCTGATTGTAGGTGTCCCAGGGGTAGTTGAACACTTCGGCTCCGCTATGCAGATTGCAAGACATATCAAAAGACACATTTTCGTGCAGTTGCATAAAGTGTATGGTCTCTTGCTGATGGTCGTGCCCGTCTGGGTGGTCACCGTCATCTGGGTCCGGGAAGTTGCGATTGAGATCTACTCCATTTGAATTTCGGCGAGTAGCATCGTTTACCTGATGATTACCTCCGGCATAGGCCCCATCTGGATTAGCCAGGGGGTTGATCCATATTTCGGTATGATCTACCAAGTCTTTTATGGCAGCATCTGTTTCGTATCCCAACAAAAGCTCTTCGATGAGCATAAGCATGAGTGGATACCCAGCCAGCTCGTCGCCGTGCATGGTAGAGGTGTATAAGAATTTGGGCTCCGCCTCTTCGCAGTCAGGTATGTCGGTAATTTTAAGTGCGAGAATTCTACGGCCACTTGGCAGGCAACCAATTTCCTGCAACTGGCAGATATCGGGAAATTGCTTGGGTAGCTCCGTCATGAGCTGTTCATAAAGCTCATAAGTGGGGTAGGATCGATGCGGCACCAATTGGTCGGTTTGTAGCGCATTCCAGTCAGAACGATCGATCATGCGAAGATGCGAATCCGTTCTGGGCTGTCGGACTAGCTGGAGAGAGACTTCCCGCTTACGCAATTCCTTCAACTGCTCGTCTGTTACATAGAGCAAGAGTTCTTCGGCCGAAGAACCATGATCGGGCTCCAGGCCCATAGAGGTAATGATTCGCAGACTTTCAGTAGGAACAATAACCTGATGAGTTACTTCCTGGCTCCAGACGGATAAAGGTGTGAAACTCAAGAGTAAAACAAGGTAGCATGTGACTTTCAACATAGAAAGGAGATAATTCGCGGGCTTTAGGCTAACGATAAATAGCTGGCTAATGATATGGAAAAGCGCTTTAAATCTAGGACATTCTCCTTACAAAGATCGCAATAGCCGAATTAAAGCGTCGTCCTTTGGCAGTTCTATCCGACTACGCCTGTCTTGCTCATACTGATACACCTGCTGACCCAGATCACTAAAAAAGGGCAAGCCTATTTCCTCGTATTCGTATTGACCATCGTTGTAGATCCCATTGGCATTGACATGAATACTAGCCGTCAGCAAGAACTCCAGCCCGGTTTGCAGATCGACGATGTAGGCCGCATCAGTCAGATAGCCGTATGCCAATCCTATTTTATTCAGGATTCTAATGTTGCGAGGTATCTGAAAGCTGGAATCGCGATCGCCGTACATCCAAAATTTTGCCCAGTTGTCGGCTTCAGTATAGATTGGAGATTTGCTCTCCCTAGGGCGTTGAGCCATGGCGCGCCACAGCAGACGATAATCCTCATCGCTCAAGTCAAACCGCTCTTCGGGGGCGTATGCCTCTGGTATGACCAATCGACCTATGGTGTGGTGCATATCCCTAATGTGGTAATAGTTTTTAAACCTGAAGTCGAAGGGTTCGTAAACGATGCTGTCCTGCTCACTATCCAAATATCCATAGCCACGAACCTGGTTGCTTACGGCTAGGGAGTCATAGAAAAAGTCATAGCGCTCGGGAAGAGAAAGGACCGTAGAATCTGGCGATCCGAAACTTATGGGGTTGAGCCACCGATTGCCCAGGGTATCAAAACCGGCTATCCCCAGCCGATGTATGATGCGACTGCTGTCTAGTCCGCGCTTCCGCATCTCGGTATTGATATAGCTCGGCCCCAGCCATTCGTATAATCTGTTGTAGGCATCGTTGTCGCTGGTTAGAAACACCTTGCGTATATACTGACCCACAGTTGGCAAACCGGACTGGGTGGTTGTATCTGTTTGAGCCGCCGTTTGAGGTACTCGCCCGGCTTGGTGGCTTATTGGAGTATCCGGACTCAGGCCCAACTCCCCCAGCCGCTGCAACGCCAAGGCAGATACCGGCATTTTGACCGTACTGGCTGGATAGAAGTAGCTATCGCTCAATCCGAATGAAAAAGTAGCCTCTATTACGGGCTTTCCAGAAGTGTCTCTTCTCACCGGACTGAATAAGACCTGGAGTTGATATGCCGACGAGTCTGCACCGTAAGCAACCCTATGGCTGTACACCAAACGGTCTAGCGGGTTAAAGCTTTGGTTGCCAAAACCTCCTTTTTTGTAGCAGTTCCCCGCCAGAAGGAGAAGCAGTAGCCCGGCCAATAAGACAGAAATACGGCTGGGAAGATTCGCCCTAAAAAACGATTGCATTTTAATTCTGCCTCTTTCCATTGCCATCTGATTTTTCTGTTTTAGGACTTCCGCCGGATCGGTTACTTAGCCCAAAATTAGGGCTATTTACCCGTGCTTGGCCCGTTCGTCCTGCCAATAGGTCCATCTGTCGATTGTATAACAGCACTGAGATGCAACCCAGCTACATTTGCATTGTCATTAGTTGAAATAGCACCAGGCAACCCGCCTTAAGCCAATTTGAAGCTCCGACCTGCGGTAGTCTAAATTCACCAAAAACGGTCGCTTAACTATCATCAAATTCTAGAACCCCACCTTTAGTCGGTCAAAGACAAGTGTCTTGACTAAACCCCAATTTTTCGCACCCCAAAAAATCATTTTTACATGCAAAGCTATACTCACTCCCACAACTATAAAGCCTTTTTCTCTTTGGCATTTATGCTGATTACTTTTGGGCTCAGTGCTCAGAATGCGACCATCAGCGGTCGACTGCTCGACCAGGAAAACGGAGCGGTGATTTTTGCCAATGTTGCCTTGTACGCGACCGTTGATTCGAGTCTGGCCAAAGTAGAGACTTCTGACGATAATGGTTATTTCAACATGTCGGGCATCTCCGAAGGCAATTACTACCTGGTCGCTTCTTATTTAGGGGCGCCAGACTTGGTAAAGACAGGCTTAGATGTGGCCGATGGAGACGATATGAACCTGGGCGATTTGCAGTTTGGTGCCGCAGCTGTCGAACTGGAGATGGCTACAGTTACGGCTCAAAGAGCTATGGTGGAAATCAAGCCAGACAGGACGGTCTTCAACGTACAGGGAACCATCAACAGTGCGGGCAACACAGCCATGGAGCTACTGAGAAAGGCGCCTGGTGTGACGGTCGATAACAACGAAAACATCAATGTATTGGGTCGTGCAGGTGTGCTGCTCTACGTAGATGGCAAATTGTTGCCTCTGCAAGGTGAAGACCTGAGAGCTTATTTGAATAATTTACCGGCCGAGCAGATTGATCGATTCGAAATCATCACCAATCCCGGAGCTCGATATGAGGCAGAAGGAAATGCTGGTATTATCGATATACGTCTGAAGAAGGACCGCAGCCTGGGCATGAATGGCTCAATCTCCGCTAGTGGTCGCGTAGGGCAGCGTGGACAGTACGGCTTCAACGGAAGCGGCAATTTCCGCAATAAGTTTATGAATGTCTTTGGCTCGGCAGGCTACAACGAAAACTACGGGTTCAACGACATGAACTTTGAAACTTTCCAAAATGGCCTGGTACTCCCGGAAACCAATGAGATGCTCTGGGACTGGGGCGGTTACAACGCCCGACTGGGAACAGACTTTTTCCTTGGCGACAAGAGTATCCTAGGATTTTTGGTTAGTACCAATGCAGGCATCAACACCAACGATGGCAAAAACCGAGTGGAGATTGCCAGTGCGGGAGGTGCCGGACCTGATAGCATACTACGGGCCACCTCACTAGGGGAGCGCGACAATAGCCAGGCGACTTACAACATCAACTACCGGTTTGACAATGGGCAGGGTCGCACCTTCAACATTGACTTGGACTATGGGCGTTTCCGCAACGATGCCTTCAACGACCAAGACAATATATACTTCACACCCAACGAGCAGACGCAGCTGTCTTCAGAACTGACCAACTTCGATACCCCAACCGATATCAATATCTACACGGGTAAGATCGATTACGAGGATAAGCTCTTTGGCGGGCAGTTTGGTTTTGGAACCAAAGTCAGTAGTGTGGAAACGGAAAATACGTTCTTAGTAATCGATGAAATTGGAGGAGAGCAGGTTCAAAATGACCGCCGCTCTAACAACTTCGACTACACGGAAAATGTATATGCAGGCTATGTGAACTATGCCCGTCAGCTAGGGCCCAAGTGGAATATGAGCGCAGGTCTGCGTATGGAAGTCACTGACGCAACGGGAGATCTACGCGCCTTCCTACCAGAGTTTATGGAGCCTCCGGTGGAGTTTGATTACGTGTCTTGGTTTCCGAGTGCCGGACTTACCTACCAGGCTGGTCCTCAGCATGTCTTTAGTCTAAACTATGGCCGCCGGATCAACCGCCCTGACTACAATGTGCTCAATCCGTTTCGAAATCAGTTGAGCTTACTCAGCTTTGAGCAGGGTAATCCATTTTTGTTGCCAGAAATTGTCAATAATATCGAGCTGGGTTACACCCTGGCTTATCGCTACAACTTCAAGCTGGCCTATAGCCGAACCACCGACCAGATTACCCGTTTGATCGGGCCAGACCCTGATGACCCCAGAGCAGGATTTATCTCCTGGGCAAACCTGGCTAATCAGACCATTTACAGCCTGAACATTAGTGCGCCTTTCCAGTGGAGTCAGAAAGTGAGCACTTTTGTCAACGTCAACTTGAGTCGACTGGACAACCAGGCAGACTATGGCGATGGAGCTGTAGTGGATGTGCAAGCGACTACTTTCAACCTCTATCAACAAACGACCATCCAACTTCCCGGCGGATTTACCGGTGAGGTGAGCGGTTGGTTTGCTGGTCCTGGTGTATGGGGTGGTGTTTTCCGCTACGAAAGCCAGTACAGTCTGGATCTCGGTATACAGAAGAAGTTCTTTGAAGATCGACTGAACGTGCGTTTGAGTGTAACGGACATCACTTACCAAAGCAACTGGAGTGGCTTTAGCGAGTTTAATGGACAAAGAGCCAATGGTGAAGGCTTCCGCGACAGCCGCCGTGTGGGGGTCAATATGACCTACTCCTTTGGTAGCAATGAAATACGTGCCAGCCGCAGACGCCAGACAGGTATGGAGGCAGAAAGTGGCCGCGTGAACACTGGAGGATAAAGCACTTCTCTCCCAAATTAAGACAGAGGCTGCTGCAAAAATATATTTTTGCAGCAGCCTTTTCATTTATGGAATATCCTCCAAAACACTACATCTCCGATACGCACGAGCTACTGGCAGCCACTGTTCGGGCCTACCCCCTGGCCTGCCTGGTTAGTTCTGTTGACTCGGAGCCTCTAATTACCCATTTGCCTCTGGTTTACTATCCGTCAGACGCAGGAGACGACTACTTCATTGGCCATTTTGATGCGCGAAACCCTCAGGCAAAATCGATAGGGCAGCCTCTCTCCGTCGTCTTTTCTGGTCCATCGCTTTATATCTCACCCAGCGATTACCAGAAGCAGAAGGGGAGGCTCCCAACTTATAATTTCATTCGCGTGCATCTGACCGGAGATAGCGAGCCCATAACAGATCCGGAGCGAGTGATGCAATCTTTGGTTGAGTTAACGGACTATTTAGAAGGAACCGACCACAACTGGCAGCTGTCAAGCGACAATCTGGTGGCACAGAAACTGCTGCCTTATATCAAAGCATTCCGTTTCAAACCCCAAAATTGGATTGGTCGCTTCAAACTTAGCCAGGATAAGCCCATAGAAGAGCGCCAGCGCACATTTGCCAAATTGAAGTCCCTACATCAAGAGCCCTTTCCCGGCTACTGGGATATGCTCAGCAAGGAGTTGTTTGAGTAAGGCCTCATCCTACTATCATTTCATCCAATCATCCCACTATCCAATCATCCAACTACCTTCTCGAGTAATTAGGAGCTTCTTTGGTAATTGTGATATTGTGCGGATGGCTTTCTTGCATCCCGGCATTGGTGATCTGAACGAACTGGGCATCCTTCAGTGCTTCGATATTTCCAGCACCACAGTAACCCATACCTGCTCGGAGCCCGCCCATGTATTGAGTAACCACTTCGGCTAGGGTACCCTTGAATGGAACCCGACCCTCAATACCTTCGGGCACGAGCTTTTTGATATCGTCTTCTACATCTTGAAAGTATCGGTCTTTGCTCCCTTTTCGCATGGCACTTATAGACCCCATTCCTCGATAGACCTTAAACTTTCGACCATCGAATATGATCGTTTCCCCCGGCGATTCATCTACGCCTGCAAAAAGACTACCTGCCATAATGGTATCTGCGCCAGCCGCAAGTGCCTTGACAATATCTCCTGAATATCGAATACCACCATCGCCTATAATCCCAACTCCTGTACCTTTCAACGCCTGGGCTACATTGTATATGGCTGATAGCTGGGGAACGCCTACACCAGCCACAACCCTTGTGGTACAAATAGACCCCGGTCCAACGCCTACTTTCACAGCATCGGCACCAGCTTCCACCAAAGCCAGAGCGGCTGCCCCTGTTGCTACATTTCCGCCTACAATCTGTAGGTCTGGGTATTCACTTTTGATCAGCTTAACCGCATCCAGCACACCCTGAGAATGGCCGTGCGCGGTATCTACGGTAATGACATCCACATTGACACCAACAAGTGCAGATACGCGCTCGAGCATATCATGAGTTACTCCTACTGCTGCCCCCACGACCAGTCGCCCAAGCTCGTCTTTACAGGCATTGGGATAATCCTGAACTTTCATGATGTCCTTGTAAGTGATCAAGCCTGCCAGCTTACCTTGCTTATCAACCACAGGGAGTTTTTCAATCTTATTAGTTTGCAGGATCAGCTGAGCTTCTTCCAGATTGGTTCCTATGGGCGCAGTAACCAGGTTTTCACTGGTCATCAATTCCCTGACGTTTCTGCTGATATCCGTCTCAAATCGCAAATCCCGGTTGGTCAGAATCCCAATTAGCATCTGATTGTCATCGACAATGGGAATGCCTCCTATTTTATGTCGCTTCATCAAGTCTTGAGCATCACCTACATTGGCATCTGCACCCAAAGTGACCGGGTCAACAATCATACCCGATTCGGATCGCTTCACGGACCGCACTTGCTCTGCTTGTTGAGCAATAGTCATGTTCTTGTGAATAATACCGATCCCGCCCTGGCGTGCAAGCGCAATGGCTAGCCTGTGCTCCGTTACCGTATCCATAGCAGCGGATACAATGGGCGCTTTAAGACGGAAATTTCGAGTAAGCTTTGTAGAAATGTCTACTTCACGCGGAAGAACCTGGCTGTACGCAGGTAGTAGAAGGACATCATCAAATGTGAGACTTTGCTCAACAAATTTGGTAGAAGGGGCTTGGTTTCGTTCCATGCGCAAAGGTACACCTTTTGTAAAAACATGAAAAGGCATGCACGTATTTGGTCACATTTCTTAAAGTTTTCCAAAGTTTCTGGCCCAACAAAAATTCCTGATACCGATGTTGTGTTAAGGTCCAAAACGCATATTATGACTAAGCAATTTCCCCTCGTATTCCTTATTCTTTTTCTCTTTCAAGGACTCCAGGCACAGATTAGCCCAAGTACTAAGGGTCTTTTCGTAAATGCATCTCTGAGTGGTGCAACCGTTTTCTACGATGAAGATAATCTAGACGATGACGCAAGCGCCGGAGGACTCGAGTTCAAAATAGGCTACGGTTTCACACCTACCTTCACGCTCTATGCTACCCTCGGAGGCTTCCGAGTACAAGGAGAGGACGAATCGCCTTTCACTGAAGATTACGATTTGGGCATATTCGAATTAGCCGGTCGGTTTCACTTCGGCAAAAAATTCAAGTCTCCGGTTTTCTATTTGGACGGCGGCTTTCAGTTTGCCTCCGCTCGAATCTCCGAAGACCCAGATATTACCCTCAATGGTGCCGGCCTCGTTCTCGGGCCTGGCTTACTGGTGTATCTAAATCGGAAACTGGCTTTAGATGTTAATCTTCGACTTGCAGCCGGTCAGATTAATGATGTAGAGATTGGTGGCACCACCATCGACATTTCAGATGGAGACTTCCGCTATGGCATTAGTCGACTTAACCTCGGAGTCGTTTGGTACCCAAGCAATAAGTAAAGTGTAGAAAATGGTCAGGCTCTGCTAATGGCAGTATAGTCTGGCCAGTGCTGCATCAACTGGCGAGTAACCGATCCCAC
>JBCBVN010000164.1:0-9200 GCA_039817625.1 Bacteroidota bacterium
TTCGATGAAATGAGGAACGAGCGTTCCCTTCTATCTCATAAACGCCTGGATTATTAAAGGTGGCATAAATATCATGAGGCTCGTGATCACTGGTTACCGCCCGCCAGGTCCAACCATCTACTGCATTGATGTAGACCTTAAAAAAGCCGTTTCTGGAGTTCCCTTGTGGGCAATCATAGGCAGGGTCATTTTCACAATCCGGCCGGGGTTTCACCTGACTATTATTCTGTTGTCGTGTAGCAAAGAAATTATCGGCTTCGATTTTTAGCCAGCTATCGTTGTGCTCCGTATTGTCGTCTCCAAAAGCAATTCCGGCCCTCCAGTCGAAGGCGTAGGTGCCAGGTGTACTTATGTAAACCGGATATCTGAGCACACCATTTCCGGTTGCATTCAGATGTTGATTACCACTCCACTGAATGTATCCTTCACCAGTAAAGTTGCCTACTTCGGCAGTCTGATCCCAAGATCCGGTCAGGTTGGTATTTTCCATCTCGATGACAACCAAGCCGTCTTGTTCTTCCCATATAGCCGGACAATCACCAGAAGCGGAAGCAGGATCCAGATCGATCTTCAACCAACGTGCCCGGCTGAATTCCTGACCATCTGTACCGATCTCACCATATACTGTTATTTCATCGCCTTCACTGAGCCGAATATTTCGGAAGGTCGCATCGTAGGCGGGACCAATCTCCCAGTCCTGATCACTTAGCGGTAGCTCTACTGCTCCCAAAAAGTGGCCATTGATGTAGAGTCTGAATTTCGATTGTCCATCTCTCTCGCCAACTCCATGAAAGGTCAGGTCATACAAGCAGCTGGGACCGTTGAATGATTGGCTCACCACGGCCGACTCGTGCTGCTCGGGGTTGATGGCCAACAAGTCTATTCCCGTGAAATTATCCAGATAGAAGTTGGTATTCTGAAAGGGAAAGTTCCTTGAAAACATAGTTACTGTCGACCCACAACTGGGTGGAGCCACCTCGCTATTGGTGATCAATATGGCCCAGTCTTCATCCTCATCAGCTGGTGGATTACCCAGGTCTACTTCCCCTGGCCCAGTTACATTTTCTATACTTCCCGTCGCAAATTCACCTGTTCTGGGGTTATACCAATTTATGGAATAGTCGCCTGCCACATCAATCTCCAGAGTCGTACTACCTCCGTCTTTCAGGTAAACCACGTAAACTTCATTCTCTCGGGCAAAACACCAACCATCATCCACCAGATCATCATTAGACTGCATGGTAGTAAATGGTAACGCTCTGAAAAAAGTGAGGGCATAGCGTACGTAATCCCAGGTCAGATCGCGACTTCTATAGTTTTGTAGACTCAAATCCGAATCGGGTAGGTTGTAGCCGAAGTAATACTCTACTCCAGCTCCACCGGCCATGAGATTTCCCCACAACACCTCTTTCCTGATGCCGTGGAGATCTGGATTGCTGCCATTGTAGCCGGGGTAACCCGGGTCTGGGGGCACACCTGTATTGGCATTCCCTTGCTCGTCATTCGCGACCACCCATGGCTTACCCGCCTGCTCGGAATTTTCTACCCAATCCAGGGTCCGCGAGTGTACAGAATTCCAACTCGTTTGGACTGATGCACCCGTATATTCGGATTGATTGCCGACCAAGCCGCTGTAGACGCTTTGAATTTGATTGGGATAGGTATGTATGACTCTATGGTGTTGATAAGGGTCATTGTCGGCAAACCATTGGGCCATAGCAATTCGCTCAGCAGGCGTTTGGGTATTTTCCTCGCCCATATTCCAATTGAGGGCCAGATGGTGGCCAAATCGAGCCAGCAATTCTCTGTAGTAGAGCCTGCGCTCCAAGCCTACGGCACCGCCATCGAGCAGCTGATCATTTTCTGTCTCTTGAGTCTTGAAGTGCAGATACATCCCCAGCTGATCAGCATGCTCAAAAATGATTTCCCACTGATCGAGCTTGGAACAGTCAAAGCGCAGTCTATCGCCGGCATCCACATAGGGAAAAACGTTCCTATCATCCCCCTGAATATTCATGGTCAGAAAGGAGAATACATTCAAGCCTTCTGAAGCCAGGTAATTCACCGCTCCAATGATTTCTGTGCCTTTACCGTTTTGCCAACTGGGATCACCCGGGTTCCAATCGTCGGCATGCGGTGCCCATGATTTTCTTCGGCCTCCAATATTCGGTGTATTGTCGATGTCTTCGTACGCGAGAAAATTTTCCGGCGCATCGGCACCGCCCTTCAGAAAGTATTCTCCTGTTTCAGCATATCGCAGGTATCGTTGATTGACATACTGCAAGCGCCCTCTGGCTCTGTTGTCGGGCTCGACTTTGTCTGATGGGCTGATGATGAACGTTCCAAAGGCACCGTCTATCGGTGGGACTGGCGTTCCCGCCATTGGATTGGTGCTTACAGCTATGTCTTCTCCTATTCGAAAGGATATGGAGTATGACCAGGTTCCCGTTTCATCTGGCGAGAAGTGGACCCGCCATACATTTCCCGAATTTGAGCTGGTTTCTGCTGCATCGCCATCAGCGGCGAAGTATCCAGGTACGCGGTAAACCTTATTGCCATTCGTAAATGTGGCTTCTAGTCTATAGTCTAAAAATGGATTGAGTGTCTCATCATTTTCCGAGTAAGCAGGCCCATCGAAAGACAAGCTTAGCTTGTGCCACTTCTGTAATTCGCCACTGAGGGTGAGCGATCCCGTACCCGGATTATCGGGCACATCAATTGGGCCGCCACCATCTCCGCCGCCACCGCCATTGTCGTTAGTGACCGTAAAATTGACTGCAATGGTGCCCAAAACGTCTCCGGAGGCATTCTCCCCTTCGTAAGCCGTTGCCGTGACAGTATGCTCGCCTAGAGTAGGCGTCCAGCTGTTGTAGTCGCCGCCAGTATCTCCAGCAAAAGCGTAGGGAGCTACGTTTTCGGTCTGAAAGTTGTTATTGCCATCGTAGCTAAATCGGACGCTACCGACTGGACCAGACACCTCTGCCCTAATGTTTAGGTTGGTGCCCGTGCTGGCCAGATCTATAGTTGCTCCCTCTTCGAGCTGACCAATATCCGAATCCGTATTAGCATTGACCAGAACGAGTTCTGAAATATTTTGAGCGCAGCAAAGAAGGGGTAAAAGAAGACTTAAAATTATGGAACCTAAAAGTCGATCAAAGTGCATTAGTTTAGTTTTTGAGAATGTGTAGATAATGTGCTTCCCCATACGCACACATGCAAGTATGGGGACCTGCCATAGACAGGAACCATTTTGGTATGTTCGAATAAACCCTAAACCAATGGAACGAGAAATAACTCCAGAAACGAGTTAGATCACCCAGTAGGCTTCTGCTCTCCATTCATGCGACGGACTAGTGCAATCAAAGCAAAATACTGGGGGCAACTGAGGAATGTGGTATGCAACCGACCAGATTCGGTCGGGTATAGATATTCAAGAAACGGCAGTTGTCTCCGTTTATTGTTTCCTTAAGATTTTAGACTTCCGCAGGGTCGGTTACTCCACAATTTAACGCTTGACCAAGCCTACCTCTTCATAAATCTCATAGTCTGAAGACCATCTTGATGAGCAATTTGAAGCATGTACACTCCACTGCTCAGCTTGGAAACGTCTATCTGGTTCGACCCATAGCCAGACGCTACCCAGGCTTGCTGATGGTCCAGGAGCTGGCCATTGAGCGAGTAAATGGAAAACGTAAGTTCTTTAGCGGCTTCACTGTAAATCCTGATGTTCAGTTCTTCTGCTTCTAGTGGATTGGGAAATACTTCGGCCAGCAGAGGTTCCTCCTTTTCAAATCGAATGTTGATCAGCCCAAGCTCTGACTGCGTACCATCAAGGTCAAACTGGCTCAATCGATAGAGGTTATCACCGGCTAACGGATTTCGATCGACGAATTCGTACTTGCGTTCCGTAGTTGTGTTACCAACTCCGGAGGTCCGGTATATTTCCTGAAACCGCCCACTTGAGCTCTGCCGCTCCAGCAGATAGTAGTCATTGTCCAGTTCTGCTCCTACTACCCATTCTAAGTCTATAGTCTCTTGCTTAGCCTGACCGGTAAAGGAGGTCAGCTCTACGGGCAGAGCCGGCAGCGGATAAAGAAAATCGAGACATTGGATATCCAGGTTAGATACGTTATCGCAGCAGGTGGGATTCATATTGGCATCGCCTTCACTCTCTGCGATATGGTTCATGTTGAGGGTGTGTGTCAGCTCGTGCGTCATTAAGATCTCGTAGTCTTCGCTGCCACAAAAGCAGTTGCCTGCACCATCATTTATCAAAACAAAACCATATGCCGCTATCCGATAGGTCTCTCCTTCGTATTCATACTCAGCGCTAGACCAGTACAAGCCACCTATGGCTAGTGTGCCTATACAACCACCATCCAAACCGGCTATTTCATCGCAGGGATCCTCAAACTGAACTAGCGTATTTCTTAACCCACCCAGGTTGTTTTCTACCCAGGTAGTGAACTCATTATCAACAGCACCTTGCCCTATACAGGATGGCACAAAATTGTGTGTTCCGGCATTGCTCAAATTCACACCCAGGTAATTCGAGTTGATTACGCCTATTGCATTGTCGACTATGGCCGCTGCGTTGGCACACTCGCTATCTCCGCCTTGAAAATATCTAACAGGTACATCTGTCACCTCGATGTCTTGCCAACGCGCAAAGGGAGTACCTGATATGTAGGTGCAAAATCCGGGTGGGTCAGATCTGAATCCAAGTTCAAAGTCTCCAGGATGATCGGGGCTCAGAACTAAATCCCGATTCCAAACTCTGGTTCCTCGTAAAATATCTCTGAAGTGACGGATCAGTGCACCCTGGTAGTATACCCCCAATCTCTCTGGTGGGTTATGGCTATTAGCGATATGCAAATGAATTTCCCTGCCCATATCGAAGGGGACCAGTACGAGCTCACCCTGGCGTTCATGCTGCTCCAAAGCGCCATAAGACAGCATAGTTGCCTGCCATACATTGGGCTCGTGCTCCTGCAAAAACAGCAGGTAAGTATGTCCTTCTCGCAAATTGAGGTCGCCGGGTACGACCCTTTCCAGGTCGCCAGTTCTCAGATGGAAGTTTTGGACGTCAAATTCTTCACCGGGAAGCAGTCTGCCCTTAATCGACTCTATGACCTCAAGGGAAGAGCGAAATCTCGTTATCTGATTATCGAGAGTCAGTTCGTAATTCTGGCTTACTCGTGCCAGGACGACGGTTTCTGTACCGAGCATCATCTCTCCCAGATTTTGATAAGGAATAATGGTCGAAGCTTGAATTTTTCCGAGTGTGATAAGTATGATTATAGCACAAAGTGCCGTTGAGCGTTTCACGTATACTAGTTTTAAGGCATGCCTAAATGAGCATGCGGCCAATGAACTCATCTAAACTTTTGTAATCCGACTGCGCGTAAAGCTAAGTAGAACCTGGATTTCGCCGTTTTTCTCGTCCGTAGCTATGGCTACGAACTCAAAAAGGCGGCTCGCCAGAACCCACTTGGCTTTGCGCTCGCCAGAAAGAAATAAGTTTAGATGAGTTCAAGAATAAAATGATAGGTAGGGAAGAGAAAGGGACTACGGGTCTCGAGCTAGAAAGACCAATATATAAAAATTTCTATCTAATGTCTTGCTCTATGTTGTCAGGCACGCCCTCTTCCATGTACAACGACTTTCCTGATTATGACCTCCTCGCCCAGATCAATTCGGATTAAATAGGTTCCAGGACCATAGTCACTTAGGTCGATTGAAGGAGAACCATTGAAAGGTCTATAAAACATGCCTAGCTGACGACCAACCATTGATAATACCTCTATCGACTTGATGGCCCTATTGGCTGATATATTGAAAATGCCACTCGATGGGTTGGGGAATATAGACACCTCTGGCGCAGGGCTCATGCTCAATACGCTGGAAGGTGTACAAGCTTTGCCTACGGAAAGTGGGCAAGAAGCCCCATCATTGGCACCCAGGACAATGCCCGTCTCAGAAACAACCTCTAACTGATCACAGGCAGGTGAGTACTTGTACAGATTACCATCTCCATTACAAAAGAAATATACGTTGCCGCTATTGTCAGAAAAGGTTGCTCCGAAAGCGGCACTACAACCTATCTCTCCAGAGAGATCTGCCATGGCTTCCATCACCCCACTTTCAGGATCAAAGCGAATCACATGAATACTTGTACCATTAACACCGTAAAACCGACCGCCATACTCGTTCACTCCTTGCTCTGGTAAAAACGATATGTCTGCCAGATTTGTAGCTAAATCTACGGGTATGTCAAAGACATCGACCACGATGCGATTTTCGATATCTATCTTATAGAGATTGGACAAACCAGATCGAGTTACATATAAATGTCCGTCCAGATCACAATCGCCGGTATAGAAGTTATTGACCACCAAATCGGGTAAGCCTTCTACCACGCCTAAATCCTGGTAAATACCGTCGATCCCAATTTTAACTAAGTGGGTGTTCTGAGATCCAGATCCCGCTCTAATTCCATAGATGAACCCATCTCTAACGTTATAGCCCATAGCATTAGCCAGGAAGCTATTGTTGTATATTTCTTCGTACTCTTGGGTCTGAGCGTTGAATTCTACAAACCTTCGGGATTCTAATATCTGGAAAAAGCGCGTTTCGCCTTGACAAGGAATGGCATTCGCACAATCGGCTAGGTTCTCACAGTCTATATCTGCGCAGCCATACAGACCATCTCCGTCTGCATCACTTCCAATCGCGCATGATGGCTCTTGTGCGATACAAATTTGCCCGAATAGAAACAGAAGGAACAAGCAAGTCAAGGACTTACTGAAACAGGATAGGGTTTGCATCTAGGGTCTATTTTTAGCAAAATAATCATTTACAGTTAAAAAACCTAAGTAGATGGTTATTTCACTAAAACCCTTTCCCTTTTAGTCGAGCTCTCATTCGATATTCTTGAACACCCCTTCTCTTTATTCCTTGATGATCAACTCTGAATCATCACTCAACCACAGCTTCGTAAAATCGGGTTGGAAACTGATGATGCCTTTTATTCCCTCAAATTCTTCGGGCTGATGAGTAGTCGTGATGACTATGGTGGGCACACCGCCATTTTCACCTGTTTTAGCGCCCGTCACACTATCCTCGAAATACAAACATTGGCTCAGAGGAACCCCTATGGCGTCAGCCGCTTTTTGGATGACCTCGGGATTTGGCTTGCCATGGGCGACCATTTCGGAATGGACGAGGGCAGTGACCGACCTGCGTAAGTCTAAACCATCGAGCACAAACTCGGCATTTTCGGGAGGAGCTGCGGTGGCTATGGCAATCGGCAAACCCAACGCTTCGGCTCGCTGGATAAATGCTAAAGCACCCGGTACTGCGGCCATTTGATTGGCAAAAATATCTCTGTAGGCGGCCTCTTTCTGATCGGCCAGTTGTTGTCTTTCTTCCGGTGTAAATCGATCTCCAAACAAACGCTCCAGTATTTCCATATTCACGCCGTGTATTTCGGCCTTCACCCGCTCCAGGCTATAATCTAGTCCCAGTTCAAGAAGGAGTTTCTGCCATGCGCGATGATGAATCATCATATTGTCGACCAGGGTCCCGTCGAGATCAAATAGGAGGGCGGATGGTTGCATGATTGGATGGGATAGTGAAAGGATGAGGGGATTATTGGATGGGAGGATGAGGGGATTAAACTTATATGGTCTCGCTGCCGGGGAGAGCGAATTTCCTACCGGTCAACTGCTCTGTGTAGGGGTGTTTATGCTCGGCGTCGACGGTCAATTGGTCGGTGAGAAAATCGGCAAGTAATTCTCCTACTCGTCTCGTTTCTACGAGAAAACCGTCGTGGCCAAAATCTGAGTGGATAACTTCAAAGCGACTATTGGGAATATGTCTGCTCAATAAATTTTGCTCTTCTAATGGAAACAGAATATCCGTATCGATGCCAATGATCAGAGATGTGGCCTGAATAGATGACAAGGCAGTCGATAAGCCTTCTGTATCATCAGCTGTTGCTCTGCTGCGTCCCAGATCATGACTGTCCATACTGCGACTAAGCGCATAGTAGGCCGTAGGCTCAAATCTACGCCAGAGCTTGTAGCCTTGATATCGCTGATAGCTCGCTGCTCTAAAGTCTTCTATGGCCTCGCTGTTTCTGCCCTGCTGTGTTTGCAGATAGGTCGAATAATGTCGATAAGATAGCATGCCGATGGCTCGGGCCGCCTCCAGACCCGCCCGGCCAGCTTCGGGGGCTTCAGTACCTAGCGTCTGGTCTGCTCGAAGCGCCATTCTCTGGGTCTCATTGAAGGCAATTCCCCAGGCGCCATGTCGTGCATTGGTTGCCAAAGCACAAAACAAGTCAAATCTATTCGGCCTTAAAACTGCCCACTCCAGCGCCTGCTGTCCGCCCATACTTCCGCCCATCAGCAATCGAATTCGGTGTATGCCGAGCAGGCTCGCGGCCTGATCGAATAGTCTCGCATTATCCCTTGTGGTCACTAGAGGCCAATCCAGACCGTATGCCTTTCCGGTTTCCGGATTAATGTCTTGAGGGCTGGTACTACCGTAGCAGCTACCTAGCATGTTGACACACACCACAAAGTACTTTTCCGTATCGATGGTATCTCCGGGCCCAACCAAACCCGGCCACCAATCTTGTGCATCGCTGTTTGCCGTCAGCGCATGACATATCCAGATGACATTATCCTTAGCTGCATTGAGCTGACCAAACGTGTGATAGGCCAACCGCAGATGGGGAAAGGTAAAACCAGATTCGAGTTCAAAAGGGTGGTTTATATATAGATACTTGGTCAAGGTAGGTCGAGTTGAGTAATCAATGTGGGGTGCGGTGATGTGTGGCCTTTACTGACTTTTCAGAACCGCGGCAATCAGGTTGATTTGCCCTAAGTGATAGATGTCGTGATGTGCTGTTCCCTCCAGTAGGTCAACACTGGTATAATTGTAATTGGGATTTAGCTTTTCGTGAAGAGTGGTATAATCAAACTGATCGACACCTTGCTTGATGCGCTTTGTAATCCGCTCGAATTCAACCAGGTATTCTGCTTTAGATTTCCCACTTGGCGCAGGCCAGTCCTGATCGGTATTTAATTCGATCTTTTCCCGCTCTTCACCGAGTAGTCGCTTAGCTAAATCTTCCCGCCAAACCAGCATATGCTCAAGGCATTGGGCAATGGTTCTGTGCCCGACGGGTATAT
>JBCBVN010000165.1:0-9053 GCA_039817625.1 Bacteroidota bacterium
TTTAGATATTCGAAAACAGTATTTGTTATACGGAGAATGATTACAGATTATCTAATTCTTCTAACTCATTCTCATCATACTGAAAAACAGAAACGCCATATTTTCCAACAAGCTCAATAATAGTTGCAACCAAAAATCCAATCTCTATGCCCACCACCACACGCAAACCCAATTTATACCGGCTACTGCTCTTAACCTTCCTTGCCGTTCCTGTAGCCAATTATCTTCCATTCGCACTAGCCGATGGAAGGGCCGAAGCCCGGTTTGCCGACGATAACTTCACTTATGTACAGGCGGCAGGCTATGCGTTTAGTATTTGGGGTGTCATATTCATTGGGATGATCTTATTTGCCTGGGGGCGACTGAGAAAAGATGCAGAAACGCCAACTACAGCCCTGCACCAGGCAATGGTCTATCTAATCATAGCCGGAATGGCGAGTATCGCTTTTGTGCCCCTTAGTTTTGGCGATAATCAGTTCTTGATCTGGATCGATATCGCCGTTCACCTGCTTGCGCTGATCCTGGCCAATTTTAACCTGCACAAGCACTGCAACATCGTTTCGCCTGGGGACAATTGGCGCTGGTCTTTCTTTGGGCCAAGTGTGTATATGGGGTGGATCAGTGCCGCTTTCGTCATCAGCACCGCCTTGATGCTCGATTATATGGGCTTCAACCCCAGCAATCAGATTGCCATCACCCTGGCCATGGTCTTGGTCGGTGCTTTATTTTTAGTAGGCCGGTATCTCATTCACCATCGAGACATCATTTACGGCAGTACCGTTGCCTGGGCGCTGGTAGCCGTAGGTGTCGAACAAACTGCGGTACCGAGCCTGCAGTATCTGGCCTGGGGTGGAGCCATTGCGCTCATCGCCTTAATCCTGACTAAAGTACTTTCAAACAAGCCGACCTTATACTGGCGCAACCGCTAATGCGTGTTGATAATAAAGTCGGGTATTCCCCTACTAAAAGTCGTACTTTCGCCCCATAATCATTGTTCTTTCGCAGGCCAGCATGGCCAGTAGAACAACATTCAACTAATACACCACCAAATGGCAGTAGACGTACTACTAGGCCTCCAGTGGGGAGACGAAGGCAAGGGAAAAATTGTCGATGTACTAGCTCCTCAATACGATTTAATTGCGCGCTTTCAAGGTGGGCCCAACGCTGGCCACACCCTCCACTTCGATGGAAAAAAGTACGTATTACATACAGTTCCATCTGGCATCTTCCGTCCTGGGCTAGCCAACCTGATAGGGAATGGAGTAGTCATTGATCCCGTCACGTTAAAAAGAGAATTAGACCAACTCGATCAGGCTGGTGTGGCCTACCTCGATCGCTTGTTCGTTGCCAGAAAGGCTCACCTCATTTTACCTACCCATCGCCTACTCGATAAAGCACGTGAAAATGCAAAAGGCAAAAGGAAAATTGGCTCTACTCTAAAGGGTATAGGCCCGACCTACATGGATAAAACAGGGAGAAATGGTATCCGAATGGGCGACATCGAGCTAAGTAATTTCAAAACCCGCTACGAAGAATTAAAGGCCAAACACCTCCAACTCGCCGGTTTATATCCCGCTGTTGACTTTGATCTCGAACAAGAAGAAGCGGCCTTCTTCAATGCCATTGAAAAACTAAGTAGCCTTCCGCTGGTAAACGGCGAGTACTTCGTCAACCAATATCTGAAAGAAGGGAAAAGTATTTTGGCTGAAGGTGCCCAGGGCAGCATGCTCGATATTGATTACGGCACCTACCCGTTTGTAACGAGCTCTAATACCGTTACTGCCGGAGTATGTACAGGACTTGGTGTAGCGCCCGCTACAATCGGTCGGGTTATCGGTATTACCAAGGCTTATTGTACGCGCGTGGGTAGTGGTCCATTCCCTACCGAGCAAGAAAATGAAGTGGGCGAATATCTGCGAAAAGAAGGTGCTGAATTTGGGGCAACGACAGGCAGACCCAGAAGATGTGGATGGATTGACCTGGTGCAACTTAAGTATACCATCATGCTTAATGGCGTGACCGAGCTGGTAATCACCAAGATAGACGTACTCAATCAGCTGGCCGAACTCGAAGCCGCCGAGTCTTACCGAGTCAATGGTGAAGAAAGTAAGCAACTACCATATGACCTCGTCAATAATGACTACAGCTGCGTGTATACCAAAAAGCCAGGCTGGCAAAGCGATTTGAGTGGTATTGCCACCTTCGATTTTCTGCCACACAACGCTAAAGAATACCTGAACTACCTGGAAAAAGAGCTGGGCGTAAAGATCAGTATGGTTAGTACTGGGCCCGACAGAACAGAATTGATCCTACGGTAATTACTAAAGTCCCGCAGGCTTGTCTGTATGGAGGAATCAATTAGCTCTAGCTCGTGCACGCTTAAGGATGATACCGCATACTCAGGACGGCTGAATGGTTCGATCTCCGTCGACCTATGAGCGCCAGAAAACATGCACGGCCTACATGCCGCGGGACGCACTAAGTGTAATTGCATGACAGATATCCACTTCGATCAGCAGCACCTCTGGCATCCCTATACGCGATTGCGCGGAAACGCCCCGCTCCCGTTTGTCGAGCGGGCCGAAGGATGCATATTACACACGCGAGATCATGGCACCCTGATCGATGCTATGTCGAGCTGGTGGTCAGTTATCCATGGTTACAACCGGCCAGAGCTAAACGCCGCTATCGAGAATCAGCTGAGCAAGATGGCGCACGTCATGTTTGGCGGCCTGACCCATCAACCCGCTATTGACTTAGGCCGAAAACTGATTGAGATCACTCACGACGATCTCAATGCCGTCTTTTTTTCCGATTCGGGATCGGTAGCGGTAGAAGTGGCACTAAAGATGGCAGTCCAGTACTGGCAGGGACTTGGGCTAAGCCAAAAACGCCAGTTTGCCACCCTAAGGAGTGGATACCATGGTGACACTTTCGCTACCATGTCGATGAGCGATCCAAACGACGGCATGCACCTTCGCTTCAAAGGATTGCTGCATGACCCCATCTTCTTAGATCCGCCTCCTTTGGGCATGGAAGTAGGCGATGATGTGGTGGCTGACTACCTGCGAAAGTCTGAAGAAACACTCCGGCATAATCAGGAAAGACTCGCTGCTTTAGTGCTCGAACCCATTATGCAAAATGCTGGAGGTATGCGGGTCTACAGTCCTAAAATTTTAGCCGGGCTTCACCGCAGCTGCAAAGAGTTGGGCATCTTGCTTGTACTCGATGAAATTGCTACGGGATTTGGTCGAACAGGCCGCCTTTTTGCTCATGAGTGGGCAGAAATTTGTCCTGATATTCTCTGTCTGGGGAAAGCACTTACCGGGGGGTATCTCAGCCTGGCCGCAACTGTCGCTAAATCGAGTCTGGCATCGGGAATCGAAGGCCCGGAGCAGGCTCCGCTCATGCATGGCCCCACATTTATGGCCAACCCACTAGCTACGGCCGTGGCCAATGCCAGTATCCAACTTTTACTGTCGAGTCATTGGCACCAAAAGGTAAACGCTATCGAGCAGCAACTTCGAAAAGGGCTGTCTCATTTGATTGGACTTCCGCAGGTAGATGCCATCATCGTACAGGGAGCTATGGCCGCTATCCACCTCAATCGCCCAGTAAATGCCCCACAAGTTCAACAGATTGGATTTGAGCAGGGCGTCTGGATCAGGCCATTTCGGAACTTGATCTACGCCATGCCACCGTATATTATTTCAGAGGAAGAACTGGGCAAAGTAATGGAGGTGATGTCTCGCTCCGCCAGAGAGGTGGGATAACTCGCTCCGCTCGCGGGATTAGCGTGGGCTATAGCCCTACGCAGTGATTAACTCGCTATCGCGAGTCGGGATAAACATTTCTCAAGAAAAAGAGCCCTCTTGTACTATAGAATCCCAGCGGCCTTGGGGAGTTATCCCTCATTCTTCAAATTGTAAATGCCCCAGACCATCAATCCCACTTCTGCCAGCATGCCCCATAAGTACTGTTCTGAAACTCCGTCTACGATCAAACTAACCAACCGCCCCGCTGCCAGACCTCCCATGAATAACACATTAGTCATGGTGGCACTTCTCCAATGTTGTTTTTTAAACGCACCCAGCATCCAATATCCACCCATAGCAAAATACAAGCCCATGTTTGCCCTGAAGATGTTCTTCAATTCCAGGTCATTTACCTCAAAACCAAATACTCTTGGCAGGATACTGCTTGGATCTACACCATACATTAACCCAACAGGGAGGATAATGATAGCCGAAATAAGTAGGTGAGGATTTTTGATCATCCTAAAGACGACGAGAGTTTACTCGCTCGAAGGTAGTGCAATAACTCGCTCCGCTCGCGGGATTCGCGAGGGCGATAGCCCGAGTTATCCCAGCGCTATCGCAGGCGAGGCTATAACGCCTCCTCCATCAATCTTGATTTAATCACAAACCGGATGCCCAGCGGAATTTCCAGACTGAAACTGGCTCCTCTCCCAGGCACTACATCCAGCGTAAGATGAGTATGCTTCCAATACTCATATTGAAACGACGACATGTAGAAGGGGCAACCGTGAACTTCCCCGAGCAGCACATCTGAATCATCCAGGTATAGCTCTCCTTCGGCAAAGCACATGGGCGACGAGCCATCGCAGCAACCACCACTCTGATGAAACATCAATGGGCCGTTAGCTTCGCGAAGTTTATCGATGATTTCAGCAGCGGCGGGAGTTATATCTACTTGGTTTGGCATAACATATAAATGAAAAACCTGGATGGCGGTTCGCCATCCAGGTTGTAAAAATTTTAGAAGAAGCCCATGGCATTCTTATCGTAAGAGATGAGCATGTTCTTCGTCTGACGATAATGATTGAGCATCATCTTATGCGTCTCGCGGCCAATGCCCGACTTCTTGTAGCCACCGAATGGTGCGTGAGCTGGGTACAAGTGATAGCAGTTTACCCAAACGCGACCTGCCTGAATACCTCTGGCAATTCGGTAAGCATGGTGCATATCGCGTGTCCAAACGCCAGCACCCAGGCCGTAGAGCGTATCATTGGCTATTTCGAGTGCTTCTGCCTCGTCTTTGAAGCTGGTCAGGCATACTACCGGGCCAAAGATTTCCTCCTGGAATACCCGCATTTTGTTGTTACCTTTCAAGATGGTAGGCTCGATGTAGTAGCCACCTTCCAGACCGTCAACGTAAGCAGCCTTTCCGCCGGTCAGCACCTCGCAACCCTCTTCTTTACCGATCTCGATATAGTTGAGGATTTTCTCGTATTGGTCATTGCTTGCCTGAGCTCCCATCATGGTGTTGGGGTCCATTGGGTGACCGAGCTTGATGGCCTCGACCCGTGCGACAAACTTCTCTACGAAGGCATCAAAAATGCTCTCCTGAACGAGAATTCGCGAGGGGCAGGTACACACCTCACCCTGATTGAGGGCAAACATGGCGGCACCTTCCAGGCACTTATCAAAGAACTCATCGTCCTTGTCCATGACATCGGCGAAGAACACGTTGGGCGACTTACCGCCAAGCTCCAGTGTGACAGGCACGATGTTTTTGGAGGCGTATTGCATGATCAGCTGGCCTGTTGTTGTTTCGCCGGTGAAGGCTACTTTGCAAACATCGGGATGACTAGCCAAGGGCTTACCGGCTTCTACACCAAAGCCATTGACGACGTTCAGGACTCCCGCAGGTAGGATATCTTCTACGAGTTCGAGTAAGATCAGGATACCAACCGGAGTCTGCTCTGCGGGCTTCAACACCACGCAGTTTCCTGCAGCAAGGGCTGGAGCAATTTTCCAGGCGGCCATCAGGATGGGAAAATTCCATGGAATGATCTGAGCAACCACACCTAGTGGCTCCAGTACATTCATCGAAAGGGTGTCCTTATCCAGCTCACTTACGGTTCCTTCCTCTGCACGGATTACGCCGGCGAAGTAGCGGAAGTGGTCAATGGCCAAGGGCAGGTCTGCCGCTCTTGTTTCGCGCAGGGCCTTACCATTATCCCAGGTTTCTGCTCTGGCCAGTGCCTCCAGGTTTTCTTCCATTCTGTCTGCTATCTTGAGCAGCATGTTGCTGCGCTCTGTGGCCGAGCTGTTGTTCCAGCTGGGTGCAGCGGCCCATGCTGCTTTTACCGCTAGATCAACATCTTCTGAAGTTGAGCGTGGAATGCGAGTGAATGATGCGCCATCTACTGGAGACACATTCTCGAAGTATTGCCCACCGACCGGGGCTTTCCATTCGCCTCCTATGTAGTTTTCGTATTGTGCTTTAAAATCTGGTTTAGCCAGTACTTCCGACTGACTAGCTATAGTAGTACTCATGAACGACTGTTTTTAAAATTGATATTGATGTGATTCCTCAATAAGTACTTGAGGGAAATTTGATCTTTCAGGGTTCGACTCGCAATTTATTCCCCGAAGTTAATGTCGTGTTAGCACTATTCTTTCAAGGTTTTGTAAGATTCTCCAATTTTTATTCGGGTGCAATAATTGTTAACAAAACTTTGTTATATTTGATCAATTAGCACCCAAGATCACCGATCTATCTAACATGCATCTTCCCCAAGCGTACAGAAAGGGGCGACCGCTGCAGTCTTTAGTCGAAAATGAGACCGTATATGGACTCCAGTCGGCTCAGCTTTCCATTTTTGAAACCCACCAGATTGCTGAGCAGGTTTTTCTCCATTTTGAGCAGCCGGTCCTGGCTAGCATGATTGAAGGTAAAAAGGTTATGCACCTATCTGATGCAGATCCTTTTGCCTTCCTCCCCGGCGAATCGGTTTTACTACCCGCCAATGGAGATATGGTCATCGACTTCCCGGAAGCGACACCCGATAATCCGACAAAGTGCCTGGCCCTCACCATAGATCCCGCAGTGATAGACAGAGTGGTCTCGCGCATGAACGAAGAGCACTCCCGTATTGATAAAGACTCCTGGATGCCCTACCGAGGTGCCTTCCACCACTTGCAGGATGTAGCCATTGATCAGATCGTGCATCGACTACTTTTCTTAATTGTCGAAGACCACCCGCAGAAGGATCTTTTTGTGAGCATGAATCTCCAGGAACTGCTCATACGAATCATGCAAGTCGAAAGCAGTGCCCAGCACTTAGCCGAAGCTGAGTTGCGCAGTAACAACAACCGGTTGGCACACATCATCAACTTCATCCGCGACAACTTGCACGAAAAGCTAACCGTAAGTCAGCTAAGCCAGCAAGCTTATATGAGTGAATCCAGCTTTTACCGCACCTTCAAAAATGAAATCGGAGCTACACCACTCGATTTTATTCAGGAAGAGCGCCTTACTCTGGCTTCCTCACTTTTGCGCGACACCAACAAGCCCGTCAGCACCATCAGCGATCATTGTGGTTTCAGTAGCCTTTCTTACTTCGCGAAAGTCTTCAAACGCTGGGCGGGTATATCGCCGTCGAAATACAGAAAGACAAATGGAATGACTCGCCGCCCTGTAAGTGGAATGAACATGGGCTATCCACAAAAGCCGAGATAACTCACTCCAATCGCCGAGGTTTGCGAGGGCGTTAGCCCGAGTAATACCAGCGGCTGAAGGCTGAAAGCTATCGCCAAAGCGGAGAAGCTTATCACCCTTCAAAGTGATTCCAGCCCTGCGCTTTTAAGTCGTGAATATTTCCACCCTTCGTGTGCAGCTTAATGCCCTCACTTGCTTCGGTCATTTCACCACAGATGTAGATATCGGGCAGGAAGCGGACCTTATCCAAATCCTTTGGATCTATGGTAAAGAGCAATTCATAGTCTTCGCCTCCACTGAGGGCGCAGGTTATTGGGTCGAGATTGAATTCCAGGGCCTGGAGCTGGGCGTCGTCGTGTATGGGCACACCATTCTCTTCTACAATGGCACCGAGCCCACTTTCCTTACACAAATGAAAAACCTCTGATGCCAGACCATCGCTGATGTCGATCATGGCGGTAGGTACCAGATCGTTTTTGGCAAAGAGATCGACCATATCGGTACGAGCTTCGGGCTTGAGTTGACGCTCGAGTAAGTAGCGCGTGTTTTCGCCCAAGTCTGGCTGCACTTCGGGGTGTTCCTGGAAGATGCGCTTTTCGCGTTCCAGCAACTGTAGCCCCAGATAGGCAGCCCCCAGGTTTCCGGTTACGCACAGGATATCTCCAGCCTTTGCCGTAGACCGCTTAGTGATTCGCCCTGCCGGTGCTCGCCCGATGGCTGTGATGCTAATGACGAGTCCTTTCATGCTACTGGTCGTATCACCTCCTACTAAGTCGACGCCATAAAATGTGCAGGCCCGGCGAATGCCCTTATACAACTCATCCAGCGCTTCGACGGAGAATCGGTTGCTGATGGCGATTGAAACCGTTATCTGCTGTGGCCGAGCATTCATGGCACAGATGTCCGATAGGTTGACCACGACAGACTTGTAGCCCAGGTGTGCAAGCGGCGTGTATCCCAGATCGAAATGGATGCCTTCGAGCAACATGTCGGTAGAGACCACCATCTGCTCGGGGCCGCCGGTATCTATTATGGCAGCGTCGTCTCCTATACCCAGTTGCGTGCTTTGCTGGGTCTGTGGGAAGTCTTTGGTGAGGTGTTCGATCAGGCCGAACTCGCCTAATTGGTTGACATCGGTCATATAAGGTTGGAGATAGATGAAGAGCAGGAACAAAAACGATTCCATGCTTCAACATACCAGCAGAAAACAGAACTAATACACATATAGTTGAGTCGATTGGTTTTGACTAAGCAGGTTAAAATGCTTGTTTCTAAAATGGATAATTTTTTATTCCTTTATTCCCAAACTTACATTTTTCACGATACTCAGGTCGTTTTGACCTTGCTCATATTCACTAAAAAAAAGCGATGGGGAAATTTAAAATTGCAAGCCTAAAACCCATCATACTAGTCAATACAAGAAGGGTTAATATCAGGTCTGCTGTTGCACATGCGCTTGGCATACTTGACATGGATGAGGTTATTACAGATCTTGTCGTTGAAGTTGATGGAGACGAACTGGAGGTCAGATATAGTAAGATGTCTGATTCTGAAATAGAAGAAGCCATTCTTAAGCCGCCTGCAGG
>JBCBVN010000166.1:0-8983 GCA_039817625.1 Bacteroidota bacterium
TATTAGGGCAAGAAGCACTTTTGGACCAATTTTTCTTTGCATTTGTAAGGTGAATACGACGAGTCCGACCAACGCGAGCGTATAAAATATGCCTGTAAGATAGTCTTGTTCATATATGTAATTTTTGAATTCATTGCTATTTAAGACCTCCTGGAAATTGAGGTTGTACCTAAACATTCTGGAAACTATCATGGTAAGGGTGACCACGCTAAATACTGATCCCGTATATAATGCAATCCTTAAGAATAACAGCTGATAGAACTTGATTTTTTTAGCTTTACCTGTAAATAGGATGAACTCAAAAAAAGATATGACCAGAGAAAGCAAAATAGCTATAACCAATGCATTTGCATAAGGCGTTATTGATTTGAACCCATCAGCAAATAAGGCATAGACCGGGCTGAGAAATAGCCCAAGGAGAATTAGTGTTTTAGCATTCTTTAACTTGCGTTTCTGCTCGAGTGTTAAGTTCATTGAGCGAGGGGGGTAGAGGGGAACTGAGAGCAATCGTGTTGTCACAAATATAGATAAATATACGCTTAGCTATTTCTTTCTATAGCCATGTAGCTCACAGGCTTAGTGCTCTTGAAAACGATTCTGAATATGATTCGCTGATAGGCAGCAATTCGTTGGCTATAGCTACCCTCTTTCGTTCGATATAGTCAATATGTCTGAGCGATACTACATGAGATCTATGTATCCGAGCAAATTGAGGAGTTGGTAGTCGTTTGGTCAGGGTCCCTAAATTCTCAAGGGTAAGTACTTTTGAGCCACTCGTTTTAAATATTACTGCATAATCCCCATCACTGCTGATGTGCGTGATTTCGGGTAAATCAACCCGCAGGGTCTGCTGCCCTGATTTGACGAAAATATAGTCTGCCGTATCCTGGTGTACGACTGCATGCTTAGGGTTAGTCCCCTTTCTGTTGGAGGCTTCTGCCTCTGCTGATTCAAGATCCCCGTTGCCGGTAGCCTCCGATGGCCTAGTATCTCTATCCAGGAAATCGCTGACTTTTTGGACGGATTTTTCAAAACGCTCGAATGAAATGGGTTTCAACAGAAAATCGAATACTCGAAATTCGTAACTCTCGAGCGCATATTCGCCGTAAGCGGTGGTGAGTACCACGGCCTGTTCTTGTCCAATTATCCTGATGAAATCCAGCCCGTTCAATTCGGGCATCTGAATGTCTAAAAATAATACATCGGCCCGATTTTCCTTGAGGTAAGTCAGGGCGGAAATAGGGTTGGTGAATGAGTTCTTAACCTCTAAATTCGATAGTCTGCTGGCATAATCACTGAGTAAGTCTACTGCCAAGGGTTCGTCATCTATGATTATGCAGCTGATCATAATTATTGGCTATTTGGATTGGGTATGTGTAACTCTAAGTGAGCGTTAAATAGTTCTCCATGGTTTGAAATAGACAAATTGTGCGCGTCTGCATATAACAAATTGAGCCTTTTTTGCACATTAACTAATCCAATGCCGCCAGTACCATCCTTTGAGTTTTGACCAGTTTTTATTTTGTTAGTTACCTGGAAATTAAGCCTTTGGTTTTTCTCTACGCTTAGCCGTATGGTCAATGGTTGACTTGGGTCTTGCAGGTTTCCATGCTTGAATGCGTTTTCTATAAATGGCACTAATAATAGAGGGGGGACCTGCCAGTCGGAAAGCTTGGAATCTACTTCCCATACAACAGGTGCCAGACCTTCAATACGCATGCTCTCCAGTTCCACCAACTGCTTCAAGTAAGCAACTTCCTGGCTCAGGGGGACACTCTTTTTTTGTTCGTATAGGGAGTATCTAAGGAGGGATGAAAGTTTTTCAATAGCCGGCAAAGCGGAAGGTGAATTTCTATTGACCAGCGAATAAACATTATTTAGGGTGTTAAACAAAAAATGAGGGTTGATTTGCGATCTTAAGAATTTGATTTCTGTCTCTCTTTGTAAGATGGCAAAATCTTTCTTTTTTCTTTCGTTGTGGTTGGATAATTCAACGAAATAAAAAACAATTCCCAGACTGCAAAATACGATAGAGTAGTAAAGATTGTCGCTAATGTATTCAACCCAGGTCGTGTCGGGATGATAATTGCCTTCGCCCCTGATGAAAACCAGAAGGAATTCTTCCACAAAAGCTCTGAAATATACTCCTGCAAAAATTCCAATAATGAGAAGTACGATCAATACCCAGTTCTTCACTTTCTGATATCCCCAGTACAGGATTAAATACATGATTACCGCCTTGGCAAAAAACGAGCCAGGACTGGTGAAGCTAAGGATGCCCCAGTCTGTCAGTTGGTCATATAATTCCTGACTTTTGTCGGTAGAATGCAGGAGTTCACGCAGTGGAGACATGACATAATAAACGCCAAGAAACCAAAGGAAAAGACGCGGTATTTGCTGACGAGGATGAATAATGATCTGGTTTAACTATTCAAATGTAGCTACCCAATTAGTAGTAGTTGCCATCCAATCGGTGAATGCCCCATCTGGATCGGTGAGTTGGAGTGGGGACTTCCGCAGGTCGAAATCTCTTCGGCCTAAGGCTGGGTCACCGATGCTCTTGCCGCATTCACAGATTTTTATTGTCTGTAGAGATCAGAAAGGACCACTTTAGCATCATCTGTTATTTCCACTAAATCAAAAATGCTATGCGTATTCTATTCTTATTGATGATTTTAGTTGGCAGTTTGTCCGCACAAGACAGGCCTTCCTTGTCAAACTTCGATCCCGACGATATTCTAGTTGCTGGCGAGGAACGAGCTCAGGTTATGCTATTGGGTACCTTTCATTTTAATTATCCCAACCTGGATGCACACGTCACCGACGAGGCCAATCAGGTTAACGTGGAAGAAGGCAATCGAGCGCAGGAGTTACAAGAAGTACTTGACTATGTCGCCCGCTTTCAACCCACTAAGATTGTTGTAGAGCGCTGGCCCGAGAGCAATACCGACGACTATTACCAATCTTACCTGGCAGGAGATTTTGAGCTCAGACGCAGTGAGATATATCAGATAGGGTTTAGACTGGCCAAGCGCTTTGGCCACAAGCATATTTACCCTTGCGATGCTGGATCTGTGGCCAGCGCGCTGGAGTATCTGCCCGATTCGGCGGTCATCCATCCCATCATGGATAGCATTTACAAGGATTGGGATTTTTCAGGAGACTCCAAATTCGACACCCTGTACGACAAGCTTTATGACCTGGAAGATGAAATGCTGGCCGATGCCAGCTTGCTAGAATATTTCAAGTACGAGAATAGCCCCCACCGTATTCGCCGGGGCCACGGAGCCTATTTAATAGGTGACTTTGAGTTAGATGTACACAGAGGAGCTGATGCCTTAGCGATGTATTGGTACTCCCGAAACCTGCGCATCTTCAGGAATATTCAACGGATTTCCAAGCCCGACGATCGGGTGCTGGTCATATTTGGCGCTGGTCACCTGGGCATTTTGCACCAGCAGTTTGAGAGCAGCCCAGAGTTTAAGTTAATTGAGTTCGAAAGCCTGGAAACATACCCTGAACTAGATACGCAATCTGAGCCTGAGGTTGATAAGACAAAAGTATATTTGTTGGGTAGTTTCCACTTTGCCCAGGTAGATTCTAGCTATGATATCTTCAGCGAGGCAAACCAGTCGAGTATCAGCGACTTATGCGACCTGATCACGGCACAGCATCCCGATAAGATTTTTGTGGAACGGCAACCCGAATTCGAGTTTCAAAATAGAATAGATAGTCTATACAGCATGTACAAAGACCGGGAAGGGGAAGCCTTGCGCGCACCCAATGAAATATATCAGCTCGGCTTCAGATCTGCCAAAAGGCTAGGCCATTCCAGAGTATATCAATGTGACCATCCGGGTATTTTTGGTGCCTTGTACAGAGAGACGCTGGACTACGCCGAGAATAATAACCAAATGGATGTGATGAATGCCGAAAGAGTGGGTACCGTTACCAGGCAGGATGATCTGGTAAACGAAGACTCTCTGATGCATCAAACGAGCTTGCTTAACTACATACGCTGGATAAATAGCGACGAAGTTATGCGTACATCCCATGCTTCTTATATTGCTAATTATACGCAGGTCGGCAGTACAGATTTTTACAATTACGATGACGATTATACGCTGATAGGCGCGGAGTTGACGGCCGATTGGTACCGGCGTAATATTATGATGTATACGAAGATGATCAACCAGCTTGATTACACGGAAGACGCCATCTTGCTAGTAGTAGGGTCAGACCACGTTCCCATAATATCTAGTTTGTTTGAGGCTAATCCATACTTCGAAGTGGTCCATCCTGAAGAGTGGTTGGGTGACTACAGAGAATGATCAACACGAGCTAACGAAAAAGCCTGATAGGATTTTTTAGATGGCTTCCAAATCATTTTCGATCTTCGCCCCATGCAGCACAACAAGCGTTTGGCTTCATGGGGCTTTGCCGCCTTGACCTTGGTTGCCTTTGCCGTTCTTTTACGGTGGGGCAGCTTCTTTATGAGTGTCATCAATCACGATGAGAGTACATATATAGTCATCGCCGATGAAATGCTCAGAGGGAAAACCTATCTGGCTGATGTTGTAGATACCAAGCCCATCGGTCTGTTCTGGTTGTTTGAGGGTTTGGTCTGGCTGAGTGGGGGCAGCATATTTTTACTCCGATTAATAGCCAGTGCATTTATCGGTTTGACCGCATCGGTCTGGTGGTGGACCGCTCGACGGGTAACGGCCAGTACTCGTGTAGCCTGGGCTACAGGTCTGACTTATGTTTTCCTGTGTAGCTTGTTTACTTATTTTGGTTTATCACCCAATACAGAGCTTTATTTCAATTTGCTAACGGCTACAGCCATCGCCCTAGTAGTTGGCCGAATTTGGTCGCCGACCTATCGGCATACACCACTGGATTGGCCAGCTTTTGGGCTTGTTGGCCTGTGTCTTGGTTTTGCAGTCATTATTAAACCTGTCGCTGCGGCCGAGTCATTGGCTATCGGGCTATTCTTGTTGTGGCAGGGATGGAAAACGAATAGCATCAAGCAAGCTGTTTTCTCCAGGTGTCTGCCTATGACCGTCGCTTTTTGCTTGCCGTTGTTGCTGGTCTATGGCTACTACGCTTTCAGGGAAATGCTGGATCTGTTGTACTTCTACAATTACGAGCTGACCAAACGCTATCCGGTTGAAAAAACCATGCTGGATCGATTGGTTTATATGGGTGAGTATATGCGGTTTCTACCCCTACTGGTTTTGGGTTTTTGGCCTTCTGCTGCCTTTGACTCCAAGACAGAAAACGAAGCCTGGCCTAAGATCAAGGTGTATCGCAGATTCCTTTTCTTGCTCGGCATTTGCATCTTGCTCATGATCTTGTTGCCCGGAAAGTCTTTCGGTCACTACTTCATTCAACTTCATCCTATTACGGCCGCTTTATTTGGTCTTTGGTTTCTTCCTGGCCGGGCAGAGTGGCCCAAATTGAGGTCGTTTTTTAGCCGGTTTGGAAAGCCACTTTTTATTGTAGTTGCCATAGGGCTAAGCCTGGCTCATTTCTTCAGATATCAAAGTAAGTACGATCAGGCCAGGGCTGTTTCAGACTGGTTGATTCCTCGACTCGAAGCACAGGATGAAGTTTTTATGGAAAACTACCACCAAATTGTCTATCACCTGATCGATCGACCAGTACCTACGCCTTATGTTCATTCGTCTTTGCTCTTCTATGACCACCATGTAGAAGCGCTCGACCTCAAACTGGAGTTCGAAGCCGAGCGCCTGATCAACAATGCTAATCTCAGATATGTAGTACGTCGAAAGAGACAGCCCGAGTTATACGTCAATGCCGTTACCCGGGCCGTCGATGCGCACTTTATACAAGTGTTTGATTTTGATTCTGAGCTGATTATCCTGGAGCGAAAGCAATAATTACTGCTTGATCACTCTTCCCGTCTGTAGCCAGCCCTGGCCTTGAACACGCACCAGGTAAATACCTTGCGCAAATGCACTCAGGTCCAAGTCTATCTGTGGCTGATTTTGGGTGTTTCTCTGTAATAAAAGTCTGCCATTGAGGTCAAAGATCTGGATGTCGGTAAGCTCGTTGATATCCTGATTGGACAAGTCCAGAGTCAGTAAGCCAGAAGTAGGGTTGGGGAAGGCATTCAATCGAGACGCTCTTAGCCTGGGGCTACGGGTACCCACCGCCTGATCAGTATCTACGCGAGCGATCAGACCGCCATCGCCTATGATATAAAAAGCATCACCACTTGGGGTCAAGGAACCGCCTCGTCCTGAATGACAGACATAGGCGGCCTCATTCCAGGTTTGTCCCATGTCGTCGGACCAGTGAACGCTACCGTTATTGCCACTGGCGAAGCCAGCAGTCCAAAGGCGGCCATCTGAGTCCAGGCTGAAACCATAACCTGTTACGAAATCACTAAGGGTTTCCCAGGTTTGGCCACCATCCGAGCTGAAAGACGCGCCGGTGCCCCTGGATGCCAGAAGGTTCATTTCATCAAAAGCGAAAAAGGCTCTGGTATCGCTATTGTCACTCGGGTAGGGACCTGTCAATGGCTGCCAGCTCAGCCCGCCGTCGGTGGTTTTGTATAGCGTATTGTCGTTCCCGGCTACAAAACCGATGTCATTATTCAGGAATTCTACGACCGTAATGGGGAAGGGTAGATCGATGACCTCAAAATTCCAGGTCTGGCCGCCATTGTCCGAATAGATGACCTGCTCAGACAATACAAAAATAATGCGTCCATTAGGCAAGACATCAAAATATGACAAGCCTCCAATTACCTGATCTACTTCTTCATCAGTGAGCAAGTCCTCCCATGTATTGCCGCCGTCGGTACTTAGGGAAGCATTGGCAAAGCCCCAGGTCGCGATCAGGTGACCATTGTCTAAGGCTTCGAGGTGTCTACCGGTCAAATTGCTGCTATTCAGGTTGTCGGGTTGAGTATAAAGCCAGGTGTCTCCTCCATCGATGGTGCGTGCGATGGTGCTTTCGTTGCCAAGCGCATAGCCTGCTATGTCATTGAAAAATACGACCTCTGAAAAGTCGGAGCGCACCGCTTCATTTTTCACCTCAAAGCTGATGGCCAGGTCCGTACTTTTAAGTACAGCAGATTGGTTTCCGGCAATGAATACGTCGGTGCCCCGGTATTGCACATTGTTGGCGCGGCCAAAATTGTTGTAGGTGCCTTCATCGATCCAGTTTTGGCCAGCGTCCGTCGTCGTGAAGAGGCGGTTGGAGAAGGTGTGTGCGTGATAAACGTTGTTGCCCAGAGCAAAAAGCTGGGCTTGGTTGAAGCTAATATCTGCGGTGCCCAATGTCCAGCTACTACCTCCGTCGGTGGTGAAGTAGGTGTTGCGATCGGTGGCATAGAAGATGCCATTCTGGCTATCCTGAAAAGCCACATCGGAAAAGAAACTTGGGTGCGTATAGAGCGTATCCCAGTTGTCTCCCTGGTCCATAGATCTGACCAAAGCATATTCCGCAGGTGATGTGCCATCCACACGAAAGGAGGTGTAGATGGTCTGATCGAGCTGGAACCAGTCTGCAGATGCACCTGCCGGTATTTCGACTTCAGACCAGCTTTGCCCGTTATCGGTAGAACGCAGAATAAGTGCTTCGTCTGTGAGTAGAAGTACGGTGCCATTATCCATGAAAGCAAACTCTTCCGGGAAGTCACTATCGACTTCGATGGTGGTCCAGCTTTGTCCGCCATTGGTGGAACGGAAAATGAAGCCAGGTGCCGTCAATAGCACGGCCTGGCAGTTGGTGCCAGGTGCACAGGCCATGGCTTCGTATTCGAGATCTGCCATAGGCGCTTCGATAGAAGCCCAGGTTTCGCCGTCGTCGGTAGTTTTGAGTAGACTTCCGCAGGTACCAGCTGCAAAGCCAACCCCATTGGGTGCTACTTCTATAGCTTGAAATTGCGAGGTAAAATCAAAAGGCGCTTGAATTTCGAGCGATTGAGCTGAAATTAAACTCGCCCACGAGAGGGCTAGAATGGTGAGTAATGATGAAGTGCGCATAAGAATGGTTTTTAGTGAATGGTGATTCGAATTGTGTCGAATAAATAATTGGATATGAGTTGCGGTCCCTGCTGGCATACCGCTGAATTCTGATCCTATTTCTAGTCTACTGACTGCATTAAGCTGCTGATTCCATAAACTTGAGCTATTGAAAATCGACAGTGTCAGCAGTTGGCGACTGTCGTTTGCAGGGAGTGTATCCGATCCTGCGTAAGTCTGATAAATTATCCTAGGTATACAAACTAGATACCGTTCATTGCAGCTGTCCTTGCTGATGTGGTAAAATTGAATAAGTTGGTCTTGTCCGACCTCTATGAAATCCGGTATTCGCTTAAAATCTATGAATTCATAGAGGGGTAGCGGGCTGGTCCTATATTTGCGCTTTATGCCGAGAGTTGCCTTTATTTCAGATTATACCGACTCCCTCAATACAGTCCGTCCTGAGGGCCGCTTGTATGTGGGACTGATGCGCGATCATGGCTGGCAGGTTACCTTACTGACGCCTGCTGGCGGCAACTACCTGGATGAACTGTCCGCTGCTGGAGCAGAGATCATCGATCTGAAGATGTCTGGGAAACGCGATGTCGGGGCACGCAAGCAAATAGCCGATGTGTTGAGCCGCAAAGAGCAAGCCGTTGATGTGTTGCATCTGTACAATAATCGAGCCATCGTGAATGGGATAGCTGCGATCAGACGAGCGGGGTTTCAGGGGCCATTGCTGACTTATCGAGGCTATACGGGCAATATCCATTGGTGGGATCCGACGGCCTATATGAAGCATCTTAATCCCAGGGTGAACGGCATCAGCTGTGTATCTCCGGCGGTTAAAGAGGTGTTTGACAAATTGCCAGGTGGAGTGGGGGAGAGGGCCAGGGTCATTGGTAAAGGCCACGAGCCCGGCTGGTACGCAGGGATGTCACCCCTCGACTTGCAAGCCGAGTTTGATATTCCTGGCGATAAGACGG
>JBCBVN010000167.1:0-8912 GCA_039817625.1 Bacteroidota bacterium
AATCAGGACTTCAGCTGCTTTTTCGGGATCGCGAGGAATTAAGAAATAAATACCGTTCAAGGCATTGAATAGAAAGTGTGGATTAAGCTGTCCTCGCAGATACTGTAGCTCTGTATTCACATTGGCATGTTCGAGTTCTTTCTCTCGGCGCTCTTGCTCTCTTCTTCGGGCAAATAGATTCAGAGCTCCAGTACTGGTTATAGCCATACCCATGCTACCTAGTAATGGACCTATCCAATAGGTGAAGAAAGCGTATTGTAAGGAGGCCGTAAGCCCTTCTGCATAGGGGATAATCGAAAAGGCACCATACAGCAGCACCCATGTTAAGCCTGTTCCAAGAAAAGTTAAGACCATGAGTAAGATACCATAAACTGGAATGCTCATTTCTCCCGACCAGCGCTTGGGCATGAGCAGGTTGAGGTGCATGTATACGGCTACTACCTGGGTAATAGTCATTATGGAAGTGAAAATGGCATTGTACCAATCAATGGGTTCTGGCGCAAACACAAAATGCCAAAAGGAGCCATAGGCCACCCAGAAGAGCAGATCGGCTTTCCATCCTCTATTTAGTACGTAGTTGAATTTCATGTTGACAAATTAAAGGATGTTGGCTAGGCGAGCACAAAAACAGTTTACGAATGGTTATTCCTCCTTGATGAGTGGTCAAAAATGGCCATTTCAACCATTCGTCAAGCGCATTTTCCCATTCATCAATTCGATGATATCATTAGCCACACAAGATGCAATTTGGTCCTGCAATTCACGCTAAATCAATTTGCAATCATGAAATACCTTTCAATAATTCTATTGTTTTTTGCTGTCCAGACTTACGCACAGGACAATATAGACGAACAAATTCTAACTGCCTATATAGAGAATGATGTAAGTGCCTGGGATGATATTCTCGGTCAGCTACAAGAGACTGCCGAATCTACAGATGATCAACTGAGGCTCGGCCACGCTGCCTACACCGCAGTCGGTACAGCCTTCGGCGAGCGAGACATGGAGATGGCAGGACGCTATCTGGATATAGCCGAAAGCGCTCTGGAGGCTGTCTTGGAGGCTAATGACGAACATGGAGCCGCTCACGGGCTACTGTCTGGCGTTATGGGCATGCGAATAGCCATTGATGAATCTCAGGCTATGCGCCTGGGAATGGCCTCCAATCGCCACGCCAGAAAAGCTATGAAATACGGAGAAGAAGATCCAGTAGCACTGGCTATGTCTGCTTCGCAGCAGATATATACGCCCAGACAATGGGGCGGTGACCCCGAACAAGGTCTTGCTTATGCCAGTCAGTCCGTAACGATATTCGAAGAAATGGAAGCTCCAGAAAAGAACTGGCGATACTTCGAAGCCCTAATCTTGCAGGCAGAAGGTTATAAAGCCACAGACCAGAAAGATGCAGCACGAGCTACCTACCTGAAGTCCTTAAGTCTTCAGCCCGAGTTTGCTTACGTCAAGTATTACTTGCTCCCAGGCCTAGATCAGGAATAATGCGATTTTTACTCATTCAGCTTTTTCTCGCTTGGGGTTGTTTAGCCTTTGGTCAAATCACGATCAGTGGGTTAATATCTGGCGAAAATGAGCCCCTTGCAGGAGCGTATGTATATCCGAAGACAGATCCGAGTCAGGTGCAAGCTACTGATGCTGACGGTAGATTTGATCTGGTACTGGATAGGCCAGATACCTTGATTGTCAGCTACCTGGGATTTGAGACTAAACGGCTTTATATCGATGTGGCTGTCAATGATTTGTTTGTGGAACTGGAGACCTCTGATCGGGTCTCCGGACCCACGGCTACAGTCAGAGCTAAACGGATTAGAGCTGGAGAACTGGCTACTCAGAGACTCACTCAGTTGGACATTTATCTAGATCCGGCTGCTAAGGCAGATCCACTTTTGGCCGTTAACAACCTGGCATCTTCGACCAATTTAGACGAGACTGCCAATGTGAGTTTAAGGGGGAGTCCGAGTGCAGCCACTGGGGTTTATCTGGATGGGGTTCCCATTCGTTCGGCAGTACGAATTGACCAAAGTAACGGGTTGGGCCAGTTCAGTATTTTCGGCCAGTTTTCCCTGGAAGAGGTCCGAGTTTATCCGGGGCATCCACCTATATCGCTGGGGCGGTCGTCGGCAGGTGCTGTACAACTTCGCACCCTGGCCACTCCGTTGCAAGAGGCGAGCTATGGAATTTCCCTCAACCTGGCGGGTGTTGGCTTTTCTTTTGCTCGTCCCCTCGGAACAAAAACCGATTTGAGGACCTTTGTCAATTTTGGTCAAACTCAGGCGTTTCAAGCGCTGAATGATCAGACTTTTTCAGACTTGCGCGGGTCGGCTGCCCTCGACGGAGCCATAGCCATCACCCACCGCATTAGCGACCAGTCTCGAGTAAGCGCCTACCTATTAGCATTCGAAGAAAACTATCGATTCCTGACGCGTACGAGTTATCTGACCGATGAGTTTCAGCAAGAAAAATCTCGCCAGTTGGGTGTCTTGAGCTGGCAAATGGATGGGGAGAAGTGGAGTTGGCGAGCAAGCCAGATGGTCGATTGGGATAGGAATGAATTTATCTTAGGAAATATCGAAACTAGGCCTGACCGACTAAATATGTATACCGAGTTTTCTGGCCGACAAGAGGGTAGGGGGTACAGCCGAGAATTTGGGATTCAATTTGACCGGTTTTATGATCAGGTATCCGGTACCTTCCCACTTAATGATTATGAATTTGCAGTGGGTGATCCAAGTGATTCTTACACCTTCGCGGGGAGCCAAAGTACACTCACTGCTTATGCGGCAGTAGAACAACGACTGGGAGACAATTTTACCCTGGAAGCAGGAACAAGATTAGCCAGACACTTTCAGTCGAACGATTACCGATGGAGCGCACAGGGAAGCCTTCATTTTAAGCCTAGTCCCAGAAATCGACTGATACTCGGCGGAGGGCATTATCAGCAGCTGCTGAGTCCCGGAGCCGAGATCGATGAGTGGCAGTGGTTGCAACTTAATCAACTTTCGTTGAGCTATCAGTTTAGAAGGGACTTATGGTCGGCCAATGTAGCGGTATATCGCAAGTGGGAAGATTATCAGTTTATCACAGATCAAAATATTACGGGTGTAGAAGCTCGAATTGGATACCGGACGGAAGGTTTGCGAATGTGGGCTAGTGGTAGTATGGTTAGAGTCAGATCGCGAGCAGGCAATATTCCTAGTGGACGAGACTTGCCTTTCCTACTGCGCGGACAGATTGTAAGGGCCTCTCGTAACAGCTACTCGTTTGGTTTAACAGCCACCTGGCGAGAAGGACGCTATTTCCTACCTCTGTTGCGGAGCGAAGCCATTCCTGAGCAAGAAGGATTGTTCAGACCCATTTTTGTGGCTCCAGATTCAGGATCTCGACTACCACAGTATGTACGACTGGACTTTTCTATTTCCAGAATATTCAGCCTGGGTCGTGGCCAGTTGATCATCTATGCCAACGTCAATAACCTACTCAATACGCAGAACGTGAGTAGATACATCTACCCAAATGGAACCGACCCGCGGAAGTCCGAACTATACTCCGGTCGCATCATATTCCTGGGCGGAGTGTGGACTTTTTCAGGTCCCTCAAGGGCAGAATAATGGCAAATCTGTATTAACAGGTAATGGATTAACGCTTTCACCTGATGGATGCAAATATAAACAGAATGTTTTGGATAATTAAATTTAATAAAATTTTATGCAAATTTGGGTATTTGGAAAAATCCAAATACCCAAAAATACCTAGAACTTGACCGAAACCCCCGCCAGCACATTAATCCCCAAAGTCGGATACCTGGCAAATCGCTGTCGCTGGTTATTGGCCAGATTATTAAGCTGTCCCCACAGACTGAGTTGGTCGCTGAGGTTATACTCGGCACCCAGGCTGATGTCGAAGAGCGCATTTAGATTTCTCGCGGTGCCGTCGGCATTTTGAGTAGGCAGACCGTTTTCCAAAAAGACATCCGCTCTGACCTGGAGTCCGCTATTCGGCACAGTATAAATTCCGGTCGCATTAAGGGTCGTGCTGGGCAAATGCCAGGGTCTATCCTGATTGTCGAGCGAATAGATGTTTTGGATGAAGCCGGCTGTCAGGTCCAGGTTTTCTACTAGTGGAATGGTTAGACTTGCCTGGATACTGACGATGCTGGCCGTATCGAAAACGACATCAAAAGTGGGCAGCTCCGTACGTCTGTTGAGCAAGTAAAGTGGAAGTCCTTCGATGTCCTTTAGGCCTACCTCTGCCCGATAGGCCAGACCGTAGAGTGTGCCCTCCACACCACCATAGAATCGATTGTAGTCGCTATTGGCAATCTCTAGTCGGGTTCTGATCCATGGATTGTACTCGGCCAGGCTTCGAAAGGTGTTCTTCTGCAGGTCTCCGGTTGCACCTAAGAAAGCACTTACAATGCCGGGTATGATGTTGACCGTCGCTTCAAGATCAGGATAGATGAAAAACTCATCGTTGTGATTAACCAGGTTCGCACCAATCCGAAGTTTAAAGCGATCGAAATGGGCCGTGTAGCTGGGCTGGAGATAAAAGTTGTTGAGGTTTTGTCTGGAGGTATCCCTATAGTTGGTGACATCTGTTCGCAGCCTGATGTCGAGCGGATCTCTATCTCCAAACCACTTGGTTGCCTGAATGTCGACCACAAAGCCCGTTTCTCGTGTAGCCCCCAGGGCATCGAAAAGATAGAAGTCGAAACCGGCGCTGTAATCGAAGTCGCCTTCCGTACGTGTACCGTTGAAGATGGACGCGGCCAGGTCGATGGTGGTAAATCTCTGTCTGACTTCATTGGCCTCAAAAGATGGAATACTATCATTTTCTGCTTCTGGAAAGTTGTAACCGTAGTAATGCCTGGTCTGGCCGGTATATCCCAACTCTCCGGTAACGGCAAATCCCTGATCGAAGTAGTAAGTGCCATCCAGTCCCAATCGGGTGTCGCTGGCTCTCTGATTTTCTACTTGTGCATTGTTATTAAAGCTATGCCGGTGTGCCCGAAACCCTAAATCGAAATCCTCCACATTGACAATGTCATAACTCAGATCACCATAAAAGCCCAATGGCCAGCCGACGCCCAGGCTAAGCAGTCCGTTGTAGTTGTCGTCAGTCCTTTCTCGCCCAATGGCTCTGGGGCGGATGACTGGTGCAGGATAGTCCATATTTAGTGGCCTGGCAACTACATTGTACTGCTGCCTGCGCACTGAAGTGTCAGGTGGGGGCAGAACGGGATTGACGCCAACGCGCTCAGCCTCTATGAGGTTGGCTTCGAAAGACCGAATAACATCGACCTCGCCAGAAGGTAAGCCACCAGGCTGTGCATACAAGGCGGAAGAAAGACCAATAAAGGTACCGGCAAAAAGAAGGAAGGCTTTGATACGAATCATCATCTTTGGTCAGATAGTGCAGAGTGAAAGGTAAGTGGTGTAGACTGCGATCTCTTAGTTTCGGCCGCTATTGTCCATTTGTAGTCGGTTGCCCGGAGTAGTCGAGTTGTCAAGGCGGCTGGACTGGTTGAGTATCTGGTTGACCTCCTCCAGTTTGCGCTGAGCTTCGGCTACGAGTTCGGCATCTTCATTGTAGTTGTCGAGTAGCGCCTGCAGGGCCGCTCTCGAATTTCTATAATCATTCTTGGCCCTTAGCACATCACTGAGCAAAATGACGGTCTTGGCAACCCAGTATGGGTAACCTGAACTTTCGCGATTGGCTTCGATACACAAAGCTTGTGCTTGATCCAGATCGTTTCGCTCATAGAATATCTTGCACTTGAGGAAACGGGCCTCGGCAGTCTGTTCGTCATTGCTGTTGGCGATGACCTGCTCGAAATAGCGTAAAGCCTGATCAGGTTGCCCCCGATCATAGGCGATCTTTCCGAGGTAGAAATTAGCATCTGTTGCCTGCTGTTGGGTAGCATTCGGGTTGTTAGCAACCTTTCTGGAGTAGGTTTCTACGCCAAGCGTATTATTCGATCTGTAGGCTGACCTAAGTGCTCCCAACTGAGCTTCAAAGCGTTTGTCTTCTGTCTGAGCGGCTTCTTCTTGTTTGACATAAAGCGCATACGCCCGAGCAAAGTCTTGCTCGCTGTTGTAGGCGATCAGACTGGCTTTTTCCAAAGCCCGGACATAGAACTGACTTGGTCCCTGATTGACCACATATTCATAATCGTTCAGGGCTTCACTGTATTGCTGCTGTACCGCATAGCTGTCGCCTCTGTGGTAGTAGGCCGTGAGCACATATCGTCCTCTCGGGAACTGACGAATATAATCGGTAAAGGCAGTGACAGCACGAGCGTAATTGCCTGACTCGTACTGAGATTCAGCAGCTCTAAAGTTGATGCTGTCGCGACCATCGGAAGACACCTGATAGCCGGGGATAGTCTCCAGGAATGCAAAGTAGAGATCGGCACGACCCATGTCGCGTACGTAGATTTCTTCCAGGGCAGCCAACGCACGATCTGCTTCTGATCCGGTCGGATTATTGCCAAAAACTTGCTTGTAGTAGTTGATGGCCGCTTCTTGATTTCCCAGGTTATAACTGACTAGCCCCAGCTGTAGTAGAGACTCGTTGACGAGTGGACTGCTATTGGCATAGTCAGAAACGATCTGCCGGAATGGAGGAAGCGCTTGCTGGAGCTGGCCGATACTTTGGTAGGTCAGACCCAGCTGGAAGAGCGCCTCATCTGCATAAGGCGAGTTTGGATATTGCTGGGCCAGCTGATTCAAGGCCGAGATCTTCTCGGTATTGCGACCGCGCAAGCCCTCGATGATGGCTTTTTGATACAGCGCATAAATAAAGCCCGAATAGCGGTTGGAAACCGCCTCGTCGTAATAACGGATGGCCTGATCATACTGATTGTTGCTGAAGTAAGCATCGCCCACTCGCAAAACGGCATCGCCCAATACGCGTTCCCGCACGTCTGCATCGGTGATATAAGGCGCATTTCTCTGAATGCCTTCAACCGATTGTCTGAAATACTGTAGAGCAGCCGAGTAATTGTCTTGTCGGAGGTAGTTATACCCTTGCAGATAGTTGGCAGTATAGACCGAAGACTGAGGCGGTAAATCTCGCAGGCTAGGGGCCAGGGTCAGAAACTGGTTGATGTAGTTGATGCTGCCGTCGTAGTTGCCATTCGAGTGCTCGATATCTCCCAGCCAGTATAGTGCCTGAGCTCTGAGTCCGTTATTGACAGAGGTAGAAATGGCTTTTTGTAGGGTGGTTTGTGCATTGACCAAATCGCGATTGCTAATGAGTTGCATACCTCGATATAGTGCTGCCTGCTGGTAGGCTTCTTGCAACTCGGGCGTGCGATTGGGCATGCGCTCCAGTATATCCAGTGCACCCTGGTAATCGCGATTGGCGGCAAACAGATCCCCCAGCAATCTTTGGCCTTCCACATAAAAACGACTACCCGGAGGTAACTTCTGGATGGCATTAATGGCCTCAGCTGGGTCTTTGAGCTCGTAGCTCAGCTTGGCGTAGTTGAATAAGGCCTCTTCTTTCTGAGCTGGATCGAAATCCATACGCGATGCCGCGCCAAAAGCTGCTCGGGCCGATCTGCGGTTGCCAAGTCGTAGGTGAGCATCTCCCAGGTAAAAATTGGCACTTTGACCGACCTCACTGTTTTCTCCACTGATTTCATCAAAGGTTTCCACTGCTGCCGTGTAGTCCTCTGCCTGATACTGAGTGAATCCCAGCTGATAGAGTTCCTCTTCTCTTAGGCTGCGATTGTTTTCGGCATAGTTTTCCAGATACGGACGTGCGCGCTGGTAGTCGCCTAGCTCAAAGTAAGCCTGACCGACCAACCCATTGATTTCTCGCGCATTTCTGAGCCTGGAGCCGTTGTTGAGCATGGGCTCTGCATAGGAGATCAATTCCTGGTAGCGCCCTTGTGCAAAGTAGATTTGCGCCAGGTAGTAGGGAATGTAGTCTTTATAGAGGGGCGAGCGCTCGACCAGTCTGAACTGGCGGATGGCCTGCTCGTAACTTCCCTCAAAAAACTCGATCATACCCAGGTAGTAGTTGGTGGGGAAGTAGTAGTCGGAATCCACGTCTTTACTCGTAGAGAAATAGCGCTTAGCGTCGCGGAAGTTCTGCTGAACAAAGTTGACATACCCCAGTCTGAAATTCACTTCAGCGCGTTCTTCCCGACTCAAAACTGAGGTCGGTATCCTTTTGTAGAAATCCTCTGCTTTGTCGAGATCATTCTGATTGAAATAGTAATTGGCTATCTCCAACAAGGCAGCATTGGCGATGGGATCGGGCTGATATCGCCTGACGAAATCGAGTATGAGCTTTTCTCCATCGGGCTTGCCCAGTTGCACGGCTATGGTCGCAATACCCAATTCCGACTGCACGCGCAGTAGCTCGGCTTCTGGTTGGTGTACCGGCCTGAGCAGTTCAAGCACCTCCTCGTACTCGCTTTGCGCCAAAGGCAGTAAGTTTTGTGCCTTGTGGCCTTCAGCCAGTTTAAACAAGCGGTCAGCTTCGGTAAAGCGGGTTGTGTATTGGGCAGTTATGGATTGGAGCGAGAAAATGGCCAGTAGACCTAACAGACATCGTTTCGTCATCGCTGCGATTTTGGTGGTTCACTCGGTCGGGTCTGGTCGAATACCCAGATCGATAAGCGTGTAGTTTGAGGCGGGAAGATAAGACGTGTATCGTTAAAAATCTTATATGACCGCCATTTCGCTCTGTATAACGGTTGGCTTTCCCCCATGTTGTGTAGCTGTGGATAAGGACTTCCGCAGGTCGAAACTTTCCCCGAAAGTTTCGATCCTCGCGCGACTGCTTGCAGCAGGAGTGGCGGGATGAGTTTTTCCCCGAAAGTTTCGATCCTCGCGCGACTGCTTGCAGCAGGAGTGGCGGGATGAGTTTTTCCCCGAAAGTTTCGA
>JBCBVN010000168.1:0-8885 GCA_039817625.1 Bacteroidota bacterium
GTGTCATTGGATTGGCTAAGAGTTATGCGCTAAAAGTGGTTTTGCAAAAACTATTTGGAGAAGACTCGGATATGGTGGTCCCTACAGCCGGGTCTCTGGCAGGCAACGAAGGAAGTTCTTTGCAAATTCCCAAAGATCGCCAAGTGCTGTTCAACTCCGATAGCATGGTCAATCACATCAACTTTTTCGAGTCGAGCCGAGTGAATACCCAACTCGTGAGTTGGCTAACGAAATAAGCTATCTGCAATTGAACGTTGTTTAATTTGCAGGTGTTTTTTATTTACCCTACCTGATATACATAAACCTATATTATATGCAAGTAATCATCAATAAAAGTGGAACTATAAGCGACGAACAAGTTAGCTTTATAGAGGAGAAGATGGAAAAGCTGCAGACATTCTACGACCGCATTGAAAGAGCAGATGTCCATTTCAGAACCGATGATCGCACTAAAGAAGCAGACTCGATAACCGTAATCGCCAGGTTGGCTATTCCCGGAAATGATGTTGCCGCAGAATACACGGACCCAAGCCTCGAAAAGGCTGTAGTGGAAGTACAGGAAAAACTCAGAAGGCAACTCATCAAAGTGAAGGAGCGCCAGAGTAGGCGGTAATACGACCGAATCCTTCATTATTCACAATAGGATTGATAAAGGATTATTCCTCTTTACCTTTGCAAAAAACCAATGGCAAAGGCACTAGGTGAGACCCATTTCGAATGGCCGGGACAAACCGGCTTTTATAGGGGCAAAGTCAGAGATGTTTACGCTCTGGGAGATAAGCTTTTGATGGTTGCCAGTGATCGAATCAGTGCCTTTGATCATGTTTTGCCGCGAGCAATACCGCATAAGGGGCAAGTGCTCAACCAAACAGCGGTCTACTTTCTGGAGGCCACCCGAGACATTTGTCCCAATTGGTTGCAGACCTCTCCTGATCCAGTGGTTTCTCTTGGGTATGCCTGCCAGCCAATTGCTCTGGAGATGGTCATCAGAGGATATTTGGTGGGCCACGCGTGGAGAGAATATAATGCTGGAAAGCGGCAGCTTTGTGGCGTTCCCTTGCCAGATGGTATGCGCGAGGCTGACCCATTTCCTGAGCCAATAATAACACCAGCTACAAAGGCTGAAGAGGGCCATGATCTCGATATTAGTCGGGAAGAGATTCTCAGCCAGGGAATCGTAACTGAAAAAGTGTATGAACAGTTGGAATCATACACCCGCGCACTTTTTGCTCGAGGAACGGCCATGGCGGCTGAACGAGGTCTGATCTTGGTCGACACCAAGTATGAGTTCGGAATGAAGTCTGGCAAAATATATCTGATCGATGAAATTCATACGCCAGATAGTAGCCGCTATTTTTACAAAGAAGGGTATGCGGAAAGACAACAAGCTGGAGAACGTCAACAGCAGCTAAGCAAAGAGTTTGTCAGGGAGTGGCTCATGGAAAATGGGTTTCAGGGCAAGGAGGGGCAGCAAATGCCCGATATGCCCGATGAGTTTGTAGATCAGATCAGCAACCGATACATAGAACTATACGAGCGGGTCACCGGCAAGGAATTTATTCCTGCCGCAACGAACGACATCGCCTCAAGGATTGTGGGAAACGTGCAATCTTTTTTGTAAGTGCTACCTGGAAAAGGCAGCAATCAGACGCTCGGGCAACTCTCCGCGGCTGGCCAATTCATAGTCTGATTGACTGCAAGCAACCAATTTGTGACGATCCTCTCCGCGATGTTTGAAAGCAGGTGACTGAACCCACCATCGACCTGAACGGCGGGAGCGCCAAAAAGTAAGGTTGTTGTAACTGGGGTGGTCGACGACGTATTCAACCAAGCCTTTGTTGCTGGCAGGGAAATCGCCCCACCTACTGGAAAAGCCATCGCAAAAATACCAGATGAGTTGAGCAGCAGCGTCTGCTGTTGCCAGTTGATCTGCCTCTGGGGCAATGTGATCGAATCCATAGACACCAAATGACCTCATTTTATCGCTGAGGCCACCATATCTGGACAACTGTGCAGCTTCTTCTAATAGAAGGCCTGCCGGGCTTGGATCATGTTGGGCAGGTGCAAGCGGAAGTTGGATGGCACTTAGATCGATACCTAGCAGATCTGCATCGCGAATGATGGGCTCAGCCGCCTGAAGATTTTGTCTGAGCTCTCCCAATCGGAGATAGTCATATGCTCGGCTGTCCAGTAAGGAAAATAGAGCTGGATCATTCAAATGGCGCTGTGCTGCGAGGTGGCTGAGGTGGTAAAGCTTTTGTCGTTGGTTGTGAACAGCAGGGTTCAGGCTGAAACCCTCAGCAACTCTACTTTTTTCAGCTTTCAGCCGTATCCTTTGGTCGATCATCGCCACGGCCACTTGGGGCTGTACGGCTTGAAAAGCCTGATACTGGGCCCGAAATCTATCTCTAGAAGAACCAATGAGTATAGGAACTATCTTACCTGCACCAAGCTCCCTTAGAAGTGGTATCAGAAATTCAGGATCGGACTTCCGCAGGTCTCCCAGATCAAGCATGGGCAGTTTGCCAAAATCCCAGGCCAACCGGTATAGGGATTTTCTAACTAGTGTGGAAAAGGAAGAGTCTATACCGACAATAGCTACCTTGGCCTTTGAAATTGTACGCCTGGAATAAGAGCTCGGTAACAAGTGATGCCCGATACACCAGTCCGCCAAATTTGATTCTTCGGTAGCCGAATAGCTCGATTCTTGTAGCCAGTTTCTTAGCATAGTATTAGAGGCCGGCAAAGTACGTCATTGATTACTCATTTTATATGTAGTATTTTATCAATATGAAAAAATTTTATACCCGTTCCCTGTAAAATAGCTACCGTATAAAAAACATATGCTACCTTTGGCGTAGAAATTGTGGGCTTTGCCCCATACTTGCGCTTTATCCCAAGAACTTGAAATTTTTCCACATGATGACACAGCAACGTCTTTTTACCCTAATGCTCCTTTTAGCCAGTAGCGCTATTTGTGTAGCACAAGGCGACCCACTCCCAGAAGAAACAACAACCACCGATCCTGTAGAGACCGTAGCAGAAACATCTGCTGATAAGTCCGATATGCGCCCAAAGGACATGATTGAGTTTGGCCTTCGCCCTACCTACGTTTGGGTAGGTGGTGATGTAACGGCAGAAACCGGTTACGGGGCGGGTATCCACCTGCGGAAGTCCCTAGATTATGTCTTCTCGATTCGCTTAGATGGCATGTATGGCATAGCCAATGGCGATAATGGCGACAAGGAGGATGTTTCCAATCGAAACTTCGATCAAACTTGGCTCAGCGGCTCTCTCATGGGGGTCATGTCACTAAACAGTTTCAGAAATAAGCCTGGCCGTAAATCAGTCAACATCTACGCGATGGCTGGTGCAGGTGCCAATTTCTTCGAAACCAATTTCAATGGATTGTCAAATGGCGGTGACCGAGAAGATCAAATCGAGCAAGAGTTGGCCGCACATATTGCTGCTGGTGCAGGTATCGCTTTCCGACTTGGAGGTGGTGTCAATATAGGCTTGGAATATCTGGGCCAAATCCCTGTCGGTAGTCGTGCAGACTTGCTTGACGGTTATTCTGTAGGTGGTAACTTCCGCGACATTCAGAATGCCGTAAGCCTCTCCCTGAACTTCAACATCGGTAACAAGTCAAATCGCTCAGAACCACTTTGGTGGCTTAGTCCACTCGATCCGATCCGCGATGAGATGAGTGGTTTCAATCAAAGAATCAATGATGCCACCAATGACAGCGATGGTGACGGTGTTGTTGACGCCATCGATCAAGAACCTAATACGCCTTCCAATGTAGCTGTAGATACCAGAGGCCGTACGCTGGATAGCGACAAAGATGGTGTACCCGATTTCCGGGATGCAGAACCTTTCTTCCCCCCGCGTCCCGGTGAGGAAGTCGATGAGAATGGGGTAGTAACCAACCGGATCGATCAGCAACTAACGGAAGAGCAGGTTCAGCAGATGATCAATGAAGCTATTGATGCACGTCTTTCACAATTCCAGGATAGCCAGAGTGGCGGTGGTTTGAGAGAGATGTACCTTCCGATGATTTACTTCCCGCTCAACCAGGCTACAGTTAAGTACAGCGACTATGGTACGCTTGCCAGCATTGCTAGAGTTATGCGCGAAAATCCAGACTTAAGACTAGTCGTGAAGGGCTTTACGGACAGAATAGGGAATGAGCAAGCCAATGAAAGGCTATCCTACCGCCGTGCACAAGCTGTCATCGAGCACTTGGTGTCTCAACATGGCATCAGTCGTAGCCGTCTGGTATTGCAGTATGGTGGCGAGAATGAAAACCTTGTTCCACAAGAGCAAACTTATGTCAATCGCAGGGTAGAGTTCTTTGTTGCTCAACCAGGTGATAACGAAATGGCTGCCCCGGCAGGTGTAGATAACGGCGGTCGAGGTTACTAGTCTATATGGTCTTAGAACCGGCCACCTAACTAGAGAAAACTATTTAATCCCAAGGACATATTCCGATTTGAGGTCCCGCTCGCTAGAGCGGGACTTTTTTTGTCAAAAGAAAAAGCCTGAACGCTGCTCTAGCATTCAGGCTTCTCGGGAATTAAGTTCGCTCTTAAATTAAATCAACTCGGATATACGTTGACTAGATACAGGGTATAGCTTGAGCGTGGCCTGCCAACTAAAAAAATCATCACTTTTTTCAATTTTTAGTATTGACCAGACATAGCATCAACTCATCAGAGCCACTCTGCAACCTTTATCTTCTTCTCTTTATTTTTAAGGTGACGTTTGCGCCAATTCGAATATCAAAACGCTATTTTAAAGGCTTTGAGAAGATGCTGTATAAGAATTTTATGAAGGCGATAATCGAGGGAAGAATCCCTCTGTTGCTCTTATTTGTGGGGTTGTCTGGCTTGCTGCAAGCGCAATTTGTTCCGGGGCAGTACGACGATATTCATGGTAGCTGGGAGGGAGTGCTCAGACAAAATGAAGGCGGATTTGCGGAGTTGTTTGTCATCACCATGCGCCTGGAAGCTCAAGGTGGAAGAGTCAGAGGCTCGGTATACGTCGCTTTGGAAGACATTGAAGCAGAGATGGCCGTAGAAGGGCATAAGCGCCCGAATGGCAGTTGGCTCCTGCGGGAAACCAGGATTCTTCACTCGAGAAAACCCGATTATTTGGAGTGGTGTATGAAGGGATTCGAACTGACGGTAGCCTATGATCCTAGTGGAGATATGATATTGCGAGGACCTTGGTGGGGCCGTACAAAGTTTGGCCCTTGTGTTCCCGGTGCTGTAGAGTTGAGAAAAAGACGAGAGAGGGCTAAATAACCAGCTTTGTGACTCTGGGCAATAATAGCTAACATTGTGCTTGCACAATCTATTCGCTATGCGCTGTTGCCTATTTATTCTTTTACTAAGCTGTATGTATTGTAGTCCCGACGTTCCCACCTACGCCAGTTTTGATGAGTATCCGGTGTATACCGGCGATGATCTTGGGCATACCTACACGCCAGAAGCTACGACCTTCAAGCTGTGGTCTCCAGGTGCTGAGCAGGCACGAATATTAGTTTATGCCAATGATGGACTGACAGAAGAAGGACCACTTGAAACCGCGCCAATGTCGCACCGTCAAGGAGTCTGGTCCGCTCAGTTGGATGGTGATCAAGTGGGTAAATATTACACATTTCAAATAATGAAAGATGAGCGCTGGCTGGCAGAAGCTCCCGATCTCTATGCACGAGCAGTAGGCACCAACGGTAGGCGTGCCCAAGTTGTCGATTTGTCTGCCACTGATCCTACTGATTGGGAAAATGATCAAAGACCAAGGGTAGAGAGTCCGACAGACATGGTGATTTACGAAATGCACCTCAGAGATATAAGTGTACATGAGAGCAGTGGAAATCGCTTTCCCGGTAAATTTTTAGGACTTACGCAGGTCGGTACAACTACCCCTGATGGATCATCAACCGGTCTGGACCATTTGATCGAGATGGGCATTACACATGTTCACATCCTACCTGCTTTCGACTTTGCCAGCCTGGATGAAAGCCCTCATGCTCCTCTCGGTTTCAATTGGGGCTACGATCCGCTCAACTACAATGTACCGGAAGGTACCTATGCAACCGACGCGTCTAATGGTATGGTGCGTATTAAAGAGTTCAAGCAAATGGTTCAAGCATTACACCGCGCAGGGATAGGTGTAATTATGGATGTTGTGTACAACCATACTGGCCCGACTGATGATAGCCCATTTAACAGGCTTGTTCCTGGCTATTATTACCGCACCAACCCGGATGGCAGTTGGTCTGATGCGAGTGCTTGTGGAAACGAAACAGCCAGCGAACGCCCAATGGTCCGTGATTACATCAGGCGATCTGTCAAATACTGGGCTGAAGAGTATCACATCGATGGATTCCGATTTGATCTCATGGGTATTCACGACATAGAAACCATGAATGCTGTTGCCGCAGATTTGCGTGCCGTAGATCCCAGCATCTTTGTTTATGGCGAGGGCTGGACGGCGGGAGGTAGCCCTTTACCGGATAGCCTCCGCGCACTAAAGGCCAATGTCCCTGCATTAGAGCATGTTGCAGCTTTCAGCGACGATTTGCGCGATGGTCTGAAAGGCTCCGTGTTTAATCATGAAGAAAAGGGCTTTGTCAGTGGCGCTATGGGGCGAGCAGAAAGTGTGAAATTTGGAGTGGTTGCAGCCGGACCTCATCCACAGTTAGATTATAGCGCCGTCAATTACAGCAATGCCCCCTGGGCACCAGAACCAACACAGTGTATTAATTATGTGAGTTGCCATGACAACCATACCCTGTGGGATAGATTATTGCTGTCGAATCCTGAAGATTCTGAAGAAGATCGAGAACGCATGCACAGACTATCACTGGCTGTTGTGCTGACTAGTCAGGGTGTCCCTTTCCTTCATGCTGGAACAGAGATACTGCGTAGCAAGCAAGGAGAGGAGAACAGCTATAAAAGTCCGGATAGCATCAACGCCATCGATTGGACCCGGAAGGCCAGCTATCCAGTTACGCTCAATTATGTCAAGGATTTAATTGCACTAAGAGGTTCGCATCCGGCATTTAAGATGACTTCTAATGCAGCCATTGTCAATCATCTCCAGTTTTTTGAGACTGATGATGAGCAACTCATTGCGTACAGGATACAAGGCGCTCCTGATGATGAATGGACAGACATTATTGTCATTTACAATGCTCGTCCTGGTGCCGTTTCATTTGATTTGCCAGAAGGGAGCTTTCAGGCAGTCGTGTATGACGATAGGGTAGACCCGAGCGGTATCGGACCCGTTCTGGCGGGTTCCGTACGCGTACCTGGCAGGAGTTGCATGATCCTCAGATAGCAGTCTGCTTGGATCACAACTTCAGGTAGATAGACTTTTTCTCGTAGATGTTGTGAATGACTAGCATCAGTAAGCCAAAAACAACTGAGCTTACAATCAAGGCATTACTGACTATTCCTTCGCTAGAGAAAGATATCTTAAGCATGATCGTGGAAATGACGAAACCAGAGTTCCTTATGATTTTATGGAATTGGCCAGAGTAAAAGAATGAAGCCAATAGTAGCAAAACATCTACAACGATCAATGCGGTAAAGAACTCTTCAAAGAAGACATTATTGATGTCCTTAAAGGCTTTAATACCTTCATAGTAGCCTTGGTAAGTTTCAATAAGCCAGCTGGATAGGGTATAGATCGCTAAGAATGCCAGTACGGGTACTAGTGCAATAGCTAATCCCTTTTTTAGCAAAATGAAGCGATCTATACTTCGCTTACGTTTTTTTGGTTTAACTACTTCTTCAGATTTAAGTTCCAGGCCCTCTTGTTGTGCAACCTTCGGCTTGCTCCGCTTCCTAATATTTCGGTAGAAAAAGAATATCAGGATAAATAAGACTACCGTAGTAATGACATCAAAGGTGAATTGCAGATCGCTTTCGTTATTAAACCAGTTGGAATTGAGGTCGATATTGGCAATGTCTTTAAAGATGCGACGTATGACAATCAGAGTAATGATCTCGTATTGCTTGCCAATGTAAAAGGATATGGACTTCGGTAGGAAGAAAATGAGCAGATATACCTCGTAGACCAGGATGAAAGAAAAAGGCGTGTAGATCGCAGCAATAGGGTTGGTGAGGAAGTTCTCCTCACTTTGTATTACGCCAAAATGCGTCAGCACGATAAGGAACAAATGAACCAGGTAGGAAACGATGGCTACCCAGAGTATAACCCGCTCAGATTTGTGCTTTACCTTCTCAGAAAGCAACCAGTTAAATAATGGATCAATTCTCGATTTCGCCATAGTGTGTTGGCTATAAAGCATTGGGCAATGGCCACAGGTTCACAGGCAATGACAAAGAATCGGAGAAAATGTTTGCAGCATAAGCTTTGGACACATACCTGAATTTGTCCATCTCTTAGACAAACTCGCAGTACATCCAAGTGCCTATTGGAGTACTTTTGCATCTCTATGCAGTAAGAACTATCATGTCTATCTACCGAAAAATAGCCGAAATCGGCCCCAGATTTGCGCCCAAGCACAAGCTGTTCAAATATGCCTTCAACTGGTCGCCTATGTACAGCCGGACAACGGCGAAGATCACATCGGTTTCTCCAGATTTGATGCAGATCAACATCAGACTGCCCATTAGCTACAAGAACCGCAACTATTCGAATACCATTTTTGGAGGGAGCATGTTTGCATCAGTAGATCCTTTTCCCATGACGCAACTGATTAACCTGATCGGACCTGAATATGTAGTCTGGGATAAATCTGCAGAAATAAAGTTCAAGCGACCTGCAAACGTAGATCTGTATGCGGAGTTTGTGTATACCCAGGAAGAGCTTGATGACATAAAGCAGCAGGTTGCGGATCATCAGGAGAC
>JBCBVN010000169.1:0-8865 GCA_039817625.1 Bacteroidota bacterium
GTGATAAACGGGTAAATAGTTTCTCCCTGAGCGCCTCTGCTTTTTGCACATAACCTAGGATAGCAAGATGATGAAGCTGATTATCAAAAGTCAATCTAGAAATGACGGGTAATCTATTTAACTGCTCTTCTTCGATGAGAAACAATGCCCAGAAAGTCAATTCCTCATCATCGATCTCTTCTCCGGCAACTTTATACTTGTAGATAAAACTTTGGCTGCAGAGTATCAAGGCCAGAAAATGATTAATAGAAAACTGGTTTTTTTCTTGTAGAATCCTATCTTTAATATGCTGATATACTTCCCAATCCGGCTCGCTCAATCCGGTTATTTTAATGAGCTTTGCATACAAGTCGATCAGACTATGTTCTGGCAGCTGCTCTGGAAATTCCTTATAAAATTTATCAACCGAATCTCTTTTGGATTCATTGCGCGCTACCTCGAGCTTACACAGATGATTATGCAGCCGATAAAAACTCTCCAAAGTGGCTACAACCCTATCAAATTTCTCTTCCTCAAACTTAGTCTTAGCTATATCCATACAGAAGTATCCAGCATACGCAGAAGCCCAGCGGTGGTAAGCACCATGCGTTCCAAGCTCTAATTTTTTGGATAAAGCTGTCCATTCCTTCTGAACTTCCTCGTATAAATATGGAGCGCCTTTGTGCATAATGGCATGGGTCGATAATCTGGCCTCTTCTTCTGGACACTCTCGCAGGCGCTCGTAAGCAGAAAAGCGAACGATCTCCTGACAGGTTTGTCGAATTAGCTTCTTGAGTTTTCTACCGCCTTTTTCAAAGTTGCTATCATTTAAAATGGCCTTGAGCATCGAGCTTAATCGAATGCTCTTTCCAGTTCCATTAGTGACTTTTGGATATAAGAATTCAAAGACGGCCAGACAATTCTCTCCATTCTTCACCAAGTAGGGGCTATTTAAATATTGAATCAGTCTTTGCTTGCTCTGCTTATCTGGGATAAGGGTGAATGCCTCTAGAACCAACCGCTCAGTTGTTCCCCAATCCCCCGTAAAGCCCTTGGGAAGGGCAAAGCTAAAATCTAGCATAAACAGCTGTTTATCAGTTATTTGGACTAAAAACTAAATAACCTAATCCGCTCAAAAGCCTGCAATTTTTAAAAATAGTTGCACTTGCCCTAAAAATAGGGCACCCTAATTTTAGGTATTGAAAATCAGTAATCACTGTGGATTATGTTCAAGCCATCATCTTCTCACATTGAATTTTCACCCAGACAAATAGAAGTGATGAAGTTCTGGGCAGAGACGGATTCGACTGCTGAAGCAGCCAACCATCTTGGTATCTCAGAACACACCTATGTTGCCCATTTAAAGCGCCTTCGAGAAAAAGTAGGCGTAAGTAGGACTTTTCACGTGTTTTATTACTTGCAAAAAAGAGGATTGCTCTGAGCAAGTTGGTCTCGGATTAAATACCATCCCCTCAAGTAAGTGCCTCGAAACTCACCGTTGGTTTCGGGGCACCTGTCTTTGATAACTCATTGATAAACGGTCCATCACTCTCGCAAGCACTGAAGATCCCTAATCATCCAATTGTACTTGTTTCTACAATTTCACGCCTTACTATCTTATTACGGTCACTGTTCCTATTCGGTCAATAGCATTTCCACCTATGAATCTGCCATCCACTTCCCAGGTATAAACCCCTTGCTGGACCACATTGCCTACACCAAACAAACGCCCATCCCAACGACCTGATGGGCGGTCATTTTCGTCCAACTCAGTAGTTTCCCAGACCAGAGTGCCGTATTTGCTGTACACGCGGAGATGATACCATTCTACCCCTACACCTTTGGCTCCAAAGAGACCGTATTCCTGCTCTGTTGCACCAGGAACCATACCCGTTGGCACCCAAAACGTATTCAACACTTCGGGCCTGGCCTCTCGCTGGGCTGTATCTCTACATACTAATCCACCAGGGTATCGTCTGCTAGCAATCAATGTGACCAGTGTATCAATATTATTTTGGTATTCGTGAAAAGGCGAGGCCTCGGTCGATGTATTGCCGTCGCCAAAATCCCATAGATATTCGTCAGCGAGTTGGCTCAGATTAATAAATTGTACATCACCCAGGAGACTATCATTGGTATTGGCTTCCCAATCAAAATCTGCAACTGGGGTTGGTTCCAGAGTAATAGCATCAAAGAGCACATATTCGTCTCGGCAGACTTCGTCGAAGATCGTCACCAAACGTATAGAGTAGACACCTGGAATATCTAGTAGGGTGTCGATCTGCTGCCCTACCAGAGGAAGTATATCATCGTTTAAATACCATTCATAGCGAATGGCTTCTGTTTCCTGAGCATTCAATCGTAGCCGATACGGCGAGCAAGCCAGTCGCGGTGGAGAGTCAAAAAAGGCAACTGGTCGACCTCTCACGGTAAATGCCTCACTCAGCTCATTGGTACACCCGAAGGCTGTCTCTGCAGTCAGTTGCAAACTGTAATCACCAGCCGGTGAGAAAGAAAAAGCAGGATTGGGTTGTGTGGAGGTCTGACCATCACTTGCCTCCCAGAGGTAGCTCAGTCCGATTGGCGAGTTGTTGAAGGCCTGGACTTCCGCAGGTGTGCCACATTCTTCAGGAACGAACAAATCAAATGCGACATCTGGCAATGGATTTATCTCTATCTCTATTGTAGCTGTATCGGAAGGACAACCATTTTCAGTCGAAGCTATCAAGGTGATTGGATAGGTACCTGCTTCAGCATAGCTATATTCAAACACTTGCTCTGTAGAAATACTCCCGTCTCCCAAAGTCCATTCTAGCCCGTCTGCAAATTGCGACAAACTGGTTATTTGCAAGGTATCGCCCAGGCATATGGCATTTGTATCGAGTGAGATAACAGCCCTTGGGCTAGCTAGGACAGAGAAGGCCTGGATACTTGTATCCCGACATCCAAACTCGTTTTCAGCAATTAAGGCTATCGAAAAATCTCCCACTTGCCCCAGATTGAGTACCAATACAGAATCATCAGGAATTTGGGTATCGAAGACTTCCCAAAAGATAGCTGTCTCACCTATCGACAGATCGATAGCCAACAGGGAATCATTGTCCAGGCAAAGTATATTATCGGTCAAACTGAATGCACTCTCCGGATCGGGATAAACGGTAATCTCATTAAAAACAGAATCTGCGCGGCAGCCCAACTGATCGATGGCTAACAATCGAACAGAGTACATCCCACTACTGGAAAAAGTGTGGGTTGGAAATACTTCAGGAGAGGAGTTTGTACCATCGCCGAAATCCCACACGTAGGTCAGTGAACCATTTTCACTAGTCGATCCATTAGAAAAAAAGACGCTTAAAGGACCGCAGCCTGACGTATCTGAAGGAAAAAATTCTACCTGCGGAAGTGCTAAAACAACTACCGTATCGTATACCGTATTGGGACACTGAGTGATTGGAGCCCGCCCGGTAAGGCTCACGACATACTGGCCAGGTGTATCATATATATGCGTGGGGTCTAGTTCTTCGCTCATCTGGCCGTCACCAAAATCCCACATACCTCCTGCCAGATTGGGTGACGTATTTTGAAAGTTGAGCATTTCGCCAGCACACACTTGCTGGTCAACAACAAAACTGACTTCTGGGGCCGGGTATACTTCGAAGAAGGCAGTATCAGTATCTGCCCCACATCGTTCGGCGTACAAAATAATGGTATGTATGCCCGGCTCTTCGAGTAAAATACTGGGGTTGTCACCACTACCTGTACCCACCAGGCTATCGCTGGGCGAATAGACTTCCCACGCCTCGAAGGCTCCCGGCGTACTAAAACTGGTAGGTTCTAGTAAATACGGCTGGCAACCCGCAATCGTATCCAGGCTAATGAAGGCGTCTACATCTGGTGGATCGACTGTAATCTCCAGAAAAGTCGTGTCTGCTCCGCATTCATTATAGGATTCGAAGCGGATGGTATACACACTTATGCTGTCGTCTGGTGTAGTATAGACTGCCGCAGGTGGAATGCTATCACTGCCCACGATTCCATTGCCCATATCATAGTAAAAGCTATCTGGCTGGCCTAAAGTATTATTAATCAACTCTGGCGAAAATGGGGAGCAGTCTCTAAGGCTCGAAAAGCCAAGCTCATTGATGGGATAAGGATGCACCAATACTGAATCTGTGAAAGTACGTGTGCCACAAAAATTAGTTAGTTTCAATTCGATAGTTACCCAGGTGTCGGCTGTAAAGCTATCAAGCAGATAGCCTTCCGGAAAGTCACCTACGATCGTATCGCCACCTATGCACCACTGGTAGTTGAGATCGACGCCACTACTCTGATCGATGACCTGAACGGGGAAAGGGGCACACCCCTCTCGCTCGACCAAATCAAATAACGGGCTAGGCGGCGTAGTTACGCTGATGACCTGATTGCTGGTATTGGGGCAAAACTCTGGATCAATGGTAGTAACCACCAAACTTTGGGTGAAGGTACCCGATGTGGTATAGGTATAGGTCGGGCTACAATCGGTCAAAACCGGGCTACCATCACCAGGATCCCATTCAAAAGTAACCGAGTCGCAGTCTTCCACAGGGATAAAGGTGAATGCTTCGTTGATGCATAAATTACCGTCTATGCTAAATCCAGCATTGGGCTGGCGATAGTATTGTAGCGTCTTAGTAGCGGAGGCACTACAATCATTGGCATTGGGACTATCGTAGACATAGGTGTATATGTAGGTTTGGCCAGGTACTAGTTGACTCAGGTCAATTTCACCCGTGCTGGGGTTTGTTATTCCATCCCCTATAAAAGTGCCACCCAATGGGAAACCCGAAGCCAATGTGAAGGTGGGAGCCGAGCCTTCGCACACGCTCTCATCGGGGCCAGCATTGACCTGAGCACCCGGATTTTCTATGGTGACCATCTGTGAAGCTTCTTGTGCACAGGAGCCCGTAAGCAGTAAGGTGAATGTGTAGGTAACGGTCTCAATCCCATCTGCTCCGAGATCTACATCAGCCAAAGTGACGACACCTGTGTTAGGGTCTACAGCTGGGCCTTGCCAGATTCCTGGACCTAAATTGGCTTCAAGTTGTATGGTACCCAGATTTATACATGCCGGTTCTTGTGGAGTAAGCGTAAGTATGGGGTTGTCTACAATTTCTATGAAAAAGTCCGATTCCACCGTGCATCCGCCCTGATCGTAGATCACGACAACGGGATAAACACCACTTGTACCAAGATCTTGTTGCGGATTTATTTGTCCATCAGACACCGGATTCCCATTTACTATCCAAGAGAAATCACCACCCACAGAATCGACCACAACGCCCGAAACATCTTGCAGTAGCACCTCCTCATCCACTAAGCAGGCAATGGCGGTGTCGCTCGTAGTTAGGTTGGGTGGTGCACTGACATGAACTTGTAGCGTTCGAGAAATACCACAATTGTTTGCATCGACCCTATTGAACGTAACCGGATAAAAACCCGGTGCCAGGCCGCTGGGGTCGAACTGACCATCTGGCGTAACGTTATTGCCCATCCAGGTACCATCTGCAGGTGTAGCTGACAATTGGATAATGGGACCATCCTCACATACTCGTGCAGGGGCAAGTGCTACGGGCTCACTATCGAGGACTTCTACATCGACTGTGGCAGTTTGCAATGGGCAAAGCCCTGCACCGCCAGCCTGAAACTCGTAAGTATAAGTTGAGATGCCAATGCCCGCAATTTCTAGGTTCACAATTCCCGTAACCGGATCAACCCCAAGTCCAGACCATATTCCACCGCTGAGATTGGCTACTAATTGAAGTGTTCCTGAGCTGAGACATACTGGGTCTTGAGGAGGAAGGTTCAGTTGAGGGTTGTCGACAACTGCTAGTTGCAGATTTGCTTGAGCAATACATTCTCCTTGCTCGTATAATACCTCTATAAGATAGGTGCCGGCTGCCCCCAGGTCCTGGATCGGGTTTATTGTTCCATCGGCTATTGGATTGCCATTGACCGTCCAACTCAAGGTTCCTCCTAAAGAATCAAGGGATAGACTTGCAATATCTTCAAGCTGAACATCTTCATCAACCAGGCAAGATATCGCAGTATCCAGAGTAGTTACCACAGGTACTGCACTGACATGAACTTGTAGTGTGCTACTGACTAGGCATAGATTTCCATCTTGTACTTCATAACTCACAGCGTAAAAACCAGGACCCAAACCAGTAGGATCGAAAACACCTCCGGGAGTTGTATTTGTCCCACTCCAGATACCTCCCCCGATTGAAGTCATTAATTGTATCGGGCTTCCATTCTCGCATACACGAGCTGGGAAGAGGTTTAGGTTTTCACTAACAGTGATTTGTACCTGTATGCTTGCAGTTTGTCCTGGGCAGAGACCATCTCCGTAAGTGTAGGTATAGGTTTGTAGACCAGCGCAAGAATCATCCGGGTCAAGCACACCGTCTGGCGATATACATGGACCTGACCAGGTCCCACCAGAGGTCGAAGCAGTTAAAGTATCAGGTTCTGAACCCGTACAAAGCTCATCGGGGCCGAAGAGCGAGACCGGCTCGCTACTTTGAACGTTGATGTCTACTTCTCTTTCCGTACCAGCAGGGTTGCAGGTGCTGAATACCGTCAGCGTAATGGTGCCGTTTTGGTTGAAGATTCGGGTACCGAAGTCTTCAACTGTTACGCAGCCATCGGCATTGCTGCCTGTAAAGCACCATTCAACACCTATATAGCTACCGTCAATATCAAAACCCAGACTACTTAGGTTAACGATGACTTCATCGCATCCTTCCAGGGCGGGCAACAAGGATATATTGGGCGCTTCCTCTACTACGATCATGGCCTCGGCCGTTTCGCTACCACAGATATTGCTTCCCACAAGGGTCACGGTATAGGTGCCCGTTTGCTTGAAGCGAATCGCAATGTCTTGATCACTATCATTCATGTCGGGATCGGTATAGCACCATATTGTACTATCTAAACCTGGCCCTGGCGTAATCGACCAATCCAAGTTGGTAAAGGAATTGGTGATGGCAGAGAAATCGAGTTCGTCATCTTGGCAGATGGTGATGGTTTGGCCGGCTTGAGCAAAATCGGCTTGGGGAAGTCCAACAACATTGATCGTTTGATTTTCTGTATCGTCTCCACAAAAGCCCGTGGCGGTCAAGCCTATATTGACTGGTCCGATATTTGAAAAAACATAGCAGGGATTTTCATCGCTGGTTGCTGCTTGCCCGGAAACGACCCATTGATAGGAACCCGCGTTACAAGACGTATTTGTTAAACAAACTTGAGTGCCTACACAAACCTCATCATCTACAGAGAAACTTGCTTCCGGATTGGGAATCAGCGTAAAATTATACGCTCCTGAAGCACAGCTATAGCCTGCATCGCAATTTAAAATACCTTGAAACTCAACCCTTAAACTCAAACCAAAAGAACAAGGGTCTTCAATAACATTATTGTAAGTATGGCTTATAGGGTCGTAATTGGTAATGGTATCGACCTGACCGTCGCGCCAATCGACAATAAAAAATTCAAATCCGGCATCCGAATTATTTATAAATGTTATGGTTTCTCCCTCACAAAATTCCGGTCCCCCATTGGGATCAAAACCAACGTTGAGCGCCCCACACAGCGTTAGAGGACATGGTTCCTGAAGCTGTCCACTGACCCATACGGGTATGATTAAGCAACAAAATAAGATGATCGTATTTTTCATATGGCAATAGGATTAGGGGTTTACAACTGACGATTTTCATACCAGATCTGATCGTAGATTTTATCTCTCGCACCGCTCACGTTAAATTGATAACACCTTTGAGATTGGTCTTCATATCGGCCATCATCACTTGACCCGCTGAGCGAGCAAGAGGGGCTTTTCCCACCAAAGCTGAGTGCTGCTGTAAATTCCAGAGATGGGCGATTGAGGTTACCCAGACCGCCAGCATTAATATTAAGAGCGACTCCAAAATCAATCCGCTTAGATGCTTGTGAGTTGTAGCCATGAATGAGGGTTTTACCGAGATTTGCTCTCAAGCTCACCCAATTCGTATTGGCTTGGCTGTACTCGAACTGGGCAGCGTGTGCATAGATGCCCAGACGCAAATCCCGCTTGTAGACAACATCCAGTCCGAGTTCCAGATACTGTAATCCCTCTTGAATCTGAAACATAGCAGCAGGTGCAACAGCCCAAAAATCTTTGGTCTTTTGATGAACGGGGATTTGCACATTAGCTGCAAATACATATCGCTCACCGAGCATGAGATCCTGACCCAGTAAAGACGGCGATTGCTGATCGTCTATGCTACTGAGGCCTCCCCAGTTGTGTATGGCCACACCGATATCTGCGGTTATTGATTGCTCACTGTCGGTATTCCCGATAAGTCTTCCTGCTATTCCTATGCTGTTGGTCCAGTAGCCGGTGCTTTCGGTGGTTCCGGGGGCAAAGGCTGTCTGATTAGCGCCACTGGGACCAACTAAGCCATACAACGCATCATACTGATCGAGATATACCAGCTGTTCCCAGTCCAGGCTACGGTCACCACGCCCAATACTGAAACCACCTCTTAAATCAATCAGCCCATTTCTATTGAATGAAAAGGTTTTACCATGTATAGCTGCGCGAAATTCAAGCTGATTAATTTCTAATGGTCCTTCACCTGCCTTAGCATGCGAATATCCTATGCCCCAATCAAGGAAAAAGCAAGGAACACTCTCTTCCAGAGTTAGCTGAAATATTTCATAAGGCGCAGCCTGTCCGGGTTGGCCCCATTGACTCCGGTAATTACCTTTGAGTGTTACTGCACCACGCTTTCCTGTAAATGCAGGATTAAAGATGGATTCGTTTCCAAAATAATGGGTGAAAAATGGATCCTGTGCCTTAATACAATG
>JBCBVN010000170.1:0-8862 GCA_039817625.1 Bacteroidota bacterium
CCGGCAAGCTCTAGTAGAGCTTGCCGGACAAATAAAAATGTTAAATAGTATTTGCCTCAATGTAAGGCGTACGGATTTCATCACTGATAAAACCCTGAATGTGACAAGTGTCAACTATTTTAAAAAGGCGGCTGACTATATAGCTGGACAGGTAGAAGAGCCATGTTTTTTCATATTTTCAGATGATATAGATTGGTGTAGGAAAAATTTAGACCTACCTTATCTAGTCAATATTGTTGGACATGAACACAAAGGAAAAAAATTTGGCAACTATTTACAGTTAATGTCTCTATGCAAGCATTTTATCATCCCAAATAGCTCTTTTGCGTGGTGGGCTGCATGGCTGAGCCAGCAATCAGAAAATAAAATAGTAGTTACTCCCGACCCCTGGTTTGCTGCTGGAGATTACAACACAAAAGATCTAATCCCCGATGATTGGATTCGTTTTTCCACTAATAATCAGTAATCTTATGTATAAAATTATATCTGTCGTTGGGGCTCGTCCAAACTTCATGAAGGTGTCTCCATTGCATCGGGCATTTATAGCTTCGGGCCAGATTGACAGCCGGATTGTACATACTGGCCAACACTACGACGAACGTATGTCAGAAGTGTTTTTTAAACAACTTGGATTGCCTAAACCGCATCATTACCTCGGTATTGGAGGGGGAAGCCACACCCATCAAAAGGCTAATGTAATGCTTCAATTTGAGCGTGTTCTCAAAGAAGAGAAACCAGATCTCGTTTTGGTCGTCGGAGATGTTAACGCTACAGCTGCCGCTACGATAGTTGCCGTTAAAGAGGGGATAGATGTAGCGCATATAGAAGCAGGTCTGCGTTCAGGTGACCGATCTATGCCGGAAGAAATAAACCGCATCATTACCGACAGTATTTGTCAATATCACTTTGTGACCGAGCATAGCGGTTTAGTTAATTTAGCCAGGGAAAATATCCGCTCTAAGGGTATACACTTGGTTGGTAATGTTATGATCGATTCGCTAATTCATTACCAAGAGGCATCAAGAGGTTTGAAATTATTAGAAGAGCTGGGTTTGGAGTCTGGCCAATACGTCTTAACAACTATGCACAGACCGAGTAATGTGGATCAGATCGATGATCTGAAAGCTATACTACAAATACTGAGGGAAACCGCCGCCCGCCTACCAGTTGTATTCCCCTTGCACCCTCGTACCAGACAAAGATTAGAGTTTTTTCAACTATTAGATAGCTTATTCAGCATTGAACAATTAATTATTTTGGAGCCGCAGGGATATCTTGAGTTTTTGCATTTGATGAATAATGCTCGCCTTATAATTACAGATTCTGGCGGTATACAAGAAGAAACCACCTTCCTTAGGGTGCCGTGCCTAACCTTCAGAAGTTCTACAGAGCGTCCTGTCACGGTTGAGTTTGGCACTAATATCTTGCTCGACAGTCTCGATCCAATAGAGACGATATCTGAAGTGGATGATATTTTAAAGGGGCAGACGAAAAGAGGGATAATTCCTCCTTTATGGGATGGCTCTGCTGCCGAAAGGATTTCAGAGATCCTTTTGCATGAGCTAGATAGATATCACAAAAATGAATAGCTATCAATAGGCCCAATAAGAAGATCGCGCGCAGTAGAAAGGCTACGTATTGTATAGCTTTACTGGCGAATACAGCTTGGTCTGTGTACAACTTCAGGTATGAGCTTATCGAATCCATGCAAAAAGCTGGGTATCTGATCTGTGTTTTTGCATCCGCGGATGGATACGAAGCCCAGCTGCCTGATTTTGTAGATTTCTATACCCTTAAAAAACTAAACCCAACCGGAAAAAACCCTTTTCGTGATTATAAGCTGATTGCTGAAATTGAAAAAAATATAGTCGACAGTAAAGTTGATCTAATGTTTAGCTTTACACCTAAAGGAAACATATACGGGGCGCTAGCGGCACGACGGGCTAATATCATTTGTGTACCGACCGTGAATGGTCTGGGCAGAATTTTTAATTCTGGTGGAATACTAAAAACTATCGTCATATACTTATACAGGAGATCATTTAAAAACATAGGTCTCGTTTTTTTCCAAAACTCAGAAGATCTCCAACTATTCATTGACAGGAAAATTGTGCGCTTTGATCAAGCTGAGATAGTTGCCGGTTCGGGCGTGAATTTATCAGTATTTAAACCAAGGGGTAAAATCATTGAAAAGGGTAATCCGCTTATTTTGACTTACGCAGGTCGGTTACTTCCCGAGAAAGGGGTATTTGACTACATCCACGCCGTTCAGCAAATCAAAGATCGATCTGAGTGTACATTTCAGTTGGTCGGTAAACATCCAGACAACCATAGTTCTGGATACCTCCATAAGATAGAAGCCCTCTGCCAAGCCGCAGGTATAGAGTACTTGGGCAACATAGATCAAATCGCCGACTACCTCAGAGAGGTAGATGTTTTGATCTTTCCGTCTTACTATCGAGAGGGCATACCCAAAATACTACTGGAGGCACTTGCCACCGGTATTCCAATAATCACAACTGATAGCATTGGCTGTAGAGAAACAGTTGACCAAGATGTAAATGGCTGGCTAGTCCTTCCAAGAGATAATGACTCTTTGGTCACGGCTATTCGTGGATTTTTATCTCTATCAGCTAAGGAAAGAATAGAAATGGGCATGCACTCTAGAAAAATGGCAGAAAATAAATTCGATGTGCGTATGATAGTAGAAGCATATTTAAATGCAGCTTATGTGATACTTCGCAAAGAAAGCTAAAAGACGGATTGATTAAATCCGGACCAATCTAGATTTGATTCTAGTTGAAAATATTGGGCATAAGCTTAACTTGCTGCGAAAAGCAAGCCTTTTAGCCCAAGCGTGTTTATTTGAAAGTAAATCAATTTACAAAAGAGTTTAAATGCTCTTTTTGCGCTATCTCACTATTGCTAAACTTATTCACCAAATGAAGCAATTCCTACTACTACTTTTATATCTAACAATGGGCCTACCCGCCTTATTGTCACAAACCATCGAAGGAGAGGTAATCTCCGAAAATGGCGAACCCATTATTGGTGCTTATATCGAGCACTTACTCACCGACCGGCACACCCACTCCAATGCGCTGGGCAACTTTGAACTCTCTGATGTCAATGCAGGAGACACCCTACGGATCTCCTACCTCGGTTTTCAGACCGAAAAAGTGACCATCGATGATTTGGACAAAGTCATCCGTATCCGACTGACGGAAAAGACGTTCGATCTAGACGAGATCGTGGTCCGACCCGGTGCACGCGCACTCAACGTGCTCACTCAGATCGATATGAAACTCAACCCAGTAGTCAATAGCCAGTATGTGCTGAGACAAGTGCCGGGTTTGTTCATCGGTCAGCATGCCGGTGGCGGTAAAGCCGAGCAAATATTCTTGCGCGGTTTTGACATTGACCACGGTACCGATATCGCCCTGAGCGTGGAAGGTATTCCGGTCAACATGGTCTCTCACGCGCACGGACAAGGCTACAGTGACCTACACTTTATCATACCTGAAGCCATCGATAAAATCGACTTTGGAAAAGGCCCTTATTATGCCAGTGTGGGCAACTTCAATACGGCCGGGTACGTAGATTTCAAGCTGAAGGACCGCCTGGAAAATTCTATGTTCAAGGCAGAGTATGGCTCCTTCAATACATTTCGCACAGTAGGCCTCTTTAAGCTCATAGACGACGATAGGACACAAGCCTACTTCGGCTCTGAGTACATCCAGACCGATGGACCATTCGAATCTTCACAGCACTTCAACCGAGTAAACCTCATGGCCAGACTGACTGCGGAGCTCGACGCCGGTAGTCGCTTGTCTATTCTGGCGACTCACTTCGAGAGTAAGTGGGATGCCAGCGGGCAGATTCCACAAAGAGCAGTAGATGCCGGATTGATCGGAAGGTTCGGTGCGATAGATGATACAGAAGGTGGGTTCACCGGCCGTACGAATGTGGCCATTTCCTACGACCGCATCATCGACCGCAACACCTTTGTCAAGAGTACAGCTTACTATTCGGCCTACGATTTCGAGTTGTTCTCCAACTTCACCTTCTTCCTAGAGGATCCTGAGAATGGCGATCAGATCGCCCAGCGAGAACGCCGCGAAACCTATGGCTTCCAGAGCGAGTATAACCGCACCATCTATACAGCCAATAGCGAAATACTGGTACAGGGTGGAGCTGGTCTTCGCTACGACAACAGCGACGGCAATGAGCTGAGCCGTACCCTCAACAGACGTACGACCCTAGAGCAACTACAGTTTGGCGACATAGACGAAACCAATCTGTTCGCTTATGCCAATGTAGAGTTCGAGGTTGGCCGATTGTTGATCAACCCTGGCCTCCGTTTTGATCACTTCACTTTCAACTATGTAGACAACCTTCAGACGCTTTACGATCGCCAAGAGCAAAATCGCGGTCAGTTTAGCCCAAAGCTGAACTTCATCTACAACATCGACAATACGACTCAACTGTTCCTGAAGACGGGCGTAGGCTTCCACAGCAACGACGCTCGTGTAGTTATAGATCGTACAGCGGAAGAAATTTTGCCTGCGGCCTATGGAGCTGATCTGGGTGCCATATTCCGCCCACTGCCTCGTATGGTAGTCAATGCTGCACTTTGGTACCTCTTCCTTGAGCAGGAGTTTGTGTACGTGGGTGATGCAGGTATCGTTGAGCCCAGTGGAGAAACCAGAAGGTTGGGTATAGATCTGGGTATTAGGTACCAATTGGCCGATTGGCTGTTTGCAGACTTCGACATCAACTACGCTTATGCCCGCTCGGTCGAAGACCCTGATGGTGAAAACCTCATTCCATTGGCTCCAGATCTGACATCTACCGGCGGTTTGAGCTTCAACCGCAACGGCTGGAGTGGTGGTTTGCGCTACCGCTACCTCAAAGATCGCCCAGCAAATGAAGACAATAGCATCGTAGCTCCTGGTTTCACCGTTCTAGACTTCAATGCCAACTACCAGATCGGTGCACTTCGCATTGGCATTATTGCCGAAAACATCCTGGATGTAGAATGGAACGAAACTCAGTTTGCTACCGAGTCTCGCCTCCAGTTTGAAGATGAACCTGTAGAGGAAATCCACTTTACGCCTGGCGCACCCAGAGCGATAAGAGGTGTTATCACACTGCAGTTCTAAAATTGTATCATCAGCGATGCGGAGCACCGCTCCGCATCGCTGATGATTTCTATCTGTTCAGAAGCTGGTCCAGCTTTTTCCTCAGATTTTCCCGGCTAAATTTCCTCTCGAAAAATGATGGCTTAGTTCCTGCCTTATTCAAAAAAGGGAACTCTCGGTTGGGGACCTTTTTGCCCAAGAAACCGCATATCTTCTCCCAGTCTCCATCTCCGTCCCATGATACGACGATCAGTCTTTCTGGGGCATGCTCAGTAAAGAAATCCACCACATCCTGGTTGTGTTTGCGGTAGACTGCGATATGCTCTTCTTTTGAATCGTGAGGCATATAGTAGCCGAATATGTGCTTGCGTATTTCCGTGGGGCCCACTTTGAGGGCGTGCTTACAAACGCTCTTATACCATACCTCTTCATTGGCCCTTTGGGTCAGGATAAACTTGGCGTCGGGGTAGCGATGAAACATCTCTTTGTACATCAAAAGCCATGGCCAGTCTTCGAAACCGACAAATCTGTCAGATGCTTTGTAGATGGGGTTGAAGTCACTTGACATCCAGCAGTTCATCAACTCTTCATCGTAGCTGATGTGGGGGTTAAACCCCAGAATCTCCAGGGCCTTTCCAAGGGAGGTGGTACCCGTTTTGATCAGCCCGATTCCAAACACTTTCATATTGATATATTTTCTTGCTCGAAATTACAACGCCTTCGATTTAGCGACTATAGCGCAAATGCTTGAGCGAGTAGAAGAAAATGGTTCCGTACCCGAGGGCCAGGAGTAAATGAAAGACAATAAAGGTGGTATTCTGAAGTACAAAAGCACCGACGACTGCTGCCAAAAAGTATAGACATAACACACCTTCTCCCAAAGTGATCAGATTGAGTTTGCCAGTAAGGTACTTTCCCGTTTTGAGTTGCTTGGCCGTATTTTTGATGTTGAACTTTGGCGTCCGGACAAACGGGCTCTTCTTTCCGAGCCACCCTTGAATAACGGCTACTGTATTGTGCAAACTCAGCCCCATACTCAGCGCCAGGAATAGCGGAAAGAGCACCAGGAACTTAAAGACGGACCGACCAAAACTCTGTTCGCGATTGGCAGGCGATTGCACATTGGCCACGTAGTATATGGCAATGATTGATAATAAGCCCACCAGAAAAACAGCAAAGAAGTTTTTGCTGATGCCGTAGTCGATCAGATCACCCAGGAAGTATAGCAGCGGTACACTGAATACGCCACAGATAAAGACAAATACGAAGATGGTACTGGCCAGCAAGTGGTTGGTTGCGTAGATTTTTTTGGCCAAAGGCAGGTCGGAGCCCCAAACCTGGGGCAGCATTTTGCGTGCTGTCTCGGCACCTCCCTTCATCCAGCGATGCTGTTGACTTTTAAAGCTGTTCATTTCCACGGGGAGCTCACTTGGAGATCCTACCTCTTCCAGGAAGGTGATGCGATATCCGGCTAGCTGGGCTCGTATGCTCAAGTCGAGGTCTTCGGTAATCGTATCGGCTTCCCAGCCACCGCCAGCTTCGATGGCTGCACGCCGCCAAATACCTGCCGTGCCATTGAATTGAAGCAAATGACCTCCCTTTTCACGTCCTTTCTGTTCTACCGTGAAATGCACATTGAGCTGTATGGCTTGCAGCTTGGTAATGAGGCTGTAGTCTTGATTGATGTGTTCCCATCGAGTCTGAACAACACCAATCTCTGGATCTCGGAAGTGGGGCATCGTTCGCTTCAGAAAATTGGGCTCTGGAACAAAGTCTGCGTCAAAGATGGCCATGAAATCGCCTTTGGCTGAGCCCATCCCATCTCTGAGTGCTCCAGCCTTGAATCCTTGTCTCTTCTCTCGCCTGATCTGCTCGATCTGGAAGCCCTTTGCCTGGTATTCAGCTACTTTTTCCGCAACGACCTCTACCGTTTCGTCGGTGCTGTCATCGAGAATGTGAATCTCGAAGCGATCTTTGGGCCAATCAAACAGGCATACTGCATCGATTAAGCGACCGATGACAAAATACTCGTTGTAGATTGGCAGTTGGACGGTTACGAAAGGGAATTCTTTCTCGTAATCCGTTGCATGGTGTTGGCCTTGTCCTTTTTTAGAATCCGATTGTTCGAGTACGGGGGGTGGTGCGCTGGCGTGCGCCAGTGACCGACCTGCGGAAGTCCCATCTTCTACCGAACTGAGCTGAGGTTTTTCTTGCTCTTGTTCTGCCTCTTTGAGCAGGGCTTTTACTTTCTCGCCGGGGGTGCGAGTCCGCTTGTAGTGATAAAGGAGATTGAACTGCATCACACAGTAAATGGTGATGTAGGCCAGGGCCAGGGTATAGATGCCGAGTATAACGAATGCTATAGTGGTCATGACTCAGAGGAGTTTGAAAATGGTCCACAGAATTTTATGTCCTGCAAGAATGGTGCCTCGAATGGTGCCTGATACTTTAGACTTACCAATTCGGCGGCGGTAACGCACCGCAACTTCGGTGCATTTAAGTTTTTGTTTGGCGGCACGTACTTGCATTTCGACTGTCCAGCCGAAATCGGGGTCTCGCATACCCAGTGCCATTAGTTGGGGCCACTTAATAGCGCGAAAGGGCCCAAGATCGGTAAATTCGTAGCGATAGAACAACTTGATGAGATTGGTCGCGAGCCAATTGCCGAAAATTTGTTGCGGCTGCATGGCTCCTGCCTCTAGTTCACCTAGTGCACGGCTACCGATTACCATGTCATAATCGGCTTCGATTATGGGGCGAACCAGCTCGGGAAGCTGCTCTGGATAATCACTGTGATCACCATCGATGAAGACGACAATGTCGGGTTGATCTTCTGTCTGCTTATCTTCCAGATAGGCCATACCAGCCAGGCAAGCGCTACCGTAGCCAGACCTGGGCTGATCGACTACTGTAGCTCCTGAAGCTCGGGCAACTGCTGCTGTATTGTCGCTGCTGTTGTTGTTGCAGACGACAATCTCGCGCACCCAGTCTTTGGGCAACTCATCGACAACCAGGCCAATGGCTCCTTCCTCATTATAAGCCGGAATAATGACATCAATGCGAGGTTTCCGGTCGCTCAAATTTTGGGTGATTTGCGTGAAGATATGAAGGTGTTCACCTTATTGATCGTCGGGAAGCGACCTTATGACAAGCCACCGTCTACAGCAATAACCTGGCCGTTGACATAGGTGCCCAGATCACTGGCCAAAAAGATACAAGAACCGGCTATTTCTTCGGCAGATCCGAACCGCTTTAGCGGAATGTTGGCCAGATAATTTTCTCTTACTTGCTCTGGCAATTCGTCGGTCATATCCGTTTGGATAAAGCCAGGAGCCACCACATTGCAACGCAAGTTGCGAGAGCCCATCTCTTTGGCAATACTCTTACTAAAACCAATGATCCCGGCCTTACTGGCGGCATAGTTGGCCTGGCCGGCATTGCCCTGTACGCCAACAATACTTGACATATTGATGATGGAGCCACCACCGGCTTTCATCATAGGCCTTATGCAGTGCTTAGTGAGATTGAAAACCGATTTGAGGTTGTTGTCTAAGACGATGTCCCACATCTCTTCATTCATGCGCAACATCAGGGTGTCGCGGGTCACACCTGCATTGTTGATGAGCACGTTGATCTGACCGAAATCGGCGAGTACAGCTTTGACCAGGGCTTATCAAAGTGATGCGGCAAACTTCGATGCAGCGGCGGACCTGGTCAAAGC
>JBCBVN010000171.1:0-8861 GCA_039817625.1 Bacteroidota bacterium
CCAGAATATCGATCCAACTCATTTCATGTACGTCATGCGCACCAAAAGTGGGTAGCTCCTCCATGGCCCCGTCACCATTGTCGTTGGTTACAAAGGCTGCTTCTGGGTCCATCATGCTTTTAACTTCATTCATGATGGTTGGCATATTGACCATCTGACCACGAGGCTTTAAGCGGGCAAAGAAAGTATTGGGGAAGGCAAGAATGATGTGTAAGTGCTTGGACTTGGGCAGGTAATTCAAAAACCAAAGTACCATAGCAAAATGGCCCCACCAGCCTACACGCTCCAGGATGTGCAAGGTACCCTCAGAAAAACCACCAAATAGCATTGGTCCCATCCAGCCGCTGATGGCCAGGTAGCCCGTATCTGGGTAGTGAGCAGGATCCAGACCTTGCAGAACGACATCCGTACCATTCATAGTGAAGATGCAGATGAGCAGAATAATCTCAAAAATCAGAATGAGGTTGGCATCCAACTTTGGCCATCCGTTCATCTCAGGCTTGATAAAGCGAGGAATCTTGAGCGCGTTTCGTCGCCACAAAAAGATGAAAGTCGCAAAGAAGGCCAGGAAGGAAAGTACCTCAATAAAGCTGATGATGAAGGTGTAGAACCCAGCGAGGTAAGGCGCAAAGAACCGGTGTACGCCGAAGATACCGTCTATAAAAATTTCGATCAACTCAATTTGAGTAATGACGAAGGCGGCATAGAGAATAAAGTGCAAAACAGCGGGGATGATGCGCTTGAACATTTTCTTTTGCCCGAAGGCTACTAACAACATATTCCGCCACCGCTCCGATGTCGGCCCTTCTACTGCCTCATCCTTGCCCAGCATGACCACTGAACGAATACGCCAGAACTGCCAACCCGCATAGCCTAAACCAGCTATGGAGACAAGTAAGAACACAATCGACTGTATCACAACACAAATTTACCTCATGCCAGTTGCTTGAGCAATCGACACTTGTATGAGTCAGCTTATTGAGAACGGATCGAAATAGCGGTACTCAACCCTCTTTAAACTGAGCAATATGCCAGAGCACACCGCTCGGTCCGAATATATAAAATACCTTACCCCAATCCTGTTCTTGAATAGGGGTCAATTTAGCAGGAGGAAAACGCTCGGATATGTTAAGGGCTTCGACCTGCGAAAGTCTAAGCTCTAAATCGTCTACGACCAAAAACATCATGCTGTTTTCGACCCACTCTTTGACATAAAAGTCCTGCAAGTGAAAGGAAAAGTGATCATTTACCTGAAATAAGGATAGCTTAGGTCCAAGTTCGGTTTCTTTAAAACCCAGCGCCCGATAAAAAGCGCGGGAAACAGAAAAATCCTTACTGCCTATAAATGTTCGCAAAGAAGTGGCCTCGGCCCAGTTTATACTGCTATCCATTTTTTATTCATTGATGTCAAAGGAGTCGCGATCTTTTAAAAAGGGGAGTTTTTGGCGTGCCTTTTTCAGGTGCTCTGCTGAAATATTCTGGCGACATACGCCTTCCGTGTGGTTCATCTCCACCAAAACGTGCCGCCATGCGGGATCGATCACGCAGCTATTTCCCTGATAATGATGCCCATTAGCGTCATCGCCAACGCGATTCACAGCCGCCACATACGCCTGATTTTCAATGGCGCGAGCCCGGAGTAGCGTTCGCCAGTCGTAAGCGCGCTGATCCGGCCAGTTGGCCACATAAACGAGCAAATCGTAGTCCAGGTCATTTCGCGAATACACCGGAAACCGTAAATCGTAACAGATCTGGGGAAGGATACGCCAACCCTGATAATCGATGACCTGCCGCTCTTGTCCTGCCTGGTAGTGCTCGTGCTCACCAGCCATAGCAAAAAGATGCCGCTTGTCGTAGGTATCCAACCCACCATTTGGGTGTGCAAAAACGAATCTGTTAAAGTAACGGCCAGCTTCCTCGATGATTAGACTTGCGCAGGTGGCCGCATTTAACTTAGACGCTTGTTCCTGCAGCCACTGCACACTTTTCCCGTCCATACGCTCGGCTAAATCGGCTGCATCCATGCTAAAACCAGTGGTAAACATCTCTGGCAAAATGACGAGATCGGTCCTGCCTTTCAGAGAGGCGATCTTCTCCTCGTATCGCTTCAGGTTTTCATCGGGCTGCTGCCAAATAATGTCTGATTGGACCAGGCTTATGTTCAGGTTCTCTTTCATAGTTTACTCAATCTTTTGCCGGCCTCTTCAAGCATAGACGCCTCCTTGGCAAAACAAAAACGTAGGACTTGCTCGTCCGTCCCATCCGAATAAAAAGCAGATACCGGAATAGCGGCAACACCGACTTCTTTAGTCAGCCACTCGGCCATGTCCATATCCGAACGCTCAGAATAATCCTTATAGCTGACAGACTGAAAATAGGTCCCCCTACAGTCGAGCAGTTCAAACGGACTATCTGCAATGGCTGCCCGGAAAAAATCCCGTTTCTCCTGAAAAAAGCCGGGCAAGGATAAATAGCGCTCTGGTTTGAGCAGATACTCGGCCAACGCGTGCTGAAATGGCCGGTTGATGCTGAATGTATTGAACTGATGTACTTTTCTGAGTTCCCGAGTCAATGCAGGCGGAGCAATGGCATAGCCCACCCGCCAACCGGTCGCGTGAAAAGTCTTACCAAATGACATAGTCACCAGAGAGCGACGGCAAAGTTCGGGAAAGGCTAAAACACTCTGATGCGCTGTCGCATCGAAGAGTACGTGCTGGTAAACCTCATCCGACAAGATCAATATATCCGTTCCCTCTACAACCTCTTGCAGAGCCAGCATATCTCCTTTAGACCAAACCATGCCCGTCGGATTGTGGGGAGAGTTAATCATAATGAGTCGAGTGCGTGGACTGATGGCTTTCCGCACTTGCTCCCAATCAATGCTGTAATTTGGACTCTTCAGCCGGATGGGCACCCCTACCCCACCATTGAGTTGTATGGCAGGTAGATAAGCATCGTAGGCTGGTTCGAAGTACACGACCTCGTCTCCCGGCCGTATCAGTGCCGTCAGCCCGCTAAAAATACCTTCTGTGGCACCATGCGTGATGGTGATTTCTGTTTGAGGGTCCAGATCACAACCGTACAGAAGCTTCTTTTTATGGGCTATGGCCTCCAATAGTTCGGGCACTCCAGCCAGGGGCGAATACTGGTTACGCCCCAATTGTATGTGCTTATCGACCAGCTCTTTCAATTCGTGATCGATCTCGTAGCCTGGGAACCCCTGCGATAGATTGATGGCTCCATATTCATTGGCCATGCGCGTCATGACCGTAAAGATGGTCGTGCCTACCTCAGGAAGCTTAGATTCTAATTTTACCATTCTGTGTAAAAATAGCGAGACCTATGGACAAAGATTCTGCAATCAATCACCCACCTACCCAGTCATCAACTGCTCATAGACCCAATCCAGCTTTTCATCACCCTTCAGGCTAAGCAGGAATTCGTCCTGGGCCAGGCCTCGCTTTCGGGCTTCGGCATAAGAGAGATCAGGGCGAAATGTGACCAGGGAGTATTTGGAATAATAATCGGTTTTTTCCCGTTCCAACTGCATTTCAATGGTGCGCTTATGGCGGAAGTTGGCATCATCGACCTTGTCGCGCATTTCAATGAAGTTTTCCAGAGCCAAATCAGCTATAGCGTCGCCGTTTGGCTTGCGCGCTTCCTGAAACTCGTAGAGCAGTGTCGACCAATCACTGCCATGTGTTTCGAGTAGCTCATCGAATACGCGTACATCCTCGAAGCTGGCATTCATGCCCTGCCCATAGAAGGGAACGATGGCGTGAGCAGCATCTCCCATGATGAGGGTTCGCCCATAGGCTTGCCAGGGATAGCAGCGAATGGTGCCCAGTGTGGCCGTAGGGTTGGCCTCGTACTCTTCATGCAGGTGCGGCAGATATGGCAGCAGGCTGGGATAGTATTTCTCAAAGAAAGCCATCCGCTTGTCGGGATCATTCAGGGTATTGAAGCCCGCCTCTCCTTTGTATGGATGAAACATGGTGAGGGTAAAACTGCCGTCCAGGTTGGGAAGTGCTATAATCATGAAATGCCCACGCGGCCAGATGTGAAGCGCCTCTTTGTGTATTTGCCAAAGATGGTCTCCCTGCCCCGGATGAATGCTCAGTTCTTTGTAGCCGTGGCGAAGGAAATTTTGCTCGTAATTAAACAGCAGATCGGTCGTTTTGGCCATCATAGCACGGCGCACTACGGAACCGGCCCCATCCGTACCGACGACGATCTGTCCGCTGGCTTGCCCCTGACCGGAAGGCCCGCGGTAGTCTATTTTAGCTTCATCCAGATATACTTTTTCTACCTGCGTATCAAAGTGAATGCGGACGCCTTCATGCTCGTCTGCCGCTTCGATGAGCAGCTGATTGAGGCCTGGCCTGGAAATGGAGTTGATGTAATCTTCCGCCCGACCGCTGTAAGGCGATAAAAATTGATCGCCCCCCAGCGGGTGTATCATGCGGCCGCGCATGGGTATGCAGATGTCTTTGACTTCGTCGCGAAGTCCGGCACGCTCCAGCGCCATGAGTCCACGAGCAGACAGCGCCAGATTGATTGAACGACCGGCTTCCAGCTCGATCAGTCTGGGATCAGATCGCTTTTCGAATAACTCGACCCGATACCCTCGCTGTGCCAATCGCAAGGCTAATAAGGATCCACAAAGGCCGGCACCAACAACAATAATGGGCTGAGAATCAGACATAAACTACATGCAGTTTTTCAATCGCTCTACAAATTCAAACACCTCAGTATAGCTGGTTTATAGTGTCGTAGGTGCAACACGTATCACATCGGGTTCTCGCCAATCGGCTATGACGCCACTGTCGCTCAACCGATCAAACAGGCTTTTATCGGCACCGACGACCTGAAGCGATAGCTGGCAACCGCGTTGTTCCGGCTCATGGGGTGTTATGATCCGAATGCGATCGCGCCCCAATTGGTTCAGTAGTTCTTCCAGGTATCCGGTCAATTTGATCGACTTTTCCCGCAAGGCTGCCATACCTACCTCTTCAAATATCTTGAGCGACGCCCAAACCGGTGCCAGCGCCAGAATGGGCGGGTTGCTTAGCTGCCAGGCATCGGCCCCGGGCATCGGCTGAAAATCATCGCGCATACCAAAACGCGTATCCTGATCATGGCCCCACCACCCCTCGAATCTGGGCAAGTCCATTCTATTGCTGTGGCGTTCGTGAACAAAGGTACCAGCGATCGCTCCCGGGCCACCGTTGAGATACTTATAGGTACACCAAACAGCGAAGTCGCAACCCGAATCGTGTAAATCCAACGGACGATTTCCAGCGCCGTGGGCACAATCAAAACCTACCGTTATTCCCTTGGCATGCGCGCGCTCGGTAATCGCTTTCATATTCAGAAACTGACCGGTATAGTAGTTGGGGTTCCCCAGCATGATGAGCGCAATCTCATCACCTTGATCCTCGATTAAATCATAGATGTCTTCATGCCGAAGGCAGACCTCTCCTGGCCTGGGACGAATCTCTATTTTAGACTTCCGCGGATGAAGGCCATGAAACCTTAACTGAGACTCTACTGCGTACTTATCTGACGGAAAAGCATCTGACTCGATCACTATTTTATGGCGTTCCGCCGTCGGCCTATAGAAGGAGACCATCATAAGGTGCAGGTTGACCGAAAGGGTATTCATCAACACTACTTCCTGAGGCTTAGCACCAACAACCTTAGCCATGGCATCGCGCAAAAAATGATGATACGGCATCCAGGGATTCCTGGCTTTAAAGTGGCCCTCTACACCCAGTTTTTTCCAGTCCTCCAACTCTTGTTGGATCGCAAGCTCAGTGGTTTTCGGCTGCAAACCCAACGAGTTGCCGCACATATAGACGTATTCTTTCCCATGCTCATCTATCGGTCGGTGAAACTGAGATCGATAATGTGCCAGTGGGTCTTCCCGGTCGAGTTGCTGAGCGTGTTCCAGCGTATATTGTGTTGCCGTTTCCATACAGGGGAAAGGTACGGCGAAAGGGGAAAATGATCAGCTGTGGCCTCCGGCCACAGCTGATCAACTTATTGAATTCGTCTACCCACAAAAGTTCGTTTGATGCGTTTCCCATTATCATTGTTGAGCCAGTAATCTATGGTGATTTCGTTTTGATCACCGGGGGTGAGGCGACCGATAAATACAGGATTGCGAGGTGAGCAAAAGCCTACTCCACTAAAATCACTTTGGTATTGACTAACTAGCCAGGAATACCCGCCAGTGTATGGAACTCCGTATCTATTTAGGTTTATGCAGTCTTCTGGAAATGCTAAACCCAGTATTTTCCACCATTCATTTAAATCAGAAGGAACATCACCTGTTATGGTAATTGTCAAGTCATCATCAATGGTGTTATTCCCTTGCCTTAACTCTCCATTAAATATTCCAGTTGTTGGAATTCCATCAAAAGAGTCTACTATAGTTATTGACTTTGTACTTGTACTTATCAAATCATTTTCAGCAAGACAATTATTACTTGGAACCGTCTCTGTAAGTCTCACATTTACAGTCCCCTCGAATCCATTAAAGTTAAGATTAATCTCTGACCCTGTAAACACCCTAGGGTCTTGCCCAACTTGCCATTCGTAGGTTGCTAAAGGGTTGACTCTATTTACTCTAAAATAAAGAAAACTTGCAAATGAAGTATCCACGGGTATACCTACTACTGAGTCAACTGCAATGAACCCAGAGTCAATAATATCGAAATTACTAGTAGCGGGAAAAATTTCAAAGCAAGGATCGTAGTTTGGACAGTTGGGATCACCTGCGTTTTCCAGACAGTAATCGCTTATGCCCATGTCATCGTCGGGCTGGCAAGAGAAAGACAGCAACAGGCATCCCAGCCATAAAAATTGTAAAATTGTTTTCATTGGATATTGTTTTAATTCCGGTGGCGTTAACGCCACCGGATAACAAATTATTACTGTTTAGTTACTCTGAATGTCTGTAAATAGTTTTCACCATCCGAGATGGTGATTAAATACAATCCAGGAGTATATTCGTTCCATTCAATTGGAAGCATATTCTTTCCAGGCACCGTAAAAGTTCTATTAGTTTGGATTAAAATTCTTCCACTCATGTCTGTTAACGTAAACAAGACATTTTGATTCACTAATTCATCCGGTATGCCCAACCATAGTCTATCCCTAACAGGATTCGGAAATACATCTGAAGCTATACTTGATTGAATTTCGCCGACAACATTTCCGGTCAACCCAGTCTCAAGGGAGCTATCCTCCTCGTCTTCTGGTCCGACAACTAAAGTGAGTATAGGATCGTACCGAGATCTACAAAACTGAAAAAGCTCTTGATCATTTACTGGAAGAGGGGGGGCATCGCTTATACAGTAGGAAGCTGGATTTGGATCTAGTTGGGCAGCAACACCCAGTGTCCAATCTACATCTTCAGCTTTTATTTCTTCAAGTTCTACTGGATATCGAGCAGCAAAAAGCGTCTGAATGTCTCCATCTTCCTCTTCCAGTGTCGCAATAATTTGTATCTGTGGCGAACCAGAACATCTAAATCCATTAAGGCCACTTACACCGTTTATTGTGCCTATTCTTACTATTTGATCATCAAAGCAAGCTAAATTTATTGCGGGGCCGGCGACGCTAGCTACACTATCTGCCACACCATTATCAAAAGCTTGACACCCATCCGTCCAAATTAAAGCTGCAGCAACACTTACTGGCAATTCGCTCAAACCTGCTGTCTTATTTACACGGTATTTTAGATCACCCGAAAACCTGTAAAATCCCCTTTCAACATATCCAAAGTCAAGATCTCCTAGTGTTCCATTAAGAAATTCTTCTTCATAAAATTGCACCTTAGGCCGCTCCAAAACTGTAAATACGCCAAGAGGATTATCATAGATGGGCCTAAACGCTTGCAATTGCTGCTCATTGAAATCAGAACCAGGGCTATACATAGGATAAGGACTATATCGGCTTGTACTTGTTATTGTACCTGTTGCAGTAAAGGAGAAATTATGGTTGAAACCCAATAATTGTGGTGGTGTTGCAGGTTTCTTTTTACCAGCAAGAAATCCTATTACCTTCAATGCGCCACCAACAGGACCTAAGAAACCGGTGGGTAAAAAATCCGCTAGGGTTCTCACAAAGCCAGAACTACTGTTCTCCAAATCCAAATCTGATTCTAAAGAATCTAAGGTTTTATACCTCTTATATCCTCCTGCAATAGCACCTGCAAGTCCATCAGCTCTCCGAATAGCGTTCCCCAAAAAACTCTTACTACCAGAAGAACTTGGTGTACTATAAACAGCCTGCGATTGACCAGAAATGTCTCCGCTGAATTGTAATTGAGAAATATCTGTAGTAACAGCTTCGGTAACAATTCCAGTCTCATAGTCACAAACACAAGGATCATATGCCATCATTCCCTCTGCATAATACCATTGTTGTCCCGCAAAACCTTCATTGAGTTGTTGAAATCCCAAAGGAAAATTGCTTGTAATATTATCAAGCGTATTACTCGGTATGTTAAGGGTACTGAAATAGCCAGTGACGGTATTGTTGCCTTGAGTGATAACTTGATCAAGCCTAACGAATACATTCTCGGGACCAGAGCCATCATTAGGCTGTAAGTACCAAAAAATGATTACTCGACCCTCTAACCTATTGTATAGACCAAAACTTGGTTCTTCAACCGCAATCTATTCCATCTCCTTATTTTTCTAATAATCTAAATGTATTAGACTTTGGATTTTTCCTCAATGGCCAGCCAAGGGACTTTGAGCCTGAAGATGGTTGGGAGCTATTGTATTATAATCTAGGAAATTCCCAATTTGCAGTCGAAGAACCAAGTTTTGGTCTATACAATAGGTTAG
>JBCBVN010000172.1:0-8826 GCA_039817625.1 Bacteroidota bacterium
TGCTCGGCAAGGGCGGAAAATATCCTATCCGGCTAAGGAAGCGGCCTGTTCTCTTTTTCTGGTCTCCTTTTTCTCGGCATGAGCTACAGCGGCATCGCGCACCCACTCACCTTCTTCCCAGGCATTTACTCGATCGCTGATGCGCTTCTTATTGCAAAGTCCATGGCCTTTTACGACTTGCCAGAACTCACCCCAGTCGATAGGACCGAAATCGTAATGCCCGCGCTCTTCGTTCCACTTCAGATCCGGGTCTGGAATAGTCAGGCCGATAAGCTCGGCTTGTGGTACGGTCTGGTCCACAAATTGCTGGCGCAGTTCGTCATTGGTCTTGCGCTTCAGCTTCCACTTCATGGACTGAGCAGTGTGCGTAGACTCGGCATCGGTAGGACCGAACATCATCAGCGATGGCCACCACCAACGGTTGAGTGCATCTTGAGCCATCTCTTTTTGTTCCTCTGTTCCTTTAGCCAGCGTCATCATGATCTCGAATCCCTGACGTTGGTGGAAACTCTCTTCCTTGCACACCCGTACCATAGCTCGGGCATACGGCCCGAAGGAGGTATTACACAGAGGCACCTGATTGATGATGGCGGCTCCATCTACCAGCCAGCCAATGGCGCCCATATCGGCCCAGGTCAGTGTAGGGTAGTTGAAAATACTAGAGTACTTAGCCTTTCCACTATGCAATTGATCATACAACTCCTCACGAGAAATACCCAGAGTTTCACAAGCGCTGTAGAGGTACAGTCCGTGGCCAGCTTCATCCTGAACTTTGGCCAACAAGGCGACTTTGCGCCTCAGAGACGGGGCCCGGGTTATCCAGTTGCCTTCGGGCAACATCCCTACAATCTCAGAATGGGCATGCTGAGAAATCTGACGAATGTGCGTCTTTCTATACTTCTCGGGCATCCAGTCCTTAGGCTCGATTTTTTCATCTCGGGCGATGCGGGCTTCAAATTCCGCTTCCAGGTCTTTTATGTTGTCTAGTTGCATGATTTTCGAGATTAAACGTCAAAGTCTACTTTAATAATGTCACTCGTTGGGTAGGCCTGGCAGCTCAAAACGTAGTTGTTCGCTACTTCATCAGCTTCCAAAGCGTAATTAATTCTCATGTCTACTGTGCCTTCCAGCACTTTGCATTTGCACGTACTGCATACACCGGCCTTGCAGGCATATGGTAGATCAGCGCCAGTCCCGAGGGCAGCATCGAGTATGCTCTCCTCACCATCTGGCATAGCAAAATGCAGCTCTTTACCTCCATCAAGCAACGTCACTTGAATGCCGTCGGTCGAAAGCAGCTGCTTACTCGGCTTTGGTTTGGGCGCGGCCTTATCGTCATCACCGCTGTAAAAGAGTTCATAGTGGATGTGCTCTGGCTCAAAGCCTTCAGCTTGCATCTCATCTCTTACCATGAAGATCATATCCTTGGGTCCACAGATGAAGCAGTGATCTACAAACTCCAGTGGACATAAGACCTTGAATAGAATTTGCAGCTTCTGCTGATCTATTCGCCCGTTGAACAATGGAATATCGCGCTGCTCCTGGGTCAGAAAGTAGAAGATCTCCAGTCTGTCGAGAAAAATATTTTTCAGCGCCTCCAACTCTTCTTTCAAAATGATGGACGACACACGCCGATTAACATAAAAAAGCTTGAACGTAGAATTGGGCTCTTCGCTCAAGTGGGTCTTGATAATCGACAATATGGGCGTGATGCCACTACCCGCAGCAAATCCGATATAGTGGCGAGCCTGATCAGGGTCTACTTCTAAGGTGAATTGCCCCATTGGAGGCATAACTTCCAGCGTATCGCCTATGGCCAAATCTTGATTGGCGAACGTAGAGAAACGACCGCCTTCTATTTGCTTAATCGCTACTGACCACTGCTTATCTAACGGACTACTGCAGAGACTATACGACCTGCGTAAGTCCTCACCATTAACATCTGCACGCAGGGTTAGGTACTGACCTGGGTCAAACCTGAATTCTGCATGTTTATCATCTGGCACATCTAGCGTAATCACGGAACAATCCGCTGTTGTACGCCTGATATCCGATACGGTCAAAGTATGGAAACGAGACATATCAGATATAAAACTAACGCTTGTTAGTTTAGTTTACAAGAAAGGGCAGAAATTTATTTTACAGAAGGCACTAAAGCCGGGCAAAAGATTGTCTAAGTTCGAAATCAGTTCTCTATACCTCCCAACAGGACCGATGCAAGCTCGTCCTTCAATTGCTCAGCATCGAGGGTTTTTTGTCTTGGGAACCAAACATATAAGTAGCGCAGCGGCGACAGAAGCGAGTAGATCAGCAGCTCTGGATTAACATTCCTGATCGAGCCATCAGCTATACCAGCGCTGATAATTTGGCGCAGATCCGCCTCATATTGATTTCTCGACCGCTTGTACTGGGCCATACTTTCTCCCTCCAGATACATCCAGTTGTTTTGCATAACCTCCATATCTGAGGTCTGCTGGATCGTGATCTCAATGTGCAGAGAAATGAGTTGCTTGATTTTGTCCAATGGCTGAGCGTCCATCGCTTTGGCCACGGCCATCCCTTCGGTAAAACTTTGGGCAACCCCCAGGATGATGTGGGCCAGAATTTCCTGTTTGGAGGTGATGTGGTTATACAAGCTGGCGGCCTTAACCCCGACTTCCTGGGCAAGGGTGCGCATGGTCACCGCAGCGTAGCCTTGTCGCCTGATCAAAGAAGACGCCACAGAGATGATTTCTCTTTTTCGCTCGCTGACCATATCTCTGGCTGCAGGTTGATTTACTCCTCTTCGTCTCCTAAATTCCAGAGCTTGTGATCTTCCAGATAGTGAAACCACTTCAGTAGCCGCTTCACATCGCTGGCATGCACCTGATCGGTATCGTAGTTGGGTACAACATCGGCCAGGTACTCAAAGAGCACATCCTTAGATGACTTGACTGCAGGTGGCGGATTGTCGTCACCCTGCTCAAGCATGCGCTTAAAGACCGTACTCAGGGGCTCGGCCTCACCGTCATCGGTATAGATCGCCATACTCTCCAGCGGCGCAAATTGGTGCTTGCGCATAGGGGCAAACTTTCGCTTATGGGTCGTCAGCTCTTCGACAACCAGTCCATTACGCCGTTCGGTGACTACTTTGTACAAGCCGGGCAGCCCACTCACCGCCAATATCTGATCTAACTTCATAAATCGATCTATACGTTAAGGACTGCGAAGGTACAACCATTGGGGCTTATGTTTTTTGAACTTGTCAGCCTTGAGCAATTAAGCAGAACTTCTCTGCCTGCTTGGTACTGGCAGGCGCAGGTCGCATCATTCCCCAGGATGCCATCTTGTAAGATGATCACCTTGCAAAACATTTTGTTTTTAAAAATAATAAGGCGTACATTTGTGGTAGAGAAAGACGTCGAGTACTTAATCACTCATGCTCGTCAAAACCCTAGCCGGCGCCGTTGAAGGTGTCGATGCACGTACCATAATCGTAGAAGCCAATGCTGGCGGCAACGTGCAAGAAAACAAGCCCTGGTACAATGTCATCGGGCTTCCCGATAATTCCATCCGAGAAGGTAGCTACCGCATAGAAACTGCGATTAAAAACAGTGGTTACAAGTGTCGCCGCATCAAGGTCATCATCAATCTCGCTCCGGCAGATGTACGCAAGGAAGGCTCGGCCTATGACTTCCCCATTGCCATGGCTCTACTTCATGCTACCCAGGAAATTGAGGCCGTGGACCTGGACAATTACATGCTCATGGGCGAGCTTTCGCTTGACGGAAGTTTGCGGCCGTTTAAAGGAGCCCTCCCTATGGCCATCAAAGCACGCCAACGCAAATACAAAGGTATTGTACTGCCCAAGGCCAATGCGCGCGAGGCTGCCATTGTCAATGACCTGGAAGTCATTGGGGTAGAAAACCTGCTGCAAGCGATCAAGCACTTCAGTGGCGAAGCGCCCATTGCTCCAACCACGGTAGATACGCGGGAGGAGTTCTTTAAAAACCGCTCCAAATACGAGCTCGACTTCAGAGATGTCCAAGGTCAGGAGACCATCAAGCGGGCCCTGACCATCACTGCTGCAGGTGGTCACAACGTCATCTTGATTGGCCCACCGGGTGCAGGCAAAACTATGCTCGCTCAGCGCATTCCCACCATACTGCCCCCCATGAGTCTGCACGAAGCGCTGGAGACCACCAAGATTTACTCGGTAGCTGGTAACCTGCCTGAAGGAGCTGCCCTCGTGACCAACCGACCCTTTAGGTCACCCCATCACTCTACCAGCGACGTAGCCCTGGTCGGTGGCGGATCTTTCCCCAAGCCAGGAGAGATCAGCATGGCCCACAATGGGGTGCTATTCCTCGATGAGCTGCCCGAGTTTAAGCGCGGTGTACTAGAAGTGATGCGCCAGCCCATGGAAGATCGTCGCATTACCATCAGTCGCGCCCGCCATACGGTCAAATATCCAGCCAATTTTATGCTCGTCGCCAGCATGAACCCCTGCCCATGTGGCTACTTCAATCACCCCGAAAAAACCTGTAGTTGCAATACTCAGGCCGTGCGCCGCTACCTCAATAAAATTAGCGGCCCACTCCTCGACCGAATTGATCTTCAGGTAGAGGTGACACCCGTCCCACTTGAAAAGCTCGCCAACCAGGACCTACCGAGAGAGAGCAGCGAAGAAATTGCAGCCCGCGTACTGGCTGCCCGAGATATTCAGGCGAAGCGATTCCAAAATTTTGACGGCATCTATACCAACGCTCAAATGCCAAGTCGGCTGGTCCGCTCCGTTTGTCAGATCGGGACCGAAGGCACAGCCCTGCTCAAAATGGCCATGGAAAAGCTCCAGCTCTCTGCTCGTGCCTACGACCGCATCCTTAAGGTGTCCCGTACCATAGCCGACCTCGAAAGCAGTGCTCGCATCTTACCTGAGCACTTGGCCGAAGCCATTCAATTCAGAAATCTCGACAGGGAAAATTGGGGCGAGCATAGATAATTAACCCTGGCAGATTTCCCTTGAAGCACTGAAAGTAATAGGACACGGACTTACACAGATAACCGCGGACAAGTCATGATTCCCTTGGAGAGTACTTTGCCGACCTCCTAGTAGGTCGTAAAGTCATAGTGGAATTAAAAGTCCGTGGTATTCCGCGCCAGTCCGTGTGCCATTAATTTCTTCTTTGCAAGCTTTAGTTTTAAAAGAAAATAAGGACATACAGCATACAGAACCACTGCTAATAGCATACCCCTTATCCAAAAGAAAAGTCCTGCTCAGCTGGTGCCAAGCAGGACTTTTCAATGAAACAAATGTGGTTCTTATTCGCTCCACTCCGCAAGTGAAGCCTCGTTTAGGCGCACATATTCGTCATTGCCGGCTTCGCGAGCCAGCTCCAGGCTTTTGCGGGCTGCATCGATGGCGCCCGCCTTTTCGCCAAGGTCGGCCATAATCAAAGCCTGACGACGCCAGACCCAGTAGCGAGGATCGTCAGCTGACATCATCGTAGACTTTTGGATGTACTCACCAGCCTGCTCTAGATCGCCACCTGAATCGTGCATGAAAGAAGCGGCCTGGTAGTAATCATACCAGTTAGGACCGGCCATAGTCGCTTCAATGCTGGCCATCACAGCCTCTTTTGCAGCAACTTCGATAGGAACAGCCACCAGGGTCTTGTCCCAGACAAAGGTCAGGTGAGCGCTCTCCATAGCAACCTCGTTGACGCTAATGGTGAATGTCTCAAATGAGTGATTGAGCATAGTAGGTGCAGCCATCACTGCAACCGCAGGTTCTTTCTCCACATAGCTGTTCCATCCGCTAGCTTCGTATGGGTAGAAGTGAACCGCCCACTCATCAGCCTTTGGCATAGTCAGGATGGCATAAGAACCGGCGGCCAAATCATTGCCGTCGATCTTGACGTCATCACCGAATGTGATCTTAGTAACCGCGTTGGCACCGGTGCGCCAGATCTGACCAAAAGGTACGAGACCGTCGGCTGCGAAGATGGTGCGCGCCTTCATGCTGGGACGGCTATACTCGACTATGATGTCGGTCAGGCCAACAGTGGTGCTGAAAGTAGCATTCTGTGAAGCTGCCGGCATAGAAATTTGGGCAGTAGCCGTTGGAAGGAAAGTTAGTGCGAAGGCGAGAGTCGCCAGTAAGCTCAAGGTATACTTGTGCATGGTTTTATAAGTATTGGTTTTGAGTGTAAACATTGCCAAAGCAAAAAGTTGTTGGCTCCCAACCTTACTTTCGGGCAATTAATCCGTCGCCTTGTCGGGAGCAGGCGCTGCGGCATGAAAATCTCTACCTACCCGCTCGGCATAATTATCCAGCAGTTCGCGCACACGCTCGGTCGTATCCGACTGTACGATCATGCCCACATGGTAGGGCTTATGGATACGCCATACCACCTCAGGGTCATTGAAGCTGCTCATATCCGGCCACTCAAACCGGCTCAGGCTAACCAGAATTCCCGCTTCGTGATATTGGCGCTCGGGCACCTGGTAGGTTTCCCCGCGCGCCATAGCCGATTCAAGCTTTGCCCACTCTGCCCACAGACCGACTCCGGTAGCGGCTTCTACCATCTCGGCTACATGAGCTCCGCCTACCCGGCTAGCGGTTTCCAGGAAAACAAACTGCCCATCCTGGGTGCGAATAAACTCGGTATGGCTGGCGCTGAATTTCATGCCAAAGGCAATCATTACCTGTGCCGTCATCTGACGAAGCTGCTCGGCCTCTGCATCATCTACCGGAATACTGACCGATCGAAAAATGCCACCGCCATGAGCTACTTCAAAAGGTGTATCGAGGTACCGGCTCACCTGGCAGAATTCTACCTTGCCGTCTACACAAATGCTATCTACGTGATATACATCGCCCGGCCGAAATTGCTCGACCAGATACTTGTGACGATCCTCACCCAGGTCGTGAATGACTTGCCAAAGTTCATCTCCTGAATAGACTTTCTTGATGCCGATGGCCCCGGCTTCAGATCTGGGCTTGACGAGGCAGGGAAACTCTGTTTTGGCAATGAAGTTATTGATCACCTCGTCATTGAATAGCGGGCTGAACGCTGGTACGGGTATTAAGGCTTCATCAGCTCGTATGCGCATGGCCAGCTTATCGCGGAAGTAACGCGCGGTGGTCTGCCCCATACCCGGCAACCGAAACTCTTCTCTTAAGGTAGCAGCTTTCTCGACATCAAAGTCATCCAGGGCTACAATGCGATCAATCGGCCGATTGCGCATCAGGTGCGACAAACCGGCGACGATGTTGGCCAGATTTTCTGGAGAATTAGCGTCCGTCTCCAAATAAAAGAACTCATCTATATGCTCGCGAGGCCAATCGGCATCGCGCAATTTTTCTACCGTCAATAAGATGACCGTATTGCCGGCCTCTTTGCAGGCAGTGAGGAAAGGGCTTCCCTTAAAGTAGCAGGATATACATAGAAAAGTCATGGGGTGAAGATAAACAAACGTATGGCGTGGGGCGTATAGAATTTACAGTATTGCATACGACGGATAGCGTATCGCGAGCACTAGCACGTCGCAATACGCTTTACTTTGTATCCTTTACCAGTACCTTTCCAAACTCCTTACAATGGCGCTTACCGAATCCACCATGCTACCCCTGGGCACAACGGCCCCCGACTTTAATCTACCTGACACCGTCTCCGGTAAAATCGTCACCTTCGACAATGCTGGCGGCGTACAAATACCAGGAATGGAAACGCCCAGTATCGCCGGATCCGAGGGGACTTTGGTGTATTTCATTTGCAACCACTGCCCCTATGTCATTCACACCATTGAGGAGTTGGTGCGCATAGCTGCCGAATATCAACAGAGGGGAATTGGTGCCGTAGCCATTAGCAGCAATGATGTCGAGAGGTATCCAGATGACAGTCCGGAAAAAATGCGCGACTTCGCTCACCAGTACAACTTTACGTTCCCTTACCTCTACGACGAGAGTCAGGCCATCGCCCGAGCCTATGCCGCAGCCTGCACGCCCGACATCTACCTTTTCGACGCCGAAGGTAGACTCTACTATCGCGGTCGCCTGGATGGCAGTCGTCCGGGAAATGACACTCCCATAAGCGGACAAGACCTCCGTTCTGCCCTAGAAAGATTACTTGCTGGCATAGATGCCCCGGAAAAGCAGTTTCCTAGTGCGGGGTGTGGGATTAAGTGGAAGTAGGTTGGTCGGGATGCAGCTAGAATATTCTGACAAAGCTCTCGTCACAAATATTCATTCCAATAATGCCATCTCCTTCTGAATGGACCAACTCTTCATTACGTATGGCATTAAAGCGCATAATCCTTCCGTTGTACTGAACACCCAACCGAACATACCCTGATTCTCTACCATATCTCAGCATACCTGGGTTTCGTGTCATCAACTGTTCAGAGAAGACAGTAGGAGCACAATTTAAGCCAGATAAAGACGATACGATTTCTAAATAATCTGATATAGCGTAACCAGGAACACCACCATATATTACCCCTGGCGTTAAATTAGAAGAGATATCTGCCCAGTATTTTATATTTATAGTATACTCACCATTTACATCTCTATACCAGTACTCTTTCTTCTCGACAGTATAAGCAACCTCCGTACTCCCACCGCTTGGACAATTTTGAGAGCCCAAATCTATTAAACTGTCTATATCTAAGCTATGAATTTTAACGAATTCAAGCAGATCTCCTTCCTCATTCATAAAGACCATCGTATCCAACTCTTCATAAGGCAATAGTATGCTCAAGACAGAGTTATGTTCTACTATTTCTGGAAGAGGAAAGGACAAGGAACAGTATGGCTCATTCATTGAACAAGACTGTATAGTCAAA
>JBCBVN010000173.1:0-8825 GCA_039817625.1 Bacteroidota bacterium
GGATGAACTTCATAGAGCAGTTTGCCTGCTTGAGAATGGCTGTGTACCCAGGCCAATTCTACCAGAGGGTGGTTGAGCAGCAATCTGATCAACTCGCCACCGGTATAACCCGCTCCACCCAAAATGGCAGCTCTTACTGTTTGGCTCATGATTGCTCGGTTAGCGAGTGATAAATCTGGTTTTGGTTGGCCATAATCTTGGTGAAACCTCGCACGTCTTCTCCTGTCCAGCCCAGGTTCATCTCACCGTATTGACCAAATTTGGCATTCATCAGATCATAGGTGGATTCGATCCCCTGGAGCTGGAAGTTGTAAGTTTGCAATAATACAAACACACGCCCCGTCACCCGCTTTTGGGTATCGGTCAGAAAGGTCTCGATATTACGCATGCTGGGATCCAGATATTGGCCTTCATGCAGCAACATTCCGTACCAGTTGGCGAGCTGCTCTTTCCAGTATTGCTGCCATTTAGTCAAGACATGCTTTTCCAGCAAGTGATGGGCTTTAATGATCAAGAGGGGTGCCGCGGCTTCAAAACCCACCCGACCTTTGATCCCAATAATGGTGTCGCCTACGTGGATATCCCGACCAATGGCATAGGGCTTTGCCTGCTCGGCCAGGGCCTGAATAGCCTGGACCGGATGTTCGTATTGCTTTCCGTCTACACCCACCAATTCGCCTTGCAAGAAATCGAGACTTATGGTTTTGGGCACAGTGTCTGATGCTTGAGTAGGGTAGGCTGTAGAAGGTAGGGGCTGGTCTGAAGTCAGCGTCTCTGCTCCTCCTACACTGGTACCCCACAGGCCGGCATTTATGGAATATTTGGCTTTCTCCCAGCTTAAATCCAGGCCGTTTTTCTTCAAGTATTCGATCTCTTCCTGGCGCGATAGTCGACCATCTCTAATGGGCGTAATGATCTCCATATCCTGACCCAGGATCTGAAAGGCCAGGTCAAATCGCACCTGATCGTTGCCAGCTCCGGTACTGCCGTGGGCCACCGCATCCGCACCGATTTCATTGGCGTATTCAACGACGGCTATCGCTTGAAAAATACGCTCGGCACTGACAGATAGCGGATAGGTATTATTGCGCAGTACGTTGCCATACACCAGGTACTTCAGGCACTTTTCGTAGTAGTTCTGGATGGCATCTATACGCTTGAATTGAGTAACGCCCAGGGAGCGTGCTCGCGCTTCGACCTCCTTGCAATAGTCTGCTGTAAATCCGCCAGTGTCGACCATGACAGCATGAACCTCCAGGCCGAGGTCACGACTCAGATAAAGGGCGCAATAGGTGGTGTCTAGCCCACCACTATAGGCTAATACTACTTTTTTTGTTGGCATTGCTTTCAGTTTGTTTCTCGATGATAATTGGATCGGCTAGCATACCGGTGCACAGGCACATTTTTCTCTCCGTCCGGGTGAGGATGTCGTAATTGACACAGCTGCTGCAGCCCTTCCAGAAAGTCTCGTCCTTCGGCAATTCGGAAAAGGTGACGGGGCGGTAGCCCAGGTCACTATTGATTTTCATAACCGCCAGGCTGGTTGTGATGCCGAAAACTTTGGCATTTGGATATTTCTCTCTGGACAGTTGAAATATTCTGGCTTTAATCTTTCTGGCTAAACCCAGGCCCCGGAATTGCGGGAATACGATGAGGCCGGAGTTGGCAATATATTGGCCGTGGTCCCAGGTTTCGACATAACAGAAGCCGGCTACCTGATCATCGACCAGGGCAATGACGGCATTTCCTGTTTGCATCTTTTTTCGCAGATAGTCTGGCTTTCTTTTGGCTATACCCGTACCTCTTTGCTTGGCTGCTTCTTCCATGATGGCGCATATCTCCTCTGCAAACTGGAGGTCGTAGTAATCAGCGATGCGAATTTGAACAGACATAGTTGGATGGATGAAATACAAATAGGAATAGCAGCCTCAGCATGGGCGCTAAGTTGCGTCGAGAAAATCCTACTTGTTAAGAGAAAAGAACGGCTGCTAGTACAGCTGGGTCATCTACTGACGAGGATTAAGCACGACGCATGATTCGGCGGCGTCGTAGTCGTCGGAAGTTAAATGGTCGATTGACCGGGAATGATATGCTAGAGTTAGCTTTCATTGTGTTACAGGGCAAACATAGGTGCTTTTCATAAAGTTCGCAAGATCTTAGGATAAATTTATAACCCTTGGATAGCGCTGGCCATCCAAGGGTTATAAATCAATGAGTTCAATAGCTCCTAGTACTTGGCCAGGGAAGCATCGCGATCTGCGGTACGCTTCTTCTTTCCTTTTGTTTGCTCTGCGAGCAGAACAGCAGAATAGGCGTTGGCAATGGCACCTGTAGCAGAAAGACTGCTGAATGGTACAGACTCCTCGTCTCCAGGACGATTGACTTCCAATGGTACGGAAACAGCACTCTCCAAGATGATTTCACGGACTTGGCGAGCCGTCAGATCTGGGAAGTAAGAGCGCAATAGCGCGGCAATACCTGCCACCATAGGAGATGCCATAGAGGTTCCGCCAAAGGTGTCGTACTCGTCGTCTGGAACCGTAGAATATATACCTGCACCTGGTGCAAATACATCGACCAGTTCGTCTTGGTAGTTGCTGAAACCAGCAGGCAAGTTGGCGTCGTAGTTTGAAGAGGTCGCACCTACTTCAATCCAGATGCGGCTACCTTTGCCACGTGGCTTACCCTTCTTGACGCGGACGTCGTTGGGGTAGTTGTTGAACAGCGTCAATTCTTTGCCGTCGTTTCCGGCCGCGTGTACGAGAAGTACATCATTGCGTTCAGCATATCGAATAGCTTCGTCTACAGCTTCCTTGTATGGGCTGTACGCTTTACCGAAGCTCATGTTGACCACAGAGGCACCATTGTCTACTGCGTAGCGAATGGCGTTGGCCACGTCTTTGTCGCGCTCGTCACCATCGGGTACGGCACGGATGACCATGATCTCGATGTTGCCATTCTGACCTACTCCGTCTACACCGAGGCTATTGCCACGTACAGCGGCGATGATACCCGCTACGTGTGTGCCGTGGCTGGCGTCTGGTCCTTCTACGCTATTGTTGCCGTAGTTGCGATCATCCATATTGGAAGGATCGTCACCTACTACGTCGCGAGAATCATACTCGGTATTGTAGTAGTAGTTGAGCTGACCGCCGTAGTAGTCGATACCACCTTGCATCTGATCGACCAGGTCTCCTAGGTTTCCACCTTCTGCGGCCATCATATTGCGCGCGAAGCTCAGGATGCGGGTAGTCATCTCGTCTTCGGTCTCGAAGGCATCGATGTCTTCTACGGTAACCTCTTCCGGAGACTTGCCCATAGCATCAGCTGCTGCATTGATGGCGTCGATGAATCCTTGGATTTGAGCCAATTGTGGCTCGGCACCGGCACGCTCTTCTTCGATGATGCGGCCCAGTTCTTCCATTTGTGCGTATTCTGCACGTTCGTCCTTGCTTAGACCTTCGGGGTTTCTGTTGGCATATTTCTGGCTCAGGCGCGTGTAGATGCGCGTGATTTCCAGATTTTCGTGGTGTACGTGAGTTCCACCTGGGCCACCGATGAAGTTCCATCCGTGGACATCGTCGATGTAGCCGTTGTTGTCGTCATCGCGGCCATTGTTGGGGATTTCGTCTTCGTTGGTCCAGATGACATCGGCCAGGTCTTCATGCTCGATATCAATACCGGAGTCGATGACGGCTACGACTACTTTTTGGTTGGATTTTCCCTGGAGGTAGGTGTGAGCACGGTCTGAGCTGACGCCGGGAAAATCATCGTTTTGGCGATCTAAGTTCCACCAGTTTTGGGGCGCTTCCATTTGTGCGCTGAGTTGTAGCGTTAAAACCAGCGCTACTGCTGTGAAGAATTGTTTCATCAGGTTCGTTTAGTTGTGAAAGTAGAAACATGAAAATTGGCCGGTAAGTTGTTCAAACCTACCGGCCAATAGAAATTGGAATGCAAAAATAAAATCTATTGCTTAACCCATCGGCCACTTGCTATGAGTTGGCCATCTTCAGTCAGCATTCGGTATATGTACATGCCATTGGGCAGGCCATTTGCATCAACGGTGATCTGGTGAGACTGGCGTGGCTGACTGCCTTGGAGCCTGACCATTTCCCGGCCATTGATGTCAGATAGAATGACCAACTGTGGGTTCACGGGAAGCTCCGACCAGCGGAAGTTCAAGACATTGTTGCCCGGATTGGGGAAGACTCGAACGGCAGTCTGTGCCAGTGGTGCATTTCGCGTACTGACGAGACGCTCCGGTACACAGAGCTCCAGTTGCCAGCTGCTTAGTTCACCTTCTATCGCCTGATCAAAAATCCGCAATCTCCAGTTGCCCTCCGATGAGGAGTTTCTGGCATCAGAAAAGGACTCGATTGGGCGGAATAGGTTGCCCGTATTGACCTGAGAACATACCAGAGTCGCGCCATCGTCTGAGAAACCGAGGTTGAAGTTGTTGGTCTGGCAGTTGGTCGTTTCCGTAAGGGTAAATGCTCCGGCATCAGGCGTCAATAGCAGGAAGCGCAGTTCGCCAAAGTTTTGGTAGATACCAGTAGCGTTTGTAACGCGCAATGATCGTACAGGATAATCCTGTTCTACCTCTATGGTACTGATAATCGAGATAGATCCGCCCATCTCTACAGGTGTATCCTCCGAGTTGAACGTCAGACAGACCAGGCTTTCTGTAGTGAAGCTCTGTACAGGACTCCATGGGCCGCTGCCGCAGTCTGGGCTGTTGCTGCGCACGCGCCAGAAATAAGCGGTTTGCTCATCTAGATTAGCCGAAGGAACAAATGAGTTTTCGGTCAGTCCGAACTCTTCGATTTCCCAGTTGTCGTTGGTCGCATCAGTGGTGATCTGTATGTCGAAAGTGATGTCGTCAGATGTGGCTTCTTCCCATTCGAAAGGACCGGAAACGGATACCTCCACTTCGCTGTCTACAGGTACCAGGTTGGCAGGAGCAGCCAGTGCTTCGACCTGTAATAGCGCACGGAAGTCAGTCATGTCAGACACCTCTCCGGCAGTAGCAACAATGCTGGCCTGATAGTCACCGTTGGGCACATCATTTCCGATGGTTAGAGTGAGCAGGTAAGACCGACCGGGTAGTAAATCGGTTTCCGTTATTTCAGTTTGGACTTCCGCAGGTAGTCCGATTACTTCGAAATCGATTTCTCCATCGGCACCATTCAGACGGCTCACGAAAAAGTTGATCTCTAGTGTTCCCGTGCCGCACAGGCTCAGGTCCGATTCCAGATTGGTCACAGATAGAGCTGGGCCGTCAGGGCTGACCAGGTTGATGTCTTCTTCGTTGATATTAAACCATAGGCGGTCTACGCCTTTTAGCTTGAATCTATAGGTAGATGCTTCTGCTATTTCGGGAATGACCACGAAAGCAGAACCCGTATTTTCTACACGTCCCAGGTACTGGTCAAAACCATTCAACGGATCTGCACCGAGATATACATCAATGCTATCTGTAGAGAACGGAGCCTGATGTGTATTGCCGCGTTCCCAGGTCAGAATGGCTACATCTCCAGCAGTCAGTTCTGCATTGCCTTCACCTTGTGAGGTTACGCGGAATGGGCCGCCTGCCGCACGGGCAATAATGTCGAAGTTATTCCAGAACACACCGCCTCCACCAGAGGAGTTATCTCGGGCCACTATTCTAAAGCGAACATTTCTATCGTAGGTCGGTAGTAGTTCTGCTCGATCGTCAACCCCAGATAGAATGCGCTGCATACGAGGAAATACACGCACTGGATTGGTCGTGTGATTGAAGTTTCTGAATAGGGGAGAGCTACCGGCAGCATCGCCTAGAGGTACGCTCGGACCGGTCTGATACTGCTCCCAACTGTAAGTTACGGCCTCTGGGGTTTCATCGTCTGTAGAGGTAGCTTCGAGCTCAAAGGGTGTATCCGGTGGAATGATGATATTCCCGGGAACTACCGCCTCCGTTGTCGGAGGAGTATTATTGGTAGCAGTAGTCGTAGGACAGCTATTTCCCGTACCGAATTGGGTAAATTGGGTGATTTCTGCCAAGCTTGCCGCATGAAACTGCGGTATGGATCGGTTGGCTACATTGTCGACACCACAAATACCTGCATACGCCATGATGGTCACACCACTTCCCGGCTCAAATGGTTGTGGTCCCTGACTAGGATTACAGGAATTAAAGGTGTGGTTACCAGCAAACTGGTGGCCCACCTCATGCGCCAGATAGTCAATATCGAATGGATCTCCCTCTGGTGGATTCAAAGATGTGTAACCAGAGCCTTTGCGATTTGAGGTGCATACAGAACCCAGGGAGGCCACACCTCCACCTCCTACATCAAACAGGTGGCCAACGTCGAAATTATTCAATCCGATGCTGTCTACGATTACATCATGCAAGAAGCCCAATGGTCCACTGCCGCTGAATGGGTCGTCACCGAAGTAAAAAGTCTTGGTCGTTTCTTCTACCAGGGTAAAGGTGACAGATACATCACTTTCATAGACTTCTGAAATTCTGTTTACACTGGCCAGTACTGCTGCCAGTACAGATGCAGTATCATTGCCAGGTCCGTGGAAGTTGGTGTAGGCAGCTGTCGTGGCAACGGCCATTCGATAGGACCGTAGTTCTTCGCCAATGGGATATGGAGCGGATACTGGGCTTTGTTGATTCTCTTCGTGATCGTGGAAACCGCCGTGGTCGTCGACCATACACTCGAATGCTCGGCGCAAATGAGCAAAATCTGTCTCTGTGCCCATTTCATAGCTATCAGTACCAACCAAAGGACGAATGACCCAGCGCTCCGCGGGATCAAATATCATAAGAGAAAGCTTGCCATCGGCGTTTGGAGCCACACGGGCATTATCGTTTTTCCACTCTGCGCGAAGCTTGATGGAAGGCTTGTCTTTTGCCATACCGCCCAAAGTGACAATGCCTGGAAATCTGGTCGAAAGAGCAGGCTCGGCCACATTGGTCTTCCAAATAAAAAAAGTCTGAATATCGCCATCTGGCGTAGGCAAACTCAGCTGATGTGTGGTGGGTGCTGGAGCTGAGTGATCTATGGTGGGGAGGTCCTCTAAAAGATTAGCGACAACAGAGGGCCTAAGTAAGAGTTGCCCTTCAGCGTCTTGATAAAAAGCAGGCGTTTGAGCCATAAGGCCTGCTGCCAAAAGCAGCAATCCGCCTATAAAGTAGTAGCGCATGGATGATATTTTAGCCTGCAATATACGCACAGCTAATGCTCACCCTAATAGTCATGAGTTTTCAGAAGCGCCTTGTAGTCGCCATGGAGACAAGACACAAGCACGTTACAGTCGTATATCCTACTCTATGGCCTTAACCAGCAAGACATAAACCGGGAAATGGTCGGAAAAACCACCCATGTAGTTATCGCCCACCCAGGTTCGGAGTGGGTAGCCCCTAAAGCGACCTGAACGTTGGTACATATAGGGTTCATTGAAGATATGCGTCTGGTAGTATCGCCAACCGTTGTCTTCTCTGATCAACTCGTCATTGAGGATGATTTGATCAAACAACGACCACGCATCGCGATAAGCAAGGGTCCCAAGGCCTTGTCTGAACAGGCTGTACATAGGATTGAAAAAACCATCGTCAGGTACACGTCTCTGCTTACCGACGGCTCCTACCACGTCTGCCACAGATGGAGAAACCGGGTCGTCGTTGAGGTCACCCATCAAAATGATCTTTGCAGCTGGATCAATAGCCTGGATCGAGTCTGCAGATTCTTTGAACCTTCTGGCTAGTGCTTGCCGTAGGGGTGAGCTGGCTGCTTCCCCACCTCGGCGGCTCGGCCAGTGACCGACGAAGATGTGCAGGGCTTCACCTCCGTGCTGGCCTGCTACATGCAATATGTCTCTGGTGAAAACGGTATCCCCGTCGGCATAATACAGATCTCGCATACGCAAGGACTGAGCGGTATCTACGGTGAAGTACTTCTCCTGATACAATAAGGCGACATCAATTCCACGCCGGTCTGGACTGTCGAAATGAACGATCTGATAATTTCTATCCGCTAGCGTGGGGTGCGCCACAAAGTCTTCCAATACCGCTCTGTTCTCTATCTCGGCAACTCCCAGAATACCTACTCCATCTGGAGTGACGTCAGTAGCCATCTCACCAACTACCCGTGCTAGCTTGTTCAGCTTGTCGGTGTAAATGGTGGTTCCATATCGCTTGCTTCCTTCAGGGGTGAATTCCTCATCCCGAATATCGGGTGCATCCAGGGTGTCAAAGAGGTTTTCAAAGTTATAAAAACCAATGGCTGACACCTGATAATCAGTGTTTTGTGCAGAGGCAACTGAAGTTGAAAAGAGCAGTGCTGCGAATAAAATGAGCTTTTCTCGCATAAGTTGTTGGAGCGTTGTTTTCATGTATTAAGACGGAAAGGCAGCTCAAAAGTAGCTACAAGCTCTTTTAATTTTCCGTTAAATTTCCCGAAGGTCTAATTCTTATCTCAATACGGCAATTTCTCCTGAAATGACAGTAGTGCGCCCATCAAAGAACTGCACTTCTGCCATGAACAGATAAACGCCGATGTCTACCATTCGATCATTGAATCGTCCGTCCCAGCCAACAGATAAATCATTGGGTGGAATATTCTCTGCGACAAAAATCTCGTCGCCCCAGCGATTAAAAATCCGCAGTTGCCTAACAACAACTACATCTGGACCACCATAAATAGTAAATCGGTCATTGACGCCATCTTCATTTGGAGAGAAACTGTTGGGTGCATATACATTTTGAGCCTTGTCCACCAATACGCTGACCTCATCGGTAAGTACGCATCCGTTCGCATCGATTATGGTCAGCTGGTAGG
>JBCBVN010000174.1:0-8812 GCA_039817625.1 Bacteroidota bacterium
TTTGTTTGTTAAATATCCAATTATCAAACTTTTTTTGTTTTATTTATTCTAATACACTTCTTAAATCGTTCCATGCCAGAAATTTGATCTCATTCTGGTACTCCGATATACCTCCCCCATATATGACCCCCTTTTGGATTAGCTGATCAAAGTTTCTGGCTGCCAACTTCAAGTTATTAATCTGTCTACCACCAATTTCTGAAGTACTTTTTATCTCCCACAACTTAGCTTTAAAGGGCCCATCCTCTACTAGATCTACCTCTAGCTTTGTACTGTCTCTGTAGAAATAGAATTTATTTTCCTTACCCCTGTGTACATTCATTTTACGCACTTCACTCACTACATAATTCTCAAAAATGGCTCCTGACTTCATGTGCTGTCCTAGCATCTCTGGTGATTCTATGTCCAACAGATAACATAGCAATCCAGTATCGTAGAAATATAACTTGGGAGATTTGACCAAACGTTTTTTGAAATTTCTAAAGTAGGGACTGAGTGTAAAAGTCAGATAACTCTGCTCTAAAATGGACAGCCAGGACTTAACCGTCGGTACACTCACCCCAACAGCTTTAGAGATAGTACTGTAATTCATCAGCTGTCCACTGAAACTGGCGCAAACCCTTATAAATATCTTGAAGGTCGTCAAGTTTGTCGAGTCGATCAGCCCCTTTACATCTCGCTCGATATAGGTTTGTAAATAAGCGCTATAGAATACACTTGGTGGAATACTAGTCACTTCAAGACCTGGATAGCCCCCCTTGAAGATCGCCTCTTCCCTGTACTCGGAAAGTCGATTTGAATTAGTGAGCTCATTTTGATCCAAAGGAAACAAAGTCAATGGAACGACCCTTCCCGCCAGCGATTGAGTTATATTCTTTCGCAACAAAAAATTCTGCGAACCTGACAGAATGAATCGACTAGGTGTTCTTCGATCGTCTACCATTCCCTGCAAATAAGAAAACAACTCAGGTACATTTTGAGCCTCATCAAATATTACATACTGATTGTACTCATTTAAAAAAGCTTCTGGATCTTCTTTAAAGGCAGTGTCTATTTTGGGATTTTCAAAAGACACATACTTATAATCTGGATATATCTCACGTAAAAGAGTTGTTTTTCCCGCCTGCCTTGGGCCGGTCAAACTGATTACGGGAAAGTATTGCCCGACCTCCCTTAGATGTCTGGCTATGTCTCTATTTACGAAATTTTTCATTGAACTTTAAAAAATGCAAATTTTTGTAAATTTAAAGTGTGGCTTTAAAAATGCAAGTTTTTTGCAAATTTAATATCAATTTAGTGATTAGAACAACCCACCTTAAAAAAGTCCCTGTCGACAGCCCTTACATCCTAACTGCAAATCCATTAGATCAAATACGCCACAGCAAACGATACCCAGCTTATCCTTATCTTTACATCACATCCCAAGAACAAACCGTTTTCTCTTAGTGCGCCCCATCCCATGGCTTATATTGACGCTTTGCATATTGGCGAGTTCAAACGCCTCGGGCCAGAGCTGTGGAAGGACAGATACCATTACCTTTCAGCCTCAGAGCACCGGCACATACCAAGTCGACATATCGGATTTTCTCAACAATGACCTGGCCGATCCTAATCAGGGCGTATGTGGAGTAGAGCTCACCTTCGCCCACCAGTTCATCTACGATGTCACCATCACACTAAGCAGTCCCGCAGGTCAGTCTGTACAGCTCGTAGGTCCCATCAATGGGCAACCTAGACCACCAACCATTTTTACGCGCTGGTTCATCGACTTCACGCCTTGCGCAGAAGCTGCCGATCCCGACCCCGGCTTCCCTGCCCAGTGGAACAACAACAGCCCATTCAACTGGCTCGCAGGCAGCACTTACCAGGGAACCTACTACCCAAATATGGGATGCCTGGAAGACTTTGATATGGGTCCGGTCAACGGCTCATGGACAATAACCGTCACTTCTGATCGACCAGGTGCCAGCGGAGCCATTGTGTACGCTCGTCTCATTTTCTGCGACGAGACGGGACTGGACTGCTGTTTTGCCGAAGCAGGAACCCTACAAGACCCGCCCATCCTGCTCTGCGAAGGCAATCCGGGCCTGGATCTTACACCCGTTCCATTTTATCCGGTCCCCCGGCCAGATGAAAATGCCTATGGCTACACCTATTTACTATACGAGCAAAGTGGTCTATTGGTAAATGTGGACAGCCTAGCCGATTGGACCAATATGCCTCCAGGTGATTACGAGATGTGTGGCCTCAGCTACTTACTCGCAGATAGTATGCTACTACCCGTACCAGACGGCATCATCAATCGATCAGATATCGAAATCGACTTAAACAGCTTCTTTCCCTCTTTCTGCGGTGACCTGAGTACTGATTGTCAAAGCATAAGCATATTGGCCACACCCGACACCACTTTTCTACAACGGACCATCTGCTCTAATGGATCTGTAGAAATTGGAGGCATCAACTTTAATACAACAGGTATTTTTGATGTAGACCTGATTGGACTGGGGCAATGCGATTCAGTTATTCAGTTGGACCTGGAGGTAGTAGATGAGTTTTTCACCACCCTTGACACCACCATTTGTGCAGCAGAGAGCTATACCATTGGCAGCAGCACTTACAACCAAAGTGGCATATATATCGATACCATTCCTTCGCAATTGGGCTGCGATAGCATAGTTACGTCCAACCTCACCGTCCGAGATCCCCTCATCACAGACACTACCGTCGTACTCTGCCAGGGAGAATCCATCTTCATCGGCAGTGAAGAATTCAACTCGACAGATCCGGGAATCGTCCGCACTTTGATAAGTCCCGGTACCGGATGCGACAGTGTAATATTTCTCGATCTGACCGTGCTTAATCCACAGATCGTTATTGCTCCCTTCGATCCCATCGATTGTGTCAATGAAGGTGTAACGCTCGATGCCAGTGGCTCTGGTACTACCCAGACACCCAACTTTACGTGGTTCGATATCATGGGCAACCCAATTGGAAATGATCCCAGTCTTCCCTTAAATCAAGGCGGTACTTATGTACTGGAGTTATCGGAAAGTCTGGGTGGAGTGACTTGCTCGGTTCGCGACACCATAGAGCTGGTCGACTTGAGAGATCAGCCCGTTGCCGCTTCAGACCTGCCAGACACCCTGACCTGCGGGCTTACCCAGGTGTTACTGGGTAGCTCACTCACCAGCTCAGAGCCAACCATCGTTTACAACTGGACCGGGCCCAACGGCGCCATCTTTTTCTCAGATACAGACAGGCAATTTGCTTCGGTCGGCAGCCCCGGTATTTTCCAATTGGTCGTTACGAATAGCATCAATGGCTGCCAGGACAGTATTCAGGTCGAGGTCTTTCAAGATACCATCTCTCCAGATGCCAGCATACTTGGCGGCGGTCAGATCAACTGTTTCATCCCCGTGCGGGAGTTAAGTGCCGATACCAGCCAAATCAATGCCGACGAACTAACCTACAGTTGGGCCATTGACTGTCAGGGACTATTTGACGGCCCCGTGGTCACTGCCGACTGCCCAGCGCTATACAGTCTCACCGTAACCAACACGCGTACGCAGTGCGTTAGCGAGACCACCGTTTTGATAGACGAGGACTTCAACCAGCCACAAGCCATCATAGGACCCGCGGAAGTTCTCACTTGTGACCTCCCCCAGCAGTGGCTAGATGGCAGCGGGAGTGTCGCCACACATGACCTTTCTTTTGTTTGGACCCCGATCCCTATCGGGGCAGGTGGAACGTTCCCTACGACAAACGACAGCCTGCTCATCGATCAAGGAGGCACTTATCAGCTATTGGTTCAGGATACCATCAATGGATGTGTCGATTCTACCCAGATAAACATAGCTGTAGACCAAGAATTTCCCATGGCCGATGCCGGTCCCGACACCACTACCCTCAATTGCTACAACCCCACCCTATTGCTCGGTGGACTCAATACTAGCGTAGGGCCAGATTTCAGCTATTCCTGGGTCACTTTTGCCGAGCAAAATGATACCCTCAGCACTTCAGCCAGCATACTTATCGCTCCTCCTGGCGGACTATATATTTTTGCGGTAGAAGACGACACCAATGGATGCGTGACCCGCGACAGCTCTCGGGTATTTCTGGATATCGATACGCCTTTTATCCGCCTGGACCCACCCCTGGAATTCGGTTGCTTTACCAATTTCGTCACCCTGGACGTCGGCGATACCAATCTCGACTACGAGTACATCATCAACTGGGATGGGCCCTGCGTACCTCCCGATGAAGACACTACAGCTATTGAAGTTTTTTGTCCGGGCGACTACTCGGTGGGAATATTCAATGTCGACAATGGTTGCCCAGCCTCGATCGACATCGAAGTCGAATTGGCGCCCAACGCCATCATAGCCGTTTTGCCCGACACCGCCGAGATCGATTGCAATACCGGCTTTGCGATCATCGACAATAGCCTGAGTACACCCGCTACCGTCACCGAATGGCTACGTGATGGCCAGCCTATCAGTTTGTTTCCCAACAACCCACAAGTCACCGTACCGGGTACCTATACGTACATCATCACCAACTTTGATGGCAGTTGCTCAGATACCGCCTCCATCGAAGTGGTTGTCGACTGCCCCATCCTGCCGATTATTGTGCCCTTTGATAGCCTGACTTGCGATGTGGGGCAAATCATACTCGATGCCAGTTTCAGCCAACCTGTAGACGGACCCGGAGTCACCATAGAATGGCTATTCGACAATCCCATCTGTGTGCAGGCTCAGGCAGATCCACGACAGTTGGGTGTGGCCTGCCCGGGCACCTATGGTTTCGTGATCAGTGACGCCATATTTGGCTTGACCGACACCATATTCGTAGAGGTCACCCAAGATGTAAGGGCACCAATAGTAGATGCGGGTCTACCGGATACCCTAACGTGCTTTCAGCCAGTCGTCACCCTCGATGCCAGCGGAGGCGAACTAGATCCACGCTACCAGTATACCTGGGCCATTGGTATAGATACCGTTGGCCAGGGTGTAACGGAAGATGTCACAGAGCCTAGTGTATATCTTCTGCAAGTACTCAACCTGGAGACCGGTTGTGAAGCTGCCGATGTCGTGCCTGTTTTTCAGGATATAAATGTACCTGACCTCAGCTTCACAGAAACTCAGATTCCGTGTCGGGAAGACAGTTTTGCGCTGGCTGTTATGACAAATCCAATGGGCAACTACAGCTACAGCTGGAACGGACCTTTCATACAAGCTGGACAACAAAATGATACGGTCATAGTAGGAGAGGCAGGCACCTATCTGGCCACCGTCACCAATCTCGACAATGGTTGCCCGACCAGTGCAGATGTCGATCTGATACAACTGCCTTGTCCGCCCTGCCTGATCCTTAGCGATACGGTGATCACTTGTACCAACCCAATTGTAGAGCTCGCATTAGACTTTTGCGAATCCTGCCTGGGTTGCACCTTCAGCTGGTCGTTTAACGGCAATGAATTGGTGGGGGAAAATAACTCCAGCGTCTTCGCCAGCGAAGCGGGGGAATACTCGGTCCGGGTGGTCAATCAATCGGCCTTGAGTGCAACAATATCGGCATCGGTTACCGACCTGCGCGTACTGCCAGTTGCAGCTGCGGGGCCAGATAGATTCCTGACTTGCGACAGCAGTAGCGTTTGGCTAGGCAGTACGATAGTAGATACTACCTTCGGATTTCAATACCAGTGGCTACTCGAAGACAATAGCCCAATACCCGGGGCTGATAGCAGCTACGTACAAGCTAGCGCAGAAGGAATCTACCAATTGGTCGTGACCAATCCACTTTCGCAGTGTGTAGCTATAGATACGGTAGTTTTGGCCTACGATACCCTGCCCCCCATAGTAGAAGCGGGGCCAGACCAGCGTCTGACATGCGACGATCCATTGCAGGTACTCAATGGTATTGGCAGTAGTACAGGAAGTGCCTTTGTATACAACTGGACTGGTGGACTAGCAGAGACCTGCCTGGAAGGAATCGCTACACTCAGTCCCATCGTTGCCTGTGGAGGAGCCTACTTTCTAGAAATACTCGATCAGCGCAATGGCTGTAGAGCCATAGATTCGGTTGTCGTGACTGCCGATGATGATCTCCCCGTCATTATACCCCTGGCCGACACCAACCTGAGCTGTGCTACCACTGAAATCGAGCTGGTGCCTTTCATTTCTGATCCAAGTCTGGAAACCTCCTGGTGCCCACTCGATATATTTGGTCAGCCCGTAGATGCCGAATGTGTGAACACGCCAACAACTATCGTTGATGAAGTGGGCGATTACCGCTTTGAGCTCTTTAATGCCAGTACCGGGTGCCGAAATGGTTTTACGGTTACTGTGGGTATCGATACGATTTCGCCCAGCGTAGTGACGGGGCCATCTGATACCTTGTTCTGTACCCTCGACTCATTGGCACTTGGCGGTGGGGGAGCTACAGATTCCGGACTTCCGCCGGTATTTTCATGGACATCAGACCAGGGTTTCCCCATATCCTCTTCAGATCAGGATACCGCCTACGCCTTTGCACCCGACCGATATTTTCTGACGGTGACCGACCCCAGAAATGGGTGTACAGCTACGGATAGCATTGAACTGTTTACCGACCTGGAAGCTCCAAACTCCTTTGCGGGTCCCGATACGACCCTGAATTGCCGACGACGAGAGATCCGACTGCAAGGCCAGGGAGGCAGCCTGAGCGGACAAGTAAGTTATGCCTGGACCACCCCAGATGGAGAGATCGTAGAAGGAGGCAACCGACTCGACCCCTTGGTTGGGGCCGCGGGCAGTTATATACTCGCTGTAACAGACCTGGTCAATAATTGTACAGCATTCGACTTGCTGATGGTAACGGAAGACACCCTGAGTCCTAATGCTCGCATCGCCTTTCAAGATAGTCTGCTGATCAATTGCTACACCCCACAGCTATCGATTGATGCTTCGACCAGCGGAAGTCCAAATCTAAGCGAACTGAGGTATAGCTGGCGAACGATCGGTCTGGGTACTCCACTAAATGGACAGACCACAAGCACCGTGACCATAGACGAGCCCGGCAGCTACCAACTGCTGATAGAAGATGTAGACAACGGTTGCCGCGACACGCTGCCTTTCAGTGTGGCGGCCAACTTTGCAACGGCTCAGCTGAGCTTGCTCGATCCTGATCTCATCACTTGTGCAAGGCCGGAAGTGGAATTGAGCACCACCGCCTCGCCAGATCAGCCCTACAGCTATGTTTGGCTCAACCAAGCGGGTGATACGCTGAGTGAGTCTGCCACAGCCATGGCCAACCAGGCGGGTAATTATGAGCTGATTGTGACCGACACCATCAGCGGCTGCCCACGCAGCTTGCTCACCTTTGTGGGCGACGATCTCGTGGCTCCGATCATCGAGCTTAGCAATCCGCCGGTGCTGGGATGTGATCGGGCCTTTAGCCCCATTAGCGCAGGTGGTAGCGACCGCGGTGGTGAGTTTATACCCAGTTGGTCATCGGCACCCGATGGCAATTTCGAACCAAGAGAAGACCCCTATCTGATTGCTGCCAGTGAACCGAGTTTCTACTACTTCGAGCTACTTAACACCCAAAATGGCTGTTCGACCATCGACAGCGTACAAGTAGGACTGGTCGCCAGGGCCATCACTAGCCTCGATTTTGAAGTGGAGCAAGCGGCATGCGCTGAAGATCCACTGGGTGGATTGATTGTTCTGGGCCAGGTGGGCGGTACACCACCTTTCAGATACCGCATAGATGGCGGCCTACTGACCGACCGACTGGTGTACGGCAACCTACCAGTGGGCGAACATACGCTGACGGTCATAGACAGCAGCGGTTGCGATCGAACTGAGACCTTTGTGCTGGTGCAAGCTCAGGAAATCCTACTAGAACTGAGCCCTGATACAACGATTCGCCAGGGAGAAAGCGTCCTCATCGATTTCCAGACAACGGCTCTGAGTGTAGACACTTTCATCTGGATGAGCGATGGCCCCATACCCACTCCTGGCATGGCGCCCATGCTGGTGAGCCCACCACGCGACTATGTCTACCAACTCACCGTGGTCGACACCAATGGCTGCCAGGCTGTAGATCAGATACGCATTGCGGTCATCAACGATCTATCACTCTTCATGCCGACAGCCTTTAGCCCGAATGGGGATAATCAGAATGATCTCTACTTTCCTTTTGCTGGCCCTCAGATTCAGCGTGTGCTGACCTTCCGCATCTTCGATCGGTGGGGCAATCTGGTACACGAAGAGTTGGACATTCCCGCCAATGACCCGGCCTACGGCTGGGATGGCACCCTCGATGGCCGCACCATGAACCCGGCCGTCTTTGTCTGGCAAGTTGAGCTTCAGCTGGCTGACGGGACCAGGGAATGGGTGTATGGTGACGTGGTGCTGGTGAGGTGAGTTCGACCATAGAACAATAGGGTGGTATCGAAGGATTTCGATACCACCCTAAAGATTAAGAGCCAATGTCTTTGTGGCCACTTGAATTTTGGACACAAAGCTCGGGTGGCTCCATTTCTATTCTTACTGGTATAAGTTAGATCGCTAAACGACCTTAACATCAACTGCGTTTGGTCCTTTACGACCTTCTTCAACCTTATAGGTAACCTTATCGCCCTCTTGAATGTCATCAACTAGATCATTCACGTGAACAAAAACATCTTTGCCCCCGTCGCCAGGCGTGATAAATCCATAACCTTTTGATTGGTTGAAGAATTTCACTGTTCCGTTATTCATTGTGTAAATTTTGATAAATAAATCAGCAGTCAAAATTTTAATGCTTTGCTGCTGAAAAGCAATTAATA